>NZ_JBIWKB010000074.1:0-37963 GCF_044765425.1 Streptomyces sp. NPDC102462 | reverse complement strand
TACGGCAACGCGGTTCCCCGGCGCCCGTCGGTACGGCGGCGCAGCCACCCGGCGTCGGTCAGAGGGTCCCGTACTCCACCCCCGGCACCACGGCCACCCGGCCGGTCGTGACGCCGACGCAACACGCGGGTACGGCAACGCGGTTCCCCGGCGCCCGTCGGGTACGGCGGCGCAGCCACCCGGCGTCGGTCAGAGGGTCCCGTGCTCCGCCCCCGGTACCACGGCCACCCGGCCGGTCGTGGCGCCGGCGGCGACGCGTTGGACGGCCGCCGCGGCTTTCTCCAGCGGCACCCGGGCGCTCACCAGCGGCCGGATCGCACCTCGCGCGGCCAGTTCGGTGAGCCGTTCGTGGCAGTGCCGTACCAGCTCGGGGTCCTTGGTGCGGTACAGGCCCCAGTGCAGGCCGAGGACCGAGTAGTTCTTCACCAGGGCGTGGCTGAGCGCCGGGCTCGGCACGGTGCCGCTCGCGAAGCCGACGACGACGATGCGGCCCTCGAAGGCGACGGTCTTCGCGGACTGGGCGTACGCGTCGCCGCCGACCGGGTCGTAGACCACGTCGGCGCCCCGGCCGCCGGTGGCCTGCTTGACCGCGGCGACGACGTCCTCCGCGTGCCGGTCGATGACGGTGTCGCAGCCCAGTTCCCGGGCGACGGCGGCCTTGCCTGCGCCGCCCACGACGCCGATGACGGTGGCCCCGGCCGCCTTGCCCAGTTGTACGGCCGCGCTGCCGACCCCGCCCGCGGCGGCGTGCACGAGCAGCGTCTCGCCGGCCTCCAGGCGGGCCCGCCGGTGCAGGCCGAACCAGCCCGTCTGGTAGCCGATGTGCAGCACGGCGGCCTCGGCGTCGTCCAGTGCGGCGGGCGCGGGCAGCAGGGCGGCGGCGTCGGCGACGGCGTACTCGGCGAAGCCGCCGTACGGCAGCGCGGGGGTGGCGATCACCCGGCGGCCGTCCGCGGTCTCGCCGCAGATCTCCACTCCCGGGGTGAACGGCAGCGGCGGGCGGACCTGGTACTGGCCGCGGCACATCAGCGCGTCAGGGAAGTTGACGCCCGCGGCGCGCACCCGCAGCAGGACCTGGCCGGCGCCGGGCGTGGGCCGCTCCGTCTCGGTCAGCCGCATCACCTCGCTCGGTTCGCCGATCTCGTGCACGTGCCATGCCTGCATGCGGTGCCTCCACGGGGCTGCGTCGCCTGACCGGACCCGACCGCATACTAAGCGGTCGCTTGCCATCCTGGGAACAGCCACCCCGAGCCGACGCCATCAGCCACGGCCGGCGACCGGCAGCCACGGTCAGCCGTCAGTCGCGCCGGGCCGCCGTCGGTCACGGTCCACCGCCGTCAGTCGTCCTCGGCGCGCCGAGTCGGCCGCGCCCGCACATGCATCCGTTCGCCCTGCGGCCCGAAGAGGCTCAGGAACTCCACCGGCCCCTCCCCCGTCGACCCGAACCAGTGCGGGACCCGGGTGTCGAACTCCGCCGCCTCCCCCGCCGCGAGCACCACGTCGTGCTCGCCGAGCACCAGCCGCAGGCGTCCGGAGAGCACGTACAGCCACTCGTAGCCCTCGTGCGTGCGCGGATCAGGCTCCTGGCTGCGCTGCGGTTCGAGCACCTTGAACGCCTGGAGCCCGCCGGGCTGACGGGTCAGTGGCCAGTGCGTGCGCCCGTACCGCTCGATGGGTCTGGCCGCAGGTACCCGCGGGTCGCCGACCGGTGGGGCGCCCACCAGTTCGTCCAGCGCCACCTGGTGGGCCCGCGCGATCGGCAGCAGCAGCTCCAGGGAGGGCTTGCGCAGTCCCGCCTCCAGGCGGGAGAGCGTGCTCACCGAGATACCGGTCGCCGCCGAGAGCCCGGCGAGCGTGGCGCCCCGCTCCTTGCGGATGCGCCGCAGGCGCGGGCCGACCTCGGCGAGCACTTCGTCCGTGTCGTCCGCGCGGTCCATGCCGCGCTCGTTCGCGTCCGTCATGCTTCCATTGCAGTTTCGGCAAACGCGTTTGTCAACGCGGCAGTGTGCGGGTGACTGTCTCCGTGGAGGTGGTCAACCATGACCGAGAAGACCGAGAAGGCCCAGCAGAGGGACGAGAGCGGGACCTACGAAGCGATCGTCGTCGGCGGCGGGGCTGCCGGGCTGTCCGCGGCGCTGGTCCTGGGGCGCGCCAGGCGCCGCACGCTGGTGGTCGACGCGGGTGAGCCGCGCAACGCGCCCGCCGCGCACATGCAGGGCTATCTGACCCGCGACGGCATGCCGCCCGCCGAGTTCCTGGCCGCGGGCCGCGCGGAGATCGCTCGCTACGGCGTGGAGCTGGTCCGGGACCGCGCAGTGGACGTGACCCGCGACGACGGCTTCGGCGTGACGCTGGCCGGCGGCGCTACGGTGCGCGCCCGGCACCTGGTCGTGGCGACCGGACTGCGCGACGAGCTGCCGCCGGTCGACGGGGTCGCCGAGCGTTTCGGCCGGGACGTGCTGCACTGCCCGTACTGCCACGGCTGGGAGGTGCGCGACCGGGCGTTCGGCGTGCTCGCCACCTCCCCGCTGAGCGTCCACCAGGCGCTGATGGTGACCCAGTGGTCGAAGGACGTGACCTTCTTCCTGCACCGGGTCGCCGAGGACGAGCTGTCCGACGAGGATCTGCGCAGGCTGGCGGCGGCCCGGGTACGGGTGGTCCCGGGCGAGGTCGCGGGGCTCGCGGTCACCGACGACCGGCTGACCGGGGTGCGGCTGGCCGGGGCCGGGGGAGGCACGGTCCACGACCGCGAGGTGCTGTTCGTGGCGCCGCGGGCGGTGCCGCAGACCGATCTGCTGGTGCGGCTGGGCGCCGAGATGCGCGAGACGCCCTTCGGTACCTTCCCCGTGGTCGACGAGCGGGGCCTGACGAGCGTGCCGGGCCTGTGGGCGGCGGGCAACGCGAGCGGCTTCGCCGAGCAGGTGGTGAACGCGGCGAGCCGCGGCTACCGGGCGGGCGCGGCGATCAACGGCGAACTGCTCTTCGCCGATCTGGACGCGACCGTCGGGGTGTAGTCCCGGCTGCCGCGTTGCACCATGGCTGCATGCTGCTGGCCCGGCTCGCCCATGTGTCCCGGGAGGTCGCGGCCACCGCGGCCCGGTCCCGGAAGACCGCCCTGCTCGCCGAACTGTTCCGGGACGCGGAGCCGGACGACGTGCCGATCGTCATCCCGTACCTGGCGGGCCGGCTGCCGCAGGGCCGGCTCGGCGTCGGCTGGAAGGTGCTCGGCCGGCGCGTGCCGCCGGCCGCGGAGCCGTCCCTCACGGTGCGCGAGGTGGACGCCCGCCTCACCGAGCTGGGCAAGCTCGCCGGAGCCGGTTCGCAGGCGGAGCGCTCCCGGCTGGTCGGCGTGCTGTTCGGCGCGGCCACCGAGGACGAACAGCGTTTCCTGCTCGGGCTGCTCACCGGCGAGTTGCGCCAGGGCGCCCTGGACGCCGTCGCCGTGGAGGGCCTGGCGCAGGCGACCGGGGCGGACCCGGCGGAGGTCCGGCGGGCGGTGATGCTCGCCGGGTCGCTCCAGGCGGTCGCCGCGGCGCTGCTCGCGGACGGCCCCGGCGCCCTGGACCGGTTCCGGCTCACCGTCGGCCGCCCGGTGCAGCCGATGCTGGCGCGGACCGCCGCCTCGGTCGCGGAGGCCGTGGAGAAGCTGGGCGCCTGCGCGGTCGAGGAGAAGCTCGACGGCATCCGCGTCCAGCTGCACCGGGACGGCGACTCGGTGCGCATCCACACCCGTACGCTCGACGACATCACCGACCGGCTGCCCGAGGTGACGGCCGCCGCCCTGGAGCTGATGGGCGAACGGTTCATCCTGGACGGCGAGGTGATCTCCTTCGACCCGGCGGGCCGGCCCCGGTCGTTCCAGGAGACGGCCGGGCGGGTCGGCTCCCGGGTGGATGTGGCACGGGCCGCCCGGGAGGTCCCCGTCTCGCCGGTGTTCTTCGACGCCCTCGCGGTCGGCGACCGCGACCTGCTGGACCTGCCGTTCGCCGAGCGGCACGCCGAGCTGGCCCGGCTGGTGCCCGAGCCGATGCGGGTGCGCCGGGCCCTGGTGGCCGGCCCCGGGGACGTCCGGGAGGCGGAGCGGTTCCTCGCCGAGACCCTGGAACGCGGCCACGAGGGCGTCGTGGTGAAGGCGCTGGACGCGCCCTACAGCGCGGGCCGGCGCGGGGCGTCCTGGCTGAAGGTCAAGCCCGTGCACACCCTGGACCTGGTGGTCCTGGCCGCCGAATGGGGACACGGCCGCCGCACCGGCAAGCTCTCCAACCTGCACCTGGGCGCGCGCGGCCCGGACGGCGGTTTCGCCATGCTCGGCAAGACGTTCAAGGGCATGACGGACGCGATGCTCACCTGGCAGACCGAGCGGCTGCGGGAGCTGGCCGTCGCGGACGACGGCTGGGTGGTCACCGTACGCCCCGAACTCGTCGTCGAGATCGCCTACGACGGCCTGCAGCGGTCTTCCCGCTACCCGGCCGGGGTCACCCTGCGCTTCGCCCGGGTGATCCGCTACCGCGAGGACAAGCGTCCCGAGCAGGCCGACACCGTCGCATCGCTGCTCGCCGCGCACCCCGAGGTGCGGCCGTGACCGGGCGGCGCAGCGCGGGCCTGTTCCTGTTCCGGCACGCCGAGGACGGTCTTCAGGTGCTGCTCGGCCACATGGGCGGCCCGTTCTTCGCCCGCAGGGACGCCGGGGCGTGGACCGTACCGAAGGGCGAGTACGGGGGTGACGAGAGCGCCTGGGACGCGGCCCGGCGCGAGTTCCAGGAGGAGCTGGGCCTGCCGCCGCCGGACGGTGCGGCCGTAGCGCTCGGCGAGGTCCGGCAGGCGGGCGGCAAGGTCGTCACGGCGTGGGCGGTGGAGGGGGACCTGGACCCCGCGGACGTGGTGCCCGGGACCTTCCGGATGCAGTGGCCGCCGCGCTCCGGGCGGACCCAGGAGTTCCCGGAGCTGGACCGGGTGGCCTGGTTCGGGCTCGACCGGGCCGGGCAGCTGATCGTGCGGGCGCAGGCCGCGTTCCTCGACCGGCTGGCCGAGCACGCGGCCGGCCGGTGAGCGCCGCCGTGCGGGGCGGCGGAGCGCCATGACCCGCACGCCTTGCGGAGCCCCGCGCCGCGCGGGAAGGTCGTAGCACGGACCGCTCCGAGGGAGGTCGGCCATGCCCATCGCGACGGTGAACCCGGCGAACGGCGAGACGCTCAAGACGTACGAGGCCATGGGCGAGGAGGAGATCGAGCGCCGGCTCCAGCTCGCCGAGGCCACGTTCCGCACCTACCGGTCGAGCGGCTTCGAGGACCGCGGACGGCTGCTGCTGCGGGCCGCGCACCTCCTGGACGAGGACACCGAGGACATCGCGCGGACCATGACCACCGAGATGGGCAAGCCGCTCGGGCAGGCCCGCGCGGAGGGCGCGAAATGCGCCAAGGCGATGCGCTGGTACGCCGAGCACGCCGGGGAACTGCTGGCCGACGAGGAACCCGCCGGTTCCGACGCGCGGGACTCCGGCGCGTCACGGGTACGGGTGCGCTACCGGCCGCTCGGGCCGGTGCTCGCGGTGATGCCGTGGAACTTCCCGCTGTGGCAGGTGATCCGGTTCGCCGCCCCGGCCCTGATGGCGGGCAACGTGGGCCTGCTCAAGCACGCGTCCAACGTGCCGCAGACCGCCCTCTACCTGGAAGACCTCTTCCACCGGGCGGGCTTCCCCGAGGGCTGCTTCCAGACCCTGCTCATCGGTTCCGGGGCCGTCGCCGACGTGCTGCGCGACGAGCGGGTCAGGGCCGCCACGCTGACCGGCAGCGAACCCGCAGGCCGGGCCGTCGCCTCCGTCGCCGGGGAGATGGTGAAGAAGACGGTGCTGGAGCTGGGCGGCAGCGATCCGTACGTCGTCATGCCGTCCGCCGACCTGGACCCGGCCGCTCAGGTCGCGGTGACCGCACGCGTGCAGAACAACGGTCAGTCGTGCATCGCCGCCAAGCGGTTCATCGTGCACACCGACGTCTACGACGCCTTCGCCGAACGGTTCGTCGCCGGGATGCGGGCGCTGACGGTCGGCGATCCGATGGCGAAGGACACGGACGTCGGCCCGCTGTCCACCGAGCGGGGGCGGGCCGACCTGGAGGAGCTGGTCGAGGACGCACGGCGCGGCGGGGCGCGGGTGCTGTGCGGCGGTCACCGCCCGCAGGGGCCCGGCTGGTACTACCTGCCGACCGTGCTCGCCGGGGTCACCCGCGAGATGCGCATCCACCGCGAGGAGGCGTTCGGACCGGTCGCCACGCTCTACCGGGCCGACGACCTCGACGAGGCGGTGCTGATCGCCAACGACTCGCCGTTCGGGCTCAGTTCGAACGTCTGGACGCGGGACGAGGCCGAGACCGACCGGTTCGTGGCGGACCTGGAGGCGGGCAGCGTGTACGTGAACGGGATGACCGCCTCCCATCCAGCGTTCCCCTTCGGCGGGGTCAAGCGGTCCGGGTACGGGCGTGAGCTGTCCGGGCACGGGATCCGCGAGTTCTGCAACATCACCACGGTATGGCAGGGTCCGTGACGTTTCCGGGGCTACGATCCGATCTGTGAACCGCGAAGTGACCCTGCCTCTGATCGTCGACGACCGCGGTGCCCTGCAGGTGGCCGCGTCCGACGTGAGCAAGCTGCTCCGCACGGTGGGCGGCCGGTGGCTGCGACTCGTCGAGGCCGGGCAGGACGGCCTGGACGAGGACACGGTGGCCGCGCTGACCATCGAACTCGCCAAGCTGGCCGACCGCATCGACGTGGCCTGCATCGCCCACAGCAGCGGCCCACCGTGACCCGAACGCTCCGCATCGGCGGCGGCAGCCGTACGGGAGCGCGCGCGGCTGCCCGCGTCCCGTCGCGGCACGCCGGACGGTGCGCTCCGCAACGCCCTTCCTGCGGCCGGTGCAGCTGCCTTTGAAGGGGACGGACCGCTTGCGCGGCGAGCCGTGGTGACGGCGTGACAGGTCTGGGATGCGGGGGTGAGGTGAATCCCGCTCCGGGTCGCGGAGTTGGTGCTCGCCGCGGCCGGACGGCGGGCGGCTCGCCGTCCGCGTCGGCCGCCTCCGCCGCGAACTCGCCGACGAGGAGCACCAGTTCCTGTGCGGCCCCACCCTCCAGCGGGGGTACGTGATCCGCCCCGGCACGGCGGGGCACCCGGCCGGGCATGCCTCGGTGGGTTGGGCGCCGCGCGTGAGGCAGGCGGCGCGAGCCGGACGGGACCGGCGGCGGGGCCGACGGACCGGTCCTCGTTCGCGCCGCGGGTCGGGGACGCGGGCGGCATCTCGTCGCATTGGGCCGGCAGGGTGAAGAACGTGGTCGACTTCGTGCGGTCGGCGGCACGTTGGGCCGGCTGCGTAACACACGGCCACCCCGCACCGCCGTTCCAGGGCCGGCCGGCCCGAGCGAGACCCGGCTGGCCCGGCGCTCCGCGATCACCGGGACGAGCCGATTCGCCCCCGGCTCGGTGACCGGCCGGAGGGCCGTGGAAGCCAGTGTTTCCTTGGCTGTTGGCGGCATCGCGTCCTCCGCCGGGGCGCCGTGGGCCGAGGCCCGTCCTCGACCCGTTGTCCCCGGTTCGGAGTAACCCGGCGCGAGATCGTCGCCCCGTCGGGCGAACCTGAGTGCACCACCTTCTCACCGGTGGGCGAAGACCCCCGGACGGCGAAAGCAGGGACGGCTCATGGCGACTTTGTGCAGACCCTCGGTGTCCGTACCAGAGAACGTGATCACGATGGAGGAGACACTGGAACTGGCGCGTACGCGTCACGCGGACCATCCGCAGCTGCCACTGGCCCTCCGACTGATCGAGAACACGGGCGTTCGCACCCGGCACATCGTGCAGCCCATCGAGGAGACCCTGAAGCATCCGGGTTTCGAGGAACGCAACAAGGTCTACGAGGCGGAGGCGAAGGCCCGGGTCCCCGCGGTGATCCAGCGGGCGCTCGACGACGCCGAGCTCCTGACGTCTGACATCGATGTCATCGTCTACGTGTCGTGCACCGGCTTCATGATGCCGTCGCTGACCGCGTGGCTGATCAACGAGATGGACTTCCCGAGCACCACCCGGCAGCTGCCGATCGCCCAGCTGGGCTGCGCGGCCGGCGGCGCGGCCATCAACCGGGCCCACGACTACTGCACGGCCTACCCCGAGTCCAACGTCCTCATCGTGGCCTGCGAGTTCTGCTCGCTGTGCTACCAGCCCACCGACCTGGGCGTCGGCTCGCTGCTCTCCAACGGCCTGTTCGGCGACGGCATCGCGGCGGCCGTGGTGCGCGGTCAGGGCGGCACCGGCGTGCAGCTCCAGCGCAACGGGTCCTACCTGATCCCGAAGACCGAGGACTGGATCGCCTACGACGTCCGCGCGACGGGCTTCCACTTCCTGCTGGACAAGCGGGTCCCCACCACGATGGAACCGCTCGCCCCGGCGCTCCAGGACCTCGCGGGCACCCACGGCTGGGACGCGTCCGCGCTGGACTTCTACGTCATCCACGCGGGCGGACCCCGCATACTCGACGACCTCAGCAAGTTCCTGAAGGTCGAGCCGCACGCGTTCCGGTTCAGCCGGTCCACGCTGACCGAGTACGGCAACATCGCCAGCGCCGTGGTGCTGGACGCGTTGCGCCGGCTCTTCGACGAGGGCGGCGCCGAGGACGGGGCGCGCGGGCTGCTCGCCGGATTCGGGCCCGGCATCACCGCCGAGATGACCGTCGGCAGCTGGGTGCAGAGGGGCTGAGCGACGACATGGCGGAAGAGACACTCGCCGGGTCCGTGCCGACGGTACGGGACCGGACGGCGCCCGAGCCGACCGGGGCCGCCCCCGACCCGGCGCTCGACGAGCTGACGCGGGAGGGTCCGGTCACCCGGATCCGGCTGCCGGGCGGCGCGGGCTGGGCCTGGCTGGTCACCCGGTACGAGGACGTGCGGGCGGTGGCCGACGACCCCCGGTTCGGCCGCGAGGCGGTCATGGACCAGCAGGGCACCCGGCCGGCCCCGCATGTCCTCCCGTCCCGTGGCGCGGTCGCCTTCCGCGACCCGCCCGGCCACACCCGGCTGCGCCGCGCGGTGGCCGCCGCGTTCACCGCGAAGGGGGTGCGGCGGGTGCGCGACAAGGCCCGTGCCCTGCTGGACGAGTTGGTCGACGACCTGCTCGGGGCGGGCCCGCCGGCCGATCTGACCGCCACGGTCCTCGGCCCGTTCCCCACCGCGGTGATCTGCGAGCTGATGGGCGTACCCGGCGCCGACCGGCAGGACATGCACATCTGGACGCGGCAGATCCACTCCTGTGCTCAGGGCGAGCAGGACGGCGAGCGGGCCAAGGACGAGATGTACGGGTACTTCGCGGATCTCATCGGGGTGCGCCTGGACAGTGCCTCCGAGGACGTCGCCTCGCTGCTCGGCGGCGCCGTGGGCCGCGGCGAGGTGTCACTGGAGGAGGCGGTCGGTCTTGCCGTCCTCCTGCAGATCGGCGGCGAGGCGGTCACCCACCACAGCGGGCGGATGTTCCACCTGCTGATGACCCGCCCCGATCTGCTCGAACGGCTGCGCGCCGAGCCGGAGATCAGGCCCCGGGCCGTCGATGAGCTGCTGCGGTACATCCCGCACCGCAATGCGGTCGGGCTGCCCCGGATCGCCCTGGAGGACGTCGAGATCTCAGGCGTACGGATCCCGGCCGGCGACCCGGTCCATGTGTCGTACCAGGCCGCCAACCGCGACCCCGACGTCTTCCCCGACCCGGGGACCGTCGACTTCGACCGCGGCCCCGACGAGCATGTGGCGTTCGGCTTCGGCCCGCACCACTGCCCCGGCGGCATGCTGGCCCGGCTGGAGTCGGAACTCCTGCTGGACACCCTGCTGGAGCGGGTGCCGAGGATGCGGCTCGCGGTGCCGCCGGACGAGGTTCCGTTCCGCAGCGGCGCGGTGGTCCGCGGCCCCGAGACGCTGCCCGTGACGTGGTGAGGTGACGATGACCGCGACGGAGGGGTTGCTCGTACCGCCGGGACACGGGCGCATCGTCCAGGCGCCGGCCCAGCGGGTGACGTTCAAGGTGACCGGCACGCACTCGCGGACGGCCTCCACCTTCGAGGTGGAGGTCCCGCCCGGGTTCGACGTCGGCGCCCATGTGCACACGCGCAGCGAGGAGCTGTTCTACGTGCTGGAGGGCGAACTGGACGTGCTGGCCTTCGAACCGCGGGTGCGCACGCCCGACAACTGGCGCAAGTGGGAGTCGCCTTCCGGCACCAAGGTGGTGCGGGCGACACCCGGCACCGTCATCGTGGTGCCACCGGGCTGCCCGCACGCCTTCGCCAACCCGACGGACAACCCCGCGAAGATGTTCTTCCAGGCGTCTCCGCCGCCCGATCACGAGCGGTACTTCGAGGAGTTGCTGGAGATCCTGGGCGACGGGGGTCCGCCGGACCACGACGCGATCGAGGCGCTGCGCAAGCGCTACGACATCGAACAACTGACCCCGCTACGCCACAAGTGACCACGGGCCCCGCCCGGGAGCCGCCACGCCCCGCTCTGGGCCGCCCGGCGCCCGGGCGGGGTCCGTCGGGAGTGGTGTGAGCGGAACCACAGGCAAGGGCCGCGGCGGCGGCCCTCGCCGACGGGCGGTCGGATGCCCGTCGCATCAGCTCACCGAGGGCCGCCGCGGGGCGGCCCGGCAATGCGGTCGGCTCAGCCGGCCGGGGCGCCCGGGGCCGCCGCCGGTGCCAAGGGCGTGACGGCTCGGGGAGGCGCCCGGACAACGCGGTCCCGATCCCCGACCCGTCACGGCAGCCGGACCACGCGCTCGGCGCGGCGGCGACATCGCCCACACCAACTCCCCCGTCCGGCAAGGACGGTCGCGGGGGCCACCGTGATGCCGTTGTCGGCGCCCCGGGGCGTCAGCGGATCGGGATGCCTGAGAGGGTGCGGGCTATCACCAGGCGCTGGATCTCACTGGTGCCTTCGAAGATGGTGTAAATGGCGGCGTCCCTGTGCATCCGCTCGACCGGGTACTCGCGGGTGTATCCGTTGCCGCCGAGGATCTGGATCGCCTGGGCGGTGACCTTCTTCGCGGTCTCGCTGGCGAACAGCTTGGACATCGAGCCCTCGGCCGCGGTGAACGGCCTGCCGTTGACGGCCATCCAGGACGCCCGCCACACCAGCAGCCGCGCCGCGTCGATCTGGGTGCGCATGTCCGCGAGCTGGAAGGCGACCCCCTGGTTGTCGATGATCGGCCGGCCGAACTGCTCCCGTGTCCTGGCGTAGTCGAGGGCCACCTCGTACGCGGCCCGGGCCGTGCCCACGGCCATCGCGCCGACCGCCGGGCGGGACGCCTCGAACGTGGCCATCGCCGCGTTCTTCACCCGCTCGCCGTCCGCCCGGGCCCGCTCCCTGGCCCGCGCCAGCCGCTGGTCCAGCTTCTCCTTGCCGCCGAGCAGGCACGAGCCGGGCACGCGGACGGCGTCCAGGACGACCTCGGCGGTGTGCGAGGCGCGGATGCCGTGCTTCTTGAACTTCTGCCCCTGGGTCAGCCCCCGGGTTCCAGGCGGCACGATGAACGAGGCGTGCCCCTTGGAACCCAGCTCCGGGTCCACCTGGGCGACGACGACGTGGACGTTCGCGATGCCGCCGTTGGTCGCCCAGGTCTTCGTGCCGTTCAGCACCCACTCGTCCTTGGCCTCGTCGTACACGGCACGTGTGCGCATCGAGGCGACGTCGGAGCCTGCGTCGGGCTCGGAGGAGCAGAAGGCCGCGACCTTGACGTCGGTCGCGTCGCCGTACATCTGCGGGATCCAGGTGCCGATCTGCTCCTCGGTGCCGTTGGCGAGGACGCCCACGGCGGCGAGGCCGGTGCCGACGATGGACAGGGCGATGCCCGCGTCGCCCCAGAACAGTTCCTCCATGGCCATCGGGATGCCGAGCCCCGTAGGGTCGAAGTACTGCTGGGCGTAGAAGTCCAGGGAGTAGATGCCGACCTTGGCCGCCTCCTGGATGACCGGCCAGGGAGTCTCCTCACGCTCGTCCCATTCGGCGGCCGCGGGGCGGATGACGTCGGCGGCGAAGCCGTGCAGCCACTCCTTGACCTCCTTCTGTTCGTCGTTGAGCTCCATGGTGAACTCGGCCATGTCCCCTCCAGCGCGGCACGTGCATGTTACTTGCGGTAACAGGAGTCTGTTACCCACTGGTAGGAAAAGTCAACTCCCGCCGACCCGTCGCCCTCCCGTTCGATGTCAGGGGCACCGACAGTGTTAGTTTGCGCAGGCGTCACCGAATCAGCACGGGTGGGGAGATCACATGGACACCACGCAGCGGACCGACCAGCAGCGGTCTGCCGACCGCCGACGGCGGGAGCTGCTGGAGGCCGCGGACAGGGTGGTGCTGCGTGATGGCCCGAAGGCCTCGATGAACGCCATCGCGGCGGAGGCCGGCATCACCAAGCCGATCCTGTACCGCCACTTCGGCGACAAGGGGGGCCTTTACGCGGCCTTGGCCAAGCGGCACACGGACGCGCTGCTCGACTCCCTGCGCGCGGCGCTGGACGCCCCGGCGGAGCGGCGGGAGCGGGTCGAGTCCACCCTGGACACCTATCTCGCGGCGATCGAGGCCCGGCCGCAGGTGTATCGCTTCCTCATGCATCCGGCGGAGGGCTCGCAGAGCGATACGGGCTTCGACGTGGGCAAGCACAGCGCTCCGCTGCTGCGGCGGATGGGCGAGGAGCTGGCCCAGGTCATCGGGGACCGGCTGGACCTGGGGCCGGGCAGCCAGCAGCTGGCCCGGGTGTGGGGACACGGGATCGTCGGCATGATGCACGCGGCCGGCGACTGGTGGCTGGGCGAACGCCCCTGCTCACGCGCGGAGTTGGTGAAGAGCCTGGCCGACCTGCTGTGGGGCCGCCTGGCCGCGGCAGCCGACAAACTGGGCAGCCCAGGCTTCTGACAGCAGCGCCCGAAGGGGCGCGGGGCTGTATCGATATGCGGCTCCGCCGCGTGGGCGCGCCCAGCCACAACGCACCCGCAGACAACCCGGCACCCGACCGAACCCAGCGCCCGAAGGGGCGCGGGGCTCTATCGATATGCGGCTCCGCCACGCGGGCGCAAACGGCCACAACGCACCCACAACTCACCGCACCCCGGCAGCGCCCCGAAGGGGCGCGAGGAACTGCGCGCCCAGCCACAACGCACCCGCACCCGCCCCACGACCCGACACGCGTCCGCACACCAAGGGCACGCCGCGTCAGGGATGCCACGGGGCGCGCCTCACCCGGCGGAGCAGACGGGCGCGGCGCCAGCCCGTGAGGCGGTCCGCGTAGACCCCGCCCTCCAGATGGTCCCACTCGTGCTGCAGGCACCGGGCGAAGAACCCCGTGCCGTGCACGGTGACCGGCTCGCCGGTCACCGTGAAACCCTCGACGACCGCGTGGTCGTACCGCTCCGTCGCCGCTTCGAGACCCGGCAGCGACAGACAGCCCTCGGGGCCGCGCACCACCACCCCGTCCGCCGTCACCAACCGCGGGTTGACCACATGCCCCAGATGCCGCACGTCCTCGTCGTCGGGACAGTCGTAGACGAACACCCGCAAGGACACGCCGACCTGGTTCGCGGCGAGCCCCACCCCGCGCGCCGCGTACATCGTCGCGAACAGGTCCTCCACCAACTCCGCAAGACCCGCGCCGAAGTCGGTGACCTCCGCGCAGCGGGCGTGCAGCACCGGGTCGCCGTGCAGGGTGAGGGGCCGGACCCGCCCGCGGGCTCCCCGGATCGAACCGTTTCGCATGGCCGCAAGGGTACGGTTCCCTGGGCCCACACCCCGCCGCGCAGGCGTGGGCCGGGATTCGGGTGTGCGAACGGATCTCGATAGGCTGACGTCCACACCACGTTGCCGGATGGCTCAGGCGCGGCGCGTACGCAAGGAGGATCGAGAACTGATGGCAGGCAACTCGGACCCGCTCACGCCGCGGGCCAAGCTGGCCGTGACCGCGGGCAAGGCGGTCGCGGCGGCGTCCCGCGCCGCCGGGCGCGGCAGCGGATCGGTGATCGGTGGCCGGGTCGCGCTGAAACTCGACCCCGACCTCCTCGCCCGGCTCGCCCAGAACCTGGACGTCGTCCTGGTGTCGGCGACCAACGGCAAGACCACCACCACCCGGCTGATCGCCGAGGCGCTGCGCGCCGCGGGTCCGGTCGTCTCCAACGCGCTCGGCGCCAACATGCCGGCCGGCATCACCTCGGCCCTCGCGGGCGGCTCGGACGCGCGCTACGGCGTGATCGAGGTCGACGAGAAGTATCTGGCGGGCGTGGCCCGGGACACCGACCCGAAGTGCATCGCGCTGCTGAATCTCTCCCGTGACCAGCTCGATCGGGCCGCCGAGACCCGGATGCTCGCCGAGAACTGGCGCGAGGGTCTTTCCGGTTCCAAGGCCGTCGTCGTCGCCAACTGCGACGACCCGCTGGTGGTGTGGGCCGCGTCCTCCTCGCCCAATGTGATCTGGGTCGCGGCCGGCCAGATGTGGAAGGACGACGCCTGGTCCTGCCCGTCCTGCGGCGGTGTGATGCAGCGCCCCGGCGACGACTGGTACTGCGGCGAGTGCGGTTTCCGCCGCCCGACGCCGAGCTGGGCGCTGTCCGGCGACCACGTCCTCGACCCGCACGGTTCCGCCTGGCCGATCCACCTCCAGCTGCCGGGCCGTGCCAACAAGGCCAACGCCGCCAGCTCCGCGGCGGTCGCCGCCGTCTTCGGCGTGCCGCCGCAGGTCGCCCTGGAGCGCATGTACCAGGTGCAGGCCGTCGCCGGGCGCTATGACGTCGTGCAGTTCCTGGGCCGCGATCTGCGCCTGCTGCTCGCCAAGAACCCGGCGGGCTGGCTGGAGACCTTCTCCCTGATCGACCCGCCGCCCACCCCGGTGATCCTGTCCGTGAACGCGCGCAGCGCCGACGGCACCGACACCTCCTGGCTGTGGGACGTGGACTACACCCGGCTGACCGGTCACCCGATCGTCGTCATCGGCGACCGGAAGCTGGACCTCGCGGTGCGTCTGGAGGTGGCGAACCAGCACTTCCAGGTCTGCGACACGCTCGACCAGGCGGTCCAGCAGTCCCCGCCGGGCCGCATCGAGGTCATCGCGAACTACACCGCGTTCCAGGACCTGCGCCGCCGCGTCGGAAACTGACGGCACACCCGACACAAAGGACGATCACTTCATGAGCGACAACAGCCTGCGTCTGGTGTGGATCTACCCGGACCTGCTGAGCACCTACGGCGACCAGGGCAACGCGCTCGTCGTGGAGCGCCGGGCCCGGCAGCGCGGACTCGACGTGGCCCGGCTCGACGTGCGCAGCGACCAGCCGATCCCGACCTCCGGCGACATCTATCTGATCGGCGGCGGCGAGGACCGGCCGCAGCGGCTCGCGGCGGAGCGGCTGCGCCGCGACGGGGGCCTGCACAAGGCGGTGGAGAACGGCGCGATCGTCTTCTCGGTGTGCGCGGGCTACCAGATCCTCGGCCACGAGTTCATCAACGACCTCGGCCAGCGCGAGCCCGGCCTCGGCCTGCTCGACGTGGTCTCGGTGCGCGGCGAGGGCGAGCGGTGCGTCGGCGACGTCCTCGGGGACGTCGACCCGCGCCTGGGCCTGCCCCAGCTGACCGGTTTCGAGAACCACCAGGGCGTCACCCACCTCGGCCCCACGGCCCGCCCCTTCGCCCAGGTCCGGCTGGGCGGCGGCAACGGCACCGGGGACGGCACGGAGGGCGCGTACAACGACACCGTCTTCGGCACGTACATGCACGGGCCCGTACTCGCCCGCAACCCGCAGATCGCCGATCTGCTGCTGAAGCTGGCACTCGACGTGAACGCGCTGCCGCCGGTGGACGACCGCTGGTACGAGGCGCTGCGCAGCGAGCGGATCAGTTCGGCGCAGCAACCCGCGTGACGCGTCCGCTGGGGTTTGGCGAATCGCTCCGGCGGGGAGTGGGGGCGTTGTTGCGCGGCTGCGGGCGGTTTGGGGCTGGTCGCGCAGTTCCCCGCGCCCCTTCGGGGCGCTGTTGGCGGCCTGGCCGCTCACATGTGCGGGGGCGTCCAGCAGGCGGACGCTCGCTACGGAGCGGCCCCCTCGCGCCGGTAGGCTGGCCGGGATCGAGCCGGACAGCGTGGTCCGGCGCCCGGCCCACGTCGAGAAGGTATTTCGGGCTATGCGCATTGGTGTGCTCACCTCCGGCGGCGACTGCCCCGGCCTGAACGCCGTCATCCGGTCCGTCGTGCACCGCGCCGTCGCCGACCACGGCGACGAGGTCATCGGCTTCCGGGACGGCTGGAAGGGCCTGCTGGAGTGCGACTGGCTCAAGCTCGACCTCGACGCCGTCGGCGGCATCCTCGCCCGCGGCGGCACCATCCTCGGCTCCTCCCGGGTCCAGCCGTCCCATCTGCGGGACGGCGTGGAGCGGGCCCGCGGCCATGTCGAGGAGCTGGGCCTGGACGCGATCATCCCGATCGGCGGCGAGGGCACGCTGAAGGCGGCCCGGCTGCTCTCGGACAGCGGCCTGCCCATCGTGGGCGTGCCCAAGACGATCGACAACGACATCGCCGTCACGGACGTCACGTTCGGCTTCGACACGGCCGTGGGTGTCGCGACCGAAGCACTCGACCGGCTCAAGACCACGGCGGAGTCGCATCAGCGGGTGCTCGTCGTGGAGGTCATGGGGCGGCACACCGGCTGGATCGCGCTGCACTCCGGCATGGCGGCCGGTGCGCACGCCATCGTCGTACCGGAACGCCCCTTCGACATCGAGGAGTTGGCGCGCCGGGTCGGGGAGCGCTTCAAGGCGGGCAAGCGGTTCGCGATCGTGGTCGCAGCGGAGGGGGCCAAGCCGAAGGCCGGCACCATGGACTTCGACGAGGGCGGCCGGGACGTGTACGGGCACGAGCGGTTCGCCGGGATCGCCCGGCAGCTGTCCCTCGAACTGGAGGAGCGGCTGGGCAAGGAGGCACGGCCGGTGATCCTCGGGCATGTGCAGCGTGGGGGGACGCCGACGGCGTACGACCGGGTGCTGGCGACGCGGTTCGGGTGGCATGCGGTGGAGGCCGTGCACCGGGGGGAGTTCGGGCGGATGACGGCGCTGCGGGGTACGGACATCGTGACCGTGCCGTTGGCTGAGGCCGTGGAGACGCTGAAGACGGTGCCGGTTTCGCGCTACGACGAAGCGGAGTGTGTTCTTTAGCGGGGGGCGCCGTTGGGGTGGTCTTCGGTGTCGGGTGCGGGTTTTGTGTGGCTGAGCGCGCAGTTCCCCGCGCCCCTTCGGGAGGCCGCCGTTGGGGGTGAGCTTTGGGGCCGGGTGCGGGTTGAGTGTGGTTGCGCGCGCCGTTCCCCGCGCCCCTTCGGGGGGGCGCCGTTGGGGGCGGGCTTTGGGGGCGGGTGCGGGTTTGTGTGGCTGAGCGCGCCGTTCCTCGCGCCCCTTTGGAGGCCTGGGGGGACCCCGGTCGGGGGGTGGGGGTGGGGCGGTTCTAGGCTGTCTCGGGTCGGACCGTGTGCAAACCCCACGAAACAGGAGCCTGCGGAATGGATCACAGCGGGCATGGCATGACCATGGATCTGCCGCCGTTCACCCTCGGACGAGGGCTCGGCTGGTCGGCGGATCCGTTCTTTCTCGTCGCCTGTCTGCTGGGGCTCGCACTGTACGCGTGGGGTGTCGTGCGGCTGCGGCGGCGCGGTGACGCGTGGCCGGTCGGGCGGACCGTCTCGTACGTGCTCGGGGTGCTCACCATCGTGCTGGTGATGTGCACCAAGCTGAACGACTACGGCATGGTCATGTTCAGCGTGCACATGGTGCAGCACATGGTGATCAGCATGCTGTCGCCGATCCTCATCCTGCTGGGCGCCCCGGTCACCCTGGCGCTGCGCGCCCTGCCGGTCGCGGCCCGGGGCCACAAGGGTCCGCGCGAGCTGCTGCTGGCGCTGCTGCACAGCCGCTACATGCGGATCGTCACCCACCCCGCGTTCACCATCCCGATGTTCATCGCGAGCCTGTACGCGCTGTACTTCACCCCGCTGTTCGACTTCCTGATGGGCTCGAAGGCCGGGCACATCGCGATGATGGTGCACTTCCTCGCCGTGGGCGTGGTGTTCTTCTGGCCGATCATCGGCGTCGACCCCGGCCCGCACCGGCCCGGACATCTGATGCGGATGCTGGAGCTGTTCGCCGGCATGCCGTTCCACGCGTTCTTCGGCATCGCGCTGATGATGGCGTCCACCCCGATGGTCGACACGTTCCGCGACCCCTCGGCCTCGCTCGGTATCGACGCGCTCTCCGACCAGAGCGCCGCGGGCGGCATCGCCTGGGCGTTCAGCGAGATCCCGTCGGTGCTGGTACTGATCGCCCTGCTGTTCCAGTGGTACGGCTCCGAGCAGCGGCAGGCCAGGCGCAAGGACCGGGCCGCCGACCGGGACGGCGACAAGGAGCTGGAGGCCTACAACGCCTACCTGGCCTCGCTCAACGCCCGGCAGGGCTGACCCCGGACCGGCGGCGCCGCCGAGGCCTCTTTCCGGTCCGGCCCTACCGGGCGGATTCGTTCCCACCGGGTACGGGGCACCATGGAGGGAACGGACCAGGAGGAGGGTGTCGCGATGCCCGGTTCTACGCACGGTTCCACGAAGGCGATGGGGGTGCTCACCGTCGGCGGGCTCGTCGTGGTGACGGCCTACTCGGTGGCGCTCGGCAGCAACGGCTGGCTGTGGTTCGGCTGGGTCGTGCTCGGACTGCTCACCCTGGCCATGGTCGTGACCCAGGGCGACTGAGCGACGTCTCACCCCCGGCCGGGTTCACTCGCTGGTGCGCCGGGCCGCCGAGTGCACCCCCGGCCGGTACTTCGGCACCCTGGCCGTGATCTTCATGCCGGCTCCCACCGCGGTCTCGATGACGAGGCCGTGGTCGTCGCCGTAGACCTGGCGGAGCCGGTCGTCGACGTTGGACAGGCCGATGCCGCCGGAGGGCCCGATCTCGCCGGCGAGGATCCGGCGCAGGTCCTCGGGGTCCATGCCCACGCCGTCGTCCTCGATGACGACCAGCGCCTCGGCGCCGGCGTCCTGGGCGGTGATCTGGATGTGGCAGGCGTCGGACTTGCCCTCCAGGCCGTGCTTCACGGCGTTCTCGACGAGGGGTTGCAGACACAGGAACGGCAGCGCGACCGGCAGCACCTCGGGCGCTATCTGCAGGGTGACGGCGAGCCGGTCGCCGAACCGGGCCCGGACGAGCGCCAGATACTGGTCGATGGCGTGCAGTTCGTCTGCGAGGGTGGTGAAGTCGCCGCGCCTGCGGAACGAGTAGCGGGTGAAGTCGGCGAATTCCAGCAGAAGTTCGCGGGCGCGCTCGGGATCGGTGCGGACGAACGAGGCGATCACCGCGAGCGAGTTGAAGATGAAGTGCGGGGATATCTGGGCCCGCAGGGCCTTGATCTCGGCCTCGATGAGCCGGGTGCGGGACCGGTCGAGGTCGGCGAGTTCCAGCTGGACGCTGACCCAGCGGGCCACCTCGCCCGCCGCCCGGACCAGCACGGCCGACTCCCGCGGCGCGCAGGCGACCAGCGCCCCGTGCACCCGGTCGTCGACGGTGAGCGGTGCCACCACGGCCCAGCGGACCGGGCAGTCCGGGGTCGCGCAGGACAGCGGGAACGCCTCGCCGCGGCCGGTCTCCAGCGGCCCGGCCAGCCGTTCCATGACCTCCCCGCGGTGGTGGCCGCCCACGCCGTCCCAGACCAGGACGTCCTTCTGGTCGGTCAGGCACAGGGCGTCGGTGCCGAGCAGCGTGCGCAGCCTGCGCGCCGATCTGCGCGCGGTCTCCTCGGTGAGGCCGGCGCGCAGCGGGGGCGCGGCCAGCGAGGCGGTGTGCAGGGTCTGGAAGGTGGCGTGTTCGACGGGGGTGCCCAGGTCGCCGAGGCTCTGGGGGCGGGCGGTGCGCCGCCCGAGCCAGAAGCCGGCCGCCAGCAGCGGAAGGACAGCAACGCACAGACCCGCCAGGAAACCGGTCACGACCCAACCTCCACGCACCGCCAGGTAGCGCCCCGAAGGGGCGCGGGGAACTGCGCCACCGGCCACGACACCGCCGCGGACGCCCGACAACGCATCACGACCCCTCCAGCGGAGCGTGCGGTGGCGTGTTCGACGGGGGTGCCCAGGTCGCCGAGGCTCTGGGGGCGGGCGGTGCGCCGCCCTAGCCAGAAACCGGCCGCCAGCAGCGGAAGGACGGCAACGCACAGACCCGCCAGGAAACCCGTCACGACCCAACCCCCACTCGCCGCCAGGTAGCGCCCCGAAGGGGCGCGGGGAACTGCGCGACCGGCCACGACACCGCCGCAGACACCCGACAACGCATCACGACCCCTCCAGCGGAGCGTGCAGTTCCTCCGGCAGGTGGAACCGCGCCAGGACGGCCGCCGTACCCGGTGGCACCCGGGCCGCGGTGGCCAGCGACACCAGCACCATGGTGAGGAAGCCGAGCGGCACCGACCACAGCGCGGGCCAGGCGAGCAGCGCGTGCAGGGATCCGGTGCCGGGCAGGCCGGCCATGGTCGCGGCCACCGCGGCGAACGCGGAACCGCCGCCCACCAGCATGCCCGCCGCGGCCCCGGGCGGGGTCAGCCGCCGCCACCAGATGCCGAGGACGAGCAGCGGGCAGAAGGACGACGCCGAGACGGCGAAGGCGAGCCCCACAGCGTCGGCGACCGGCAGCCCGCCGACCAGCACGCTCGCCGCCAGCGGCACCGCCATGGCGAGCACCGTACCGAGCCGGAAGTGCCGCACTCCGCGGGACGGCAGCACGTCCTGGGTGAGCACGCCCGCCACGGCCATGGTCAGTCCGGACGCGGTGGACAGGAACGCGGCGAAGGCGCCGCCCGCCACCAGCGAGCCGAGCAGATCGCCGCCGAGGCCGCCGATCATCCGGCCGGGCAGCAGCAGCACCGCGGCGTCCGCGTCGCCGGTGATGGTGAGTTCGGGGGCGTACAGCCGGCCGAGCGCCCCGTACACGGGCGGCAGCAGGTAGAAGCCGCCGATCAGGGCGAGGACGGCGACGGTGGTACGGCGGGCGGCGACACCGTGCGGGCTGGTGTAGAAGCGGACGACGACGTGCGGCAGGCCCATGGTGCCGAGGAAGGTGGCGAGGATCAGCCCGTACGTGGCGTACAGGGGACGTTCCTCGCGGCCCGTGGCGAGCGAGGTGGACATGCCGCCGCCGGCGCCCTGTGCGGCGGCCGGCACGGGGTCGCCGGGCGCGAAGGCCAGTCGGGTGCCGCGTTCGAAGCGGTGGGTGCCTGCGGGCAGCGCGACCCGGTCCCCGTCGTGCCGGCGGCCGTCGACCGTGCCGCTCACGGTGAGGGTCAGCGGCCGGTCGAGCCGCACGTCGAGGGTGTCCTTGACGTGCAGGGAACGCTGCTCCCGGAAGGTGGCCGGCTCGTCGAAGGCGTGCCGGGGAGCGCCGTCGCCCTGCCAGGCGAGGACCAGGAACAGGGCGGGGACGAGCAGCGCGGTGAGCTTGAGCCAGTACTGGAATGCCTGCACGAAGGTGATGCTGCGCATGCCGCCGGCCGCGACCGTAGCCACCACGACCACGGCCACGATGATCCCGCCGAGCGGGTCGGGTGCGTCGGTGAGCACCGCCAGGGTGAGCCCGGCGCCCTGGAGCTGGGGCAGCAGATACAGCCAGCCGACGCCGACGACGAACGCCCCGGCGAGCCGGCGCACGCCCTGCGAGGCGAGCCGGGCCTCGGCGAAGTCGGGCAGCGTGTAGGCGCCGGAGCGGCGCAGCGGTGCGGCGACGAACAGGAGCAGCACCAGATAGCCCGCCGTGTAGCCCACCGGGTACCAGAGCATGTCCGGGCCCTGCACCAGGACCAGTCCCGCGATGCCGAGGAAGGAGGCGGCGGACAGGTATTCGCCGCTGATGGCGGCGGCGTTGAGACGGGGTCCGACGGTGCGCGAGGCGACGTAGAAGTCGGAGGTGGTGCGCGAGACCCTGAGGCCGAAGGCGCCGACGAGGACGGTGGCGACGACGACGAGGGCGACGGCGGTGATGGCGTAGCCGGTGTTCACGGTGGCCTGCGATCCCCCGTCTCAGCGGTCCTCGACCAGACGCACCAGGTCGCGTTCGTTGCGTTCGGCGCGGCGCACGTACCAGCGGGCGAGCAGGACGAGCGGCGCGTACAGGCCGAAGCCGAGCAGCAGCCATTCGAGGCGGCGGGCCTGCGGGGCCGCCGCGAACACCAGGGGCAGCGGGCCGACCAGCAGCACCAGGACCGCGAACACGGCCAGTGCGGCGCGCAGTTGGGTGCGCATCAGGGAGCGGACATAGGTGTGGCCGAGGGTGGTCTGCTCGTCGATCTCGGTGCGCGGCCGGTGGGGGCCTGGGGTACGGCGGGCGCGGCGGGGCGGTCCGGTGACGACGACCCGGCGTTCGGTGGGCTCCATCGCGGCCTCCTCTATCCGGTGGTGCGGCGCATCAGCAGGTCCCGCAGCTCACGGGCGTGGCGCCGGCTGACCTGAAGTTCCTCGCCGCCGACCAGGACGCTCACGGTGCCCGCGTCCAGCCGGAGTTCGCCGATGTGGCGGAGCGCGACGAGGTGGCGGCGGTGGATGCGGACGAAGCCCCGGGAGCGCCAGCGGTCCTCCAGGGTGGACAGCGGGATGCGGACGAGATGGCTGCCGCGGTCGGTGTGCAGCCGGGCGTAGTCGCCCTGGGCCTCGACATGGGTGATGTCGTCGACGGCGACGAAGCGGGTCACGCCGCCGAGTTCGACGGGCAGCTGGTCCGGGTCGGGTTCGTGCACGGGGATGGGGGGGGCGCCGCGCACCTCGGCGACCCGGCGCACGGCCTCCGCGAGCCGTTCCTTGCGGACCGGTTTGAGGAGGTAGTCGACGGCCTTCAGGTCGAAGGCGCGCACCGCGAAGTCCTCGTGCGCGGTGACGAACACGACGAGCGGCGGATGCGTGAAGCCGGTGAGCAGCCGGGCCAGCTCCAGACCGTCGAGGCCGGGCATCTGCACGTCGAGGAAGACGACGTCGACGGCGTCGGGCCCGTCAGGGCCTGACTCCAGCGCCCGGGTGATGCGGCGCAGCGCCTCGGTGGCGTCACCGGCACCCTCGACGCTGCCGATGCGTGGATCGGCGTGCAGGAGGTACAGAAGTTCCTCCAGCGAGGGGCGTTCGTCGTCGACGGCGAGGGCGCGCAGCATGAAGGTGGAGTGTAGGTGGAATCCGTACGGGTGGACATGTGCCGGGCGTGGACGTTCCCGCTGGATACAGTGCCCGCATGAACAGCAGGACCGCCCCGTTCGACGAACTCGACCGGAAGATCGTCACCGCGCTGGTGGCGAACGCCAGGAGCAGCTTCGCCGAGATCGGCTCGGCGATCGGGCTGTCGGCCACCGCGGTCAAGCGGCGCGTGGACCGGCTGCGCGAGACGGGTGTGATCACCGGGTTCACGGCCACCGTGAAGCCGTCGGCGCTGGGCTGGCGCACGGAGGCTTATGTCGAGGTGTACTGCGAGGGTGCGGCGCCGCCGCGACGGCTGGCCGAGGTGGTGCGCAACCATCCGGAGATCACGGCCGCGATGACGGTGACGGGCGGCGCGGACGCGCTGCTGCACGTGCGGGCGCGGGACGTCGGGCACTTCGAGGAGGTGCTGGAGCGGATCCGGGTGGAGCCGTTCATCCGGAAGACGATCAGCGTGATGGTGCTGTCCCATCTGCTGCCGGAGAGCCCGGAGGCCGCCGCGACCCAGGCCGCGCCGGAGTAAACCCGGGAACGCGCACCAGTCCTGCGTATTTTCCGCTCACAACGCAGCATTCCTGCGCACACACGCAGCTCTCGTTTCTTGTCCACCGTCTCCGCCGCTTTCTACCTTGGTGCCACCCTCAGTCGACACCGCAGGAAAGCGGAGGAACACCTCTGTGCCCGACAGCCGTGTGCCGCGCCCCCGGCGCTTCCTCGTCTGCGAACCCCGGCACTTCGCCGTGCAGTACGCGATCAACCCCTGGATGCATCCCGACACCAGCGTCGACGTCGATCTGGCGCAGGAGCAGTGGCAGTCGCTGATCCGCGCCTACCTGGCCCACGGGCACACGGTGGAGAACGTGCCGTGTGTCCCCGGCCTGCCGGACATGGTCTTCGCCGCGAACTCGGCGGTCGTCGTCGGCGGCCGGGTCTTCGGCTCCCTCTTCCACGCGCCCCAGCGCCGCCCCGAGTCGACCCACTACGACCTGTGGTTCAAGACCGCGGGCTACGAGGTGTACCGCCCCCGGTCGGTGTGCGAGGGCGAGGGCGACCTGGTCCCGGCGGGCCGGTACCTGCTCGCCGGCACCGGCTTCCGCACGACCCCGGACGCCCACCGCGAGGCGCAGGAGTTCTTCGGCGTACCGGTGATCGGCCTGACCCTGGTGGACCCGTACTTCTACCACCTGGACACGGCGCTGTTCGTGCTGGACGACCACAACATCGCCTATTTCCCCGGGGCCTTCTCCCCCGGCAGCCGCAAGGTGCTCGCGCGGCTGTACCCCGACGCGGTGCTCGCCACCCGTGACGACGCGATGGCGTTCGGCCTGAACTCCGTCTCCGACGGGCGCCACGTCTTCATCGCGCCGCGGGCCGAGGCCCTTGCCGCGCGTCTCGCCGACCGCGGCTATGTCCCCGTCCCCGTCGACCTGTCGGAGTTCCACAAGGCCGGCGGGGGCATCAAGTGCTGCACCCAGGAGATCCGTTCATGACAGCACCCGCACGCACGCGTACGTCCGCCGACCTCATCCGCGCGGAGGAGCCGGTCCTCGCGCACAACTACCATCCGCTGCCCGTGGTCGTCGCCCGTGCCGAGGGCGTCTGGGTGGAGGACGTCGAGGGCCGCCGCTACCTCGACATGCTGGCCGGCTACTCGGCCCTCAACTTCGGCCACCGCCACCCGGCGCTGATCGAGGCCGCCCACCGACAGCTGGACCGGCTGACCCTCACCTCGCGCGCCTTCCACCACGACCGGCTGGCCGGGTTCGCGGCCCGGCTGGCCGGCCTGACCGGGCACGACATGGTGCTGCCGATGAACACCGGCGCCGAGGCGGTGGAGAGCGGCATCAAGGTGGCGCGCAAATGGGCGTACGAGGTCAAGGGGGTGCCCGCCGACCGGGCCACGATCGTGGTCGCGGCGGAGAACTTCCACGGCCGTACCACCACGATCGTCGGCTTCTCCACGGACGAGTCGGCGCGGACCGGTTTCGGCCCGTTCACCCCGGGCTTCCGGATCGTCCCGTACAACGACCTGGCCGCGCTGGAGGCGGCGGTCGACGAGACGACGGCCGCGGTGCTGATCGAGCCGATCCAGGGCGAGGCCGGGGTCGTCATCCCGGACGACGGCTATCTCACCGGGGTGCGCGAGCTGACCCGGAGCGCGGGGTGTCTGTTCGTCGCGGACGAGATCCAGTCGGGGCTCGGCCGTACGGGCCGCACCCTCGCCGTGGAGCACGAGTCCGTCGTGCCCGACGTGGTGCTGCTCGGCAAGGCGCTCGGCGGCGGCATCGTGCCGGTCTCCGCGGTGGTGGCCGGCCGGGAGGTGCTGGGGGTGCTGCGGCCGGGCGAGCACGGTTCGACGTTCGGCGGGAACCCGCTGGCGGCGGCGGTCGGCACGGCGGTGGTCGAGCTGCTGGAGACCGGCGAGTTCCAGCGCCGGGCGGCCGATCTGGGCGTGGTCCTGCGGGACGGGCTGACCGCGCTGGTGGGCCGGGGCGTGGTCGGTTTCCGCTCGCGCGGGCTGTGGGCGGGGGTGGACATCGACCCGGCCATCGGCACCGGCCGCGAGGTCGGCGAGCGGCTGATGCGGGAGGGCGTCCTGGTCAAGGACACCCACGGGTCCACGATCCGGCTGGCGCCGCCGCTGACGATCACCGCCGACGAGCTGCGGTCGGCGCTCGGAGCGTTGGAGAAGGTGCTGGTCTGAGGCGTGCCCCCGCCCTCCCGGCCGTGGGGGCCGGGAGGGCGGGGGCGTGCTGTCAGCGCCGGCCGAGCAGTTGCCGCATCTCCTCGATCTCGGCGTTCTGCGCGGTCACGACGGCGTCGGCCAGGCGCTTCGCAGGACCGTAGGCGCCCTTGGACTTCTCGGTCCTGGCCATCTCGACGGCGCCCTTGTGGTGTTCGACCATCAGGGTCAGGAACTTCGTGTCGAAGTCCTGTCCGGTGGCCTGCTCCAGCGCGGTCATGTCCTCGTCGGCCATCATCCCGGCCATGCCGGAGTGGCCGGTGTGGTCCATGCCGGCCGAGGGCACCTGCTCGCCCCATGCGCGAAGCCAGCCGGTCATCGTGGTGATCTCGGGGTCCTGCGCCTTCTCGATGCGGGTGGCGAGGTCCTTGACCCGGGCGGAGGAGGCACGGCCGGCGGCGAGCCGGGCCATGTCGAGGGCCTGCTCGTGGTGCGGGATCATGCCCTGCGCGAAGGCGACGTCCTGGGCGTTGTGGGACGCCGTAGTGGCGTCCGCGCCGGCGGACGGCGTGGCGCCGTGGCCCGAGTGGCCGCTGTCGCTGCCGCATGCGGCGAGGACGAGGGCGGCGCCCGCCGCGGCCAGGGCGAGGGCCGCGCGGCGCACCGGGGTACGGGGGGTGGTGCTGCGGATGGTCATGCGTGAACTCCTGCTGTACGAACGGATCGTGGGCGTGCCGGACACCGCGCCGGACGGACGGTCCGGGAGCGGTGGGGGCGGCCTCTAGATCCGCAGGAGTTGGAGTTCGGCCAGGGACGGCGGCGCGCGGGCCCCTTCGGGGGCGGCGGCCGGACACGAACCGGCCCGGTCGGCGGGCACGGCGGCGGTGACGGGGTGCGGGACGAGCGCGGGCAGGCCCGGTCCCCAGCTCACGGCGCCCGACGCGCAGGCCGGGTCGGCGTGCCGCGCGTGGTGTCCGCCGCAGTGTCCGTCGTCCGGGCAGTCCGGGTCGGCGGCGACCACGGCCGTCACGCTCGGGACGGGACGATGGCCGGGGCTCGCGGCGGCGCCGCCGGGGGCCAGCGCGTGCATGCCGAGCAGGCCGGCCAGCAGCCCGAGCACGAGCAGCACCCGCCACCGCCGCGGGGGCGGGAACGGGTGCCGCTCGTCTCCGATCATCGCGCCCATCCTAGGACCGCCGTCCCGGCGGCCCGAAAACGGCACGCTCCCCGCCCTCCGGAACGCTCGTCCGCCGCGCGGGCGATCGGCCTCAGTCGGCTATCTCGATCTTGCCGTTGGCCTCGGAGCGGGCGGCGGTCGTGGGGCCGGCCTCTCCCGTGCCCCGTGCGGTGATGCCCTTGAGCAGTTCGGCGAGGTCGACTCCGGTGGCCGAGCCGAGCAGTTCGACGCCCTGGGCGACGTTGTCGGCGACGGTGCGGGTCAGCCGGCTCGCCCCGTCGGTGGAGATGACCGTCATCTTGTCGATGGCGCTCAGCGGCTCGGCGGCCTTGGCTACGACGTGCGGAAGCACCTCGACGAGCATCTGCAGCACGGCCGCGTCACCGTACTGGGCGTACGCGTCGGCCTTCTTCCGCATCGCCTCCGCCTCGGCCTCGCCGGTCGCGCCGATCGCCGCGGCCTGCGCCTCGCCCTCCAGCCGGACGGCCTCGGCCAGCGCGCTGCGGCGCTGCTTCTCGCCCTCACCGGTCAGCCGTGCCCGCTCGGCCTCCGCCTGGGCGGCGGCGATCCCGGCCAGCCGCTCCGCCTCGGCCTGCTTCACCCGCGCCACGCGCCTGGCCTCGGCGTCCTGCTCGGCGGCGTACCGCTGGGCGTCGGCCGGCTTGCGGACCTCGGTGTCGAGCTGGCGGTCGGTGAGCGCGGCCTGCCGCTCGGCGACCTTCTCCTGCTGGGTCAGGATCTCCTGCCGGCGTGCGGCCTCGGCGAGTGGTCCGGCGGCGGCCGCACGGGCGGTGGCCTCGTCCGTCTCGGCCTTGATCTCCGCCTGCCGCAGCGCGAACGTCCGCTGCGCGACGGCGATCTCCTCCTCCGCCTTCAGCCGGGCCTGCTCGGCGGCCCGCCGGGCCTCCGCCTCGGCGATGTCGGCCTCCTGCCTGGCGCGGGCGGCCTCGGGACGGCCAAGGTCCTCCAGGTAGGAGCCCTCGGTGGTGATGTCCTGGATCTGGAAGGCGTCCAGCACCAGCCCCTGGCCGGACAGGCTGGCCTCCGCCTCCTCGGCGACCTGTCCGGCGAACGCGGCCCGGTCCCGGATGACGTCCTCGACGGACATCCGGCCGACGATGGCGCGCAGCGCGCCGGACAGCACCTCCTGGGTGAACCCGACGATGCCGTCCTGCTGCATGAGGAAACGCTGGGCGGCGGCGCGGATCGAGTCCTCGGTGCCGCCCACCTTCACGATGGCGACACCGTCCAGGTTGGCCTTGACGCCGCGCAGCGTGACCGCGCCGCGCACCGCGACCGGGATGTGCCGCGAGGACAGGTCGAGGCTGAACTTCTGCTGCACGAACGGCACGACGAACACACCACCGCCGACGACGACCTTCTGGCCGCTGTTGTCGGTGAAGACCCGGCCGGTCTCCGGGTCGGTGGCCTTCTTGCCGCGCCGCCCGGTGACGATGAACGCCTCGCTCGGGCCGGCCACCTTGTAGCGGGTGACGACCACCAGGCCGAGCAGGACGAGGAGTACGACGACTCCTATGACGGCGATGACGACTGGACTCATGATGGATTCCCCTCAGCCCTCCCAGGGGACGGCAGATCGTTACGGGTGGTTCGGTCGAACGGGTGGTCGCCGGCCGGTCAGCGTTCCACCGGGAGCACGGACACCGCCGTCTGGGACAGCGCCTGCGCCACCCAGACCTCGGTGCCCCGCGGCACCGGCGCCGGACTCTTCGCCGCGAGCTTCACCGGCTGGCCGGCCCGGTGGATCAGCACCTCGCCGTAGCCGTCCGCCGGAATGGCGGTCACCACGGAGCCCGCGGCGCCGATCAGGTCGTCCTCGCGGGGCGCGGCGCCGGACCGGTCGTCGAGCAGGACACGGCTGAGGCGGTAGGCGAGCCAGCCCGTGCCGAGACCGGCGGGCACGCCGACCGCGGTGGCGACGGCCCCGCCCAGCCCGGTGGTGCCGAGGACGATCGCCCCCGAGAAGCCGAACATCGATATGAAGCCGGCGATGACCGGGAGCGACAGCCAGCCGTCGAGGAGGCCGTCGAGCGCGTCGGCGCCGCCGAAGAGTCCTTCGAGGATGCCGTCGAAGAGGAGGGACAGCGCGAGGAGTACGACTCCCGCGATGCCGAGACCGAGAAACCAGGCCATCCGCTTCCGCCCCCTTTCCGCGCGGCCACCGTGCCGGTGAACGCATGTTCACACGGTGCCACCGTCCCGGGCATTGCCCGGCCTCGGCAATCTTCGGGCCCCTTCGATGCCGTAAATCACCCCCAGGGTGCCGCGACCGTGTCACCGGCCCGGAACCGGACAGGTACGCCGCCGCGGACGGCACCCTGGCCGTGCCACGGCCGCCGAGCACTATGGGGACGGGGCCGGCGATGCCTCTGCGGGCGGCCTGGGCGCCCTCGCCGGCGTGGTCCGTCGGAGAGGTCGCGGGGGGGCGTGGGGGGGGCGCGGGGGGGGGGGGGGCGGGCCCCCCCCCCCGGGGGGGGGGCGGGGGGGGGGGCGCGCCGGGGCCCCCCCCCCGGGGGGGGGGCCGGGGGGGCGGGGGGGGGGGGGTGGCCGGGGGGGGGGGGCGGGCGCCCCCGGGGGGGGGGGGGGGGGGGGGGGGGGGGGGGGGGGGGGCGCCCCCGGGGGGCCCCCCCCCGGGCCTGCCGGCCGCCGCGGGGCCGGGAGCGGGCCGTGGACGGCGGCGAGACTCGCCGCCGGGGCGGGCGCCGGGTTCGGCGGAGCGTAAGGGCACTGGGACGGTGTTCAGCGGTGCGCCGGACGGCCCGCCGGTGTCGGGGCGGTGCTCATCCGCCGAGTTGCCTGAGGATGCCGGTGAGTTCGCGGACCCTCGGGTGGTCGGGGCCGTGCGTGCTGCGGAAGCCGTCGATCGCGTCGCGCAGCAGCGGCACCGCCTCCGTGGCGCGGCCCTGGTTGGCCTTCATCGCCGCCAGGTCGACCTGCACCCCGAGGGTCCTGGCGTGCCGGTGGCCGAAGGCCCGCCGGTAGCCCTCCAGCACCTCGGCGATCAGGGTCTCCGCTTCGCCGGCGCGGCCGAGCCGGTTCAGGACGACCGCGTAGTTGTGCCGCGCGACCAGGGTGTCCGGGTCACGGTCGCCTTTCAGCCGCGACCGGGTGTCGACCAGTTCCCGGTACATCTCCAGCGCCTCGTCGTGCCGGCCCTGGTGGATGAGCACGGCGGCGAGGTTGTGCCGTACGGTCAGCGCCAGGTCGCTGCCGCCGTCGACGTCCGCCAGCATCGCCCGGTACATGCGCTCCGCCTCGGCAAGCCGCTCGGGCGAGCCGCGCAACGTACCCGCCAGGGTGTTCCTGCTGCTCAGCGCGTCCGGATGGGTGGCGCCGAGGGTGCGGGTGCGGCGGGCCACGGTGTCCCGCATCAGTCCTTCGGCCTCTTCGCGGCGGCCGAGGCCGAGCAGGACGTTCCCGAGGTTCGTCGCGATCGTCAGGGTCTGCGCGTCGTCCTGGCCGCGCAGCCGCTCCCAGCCGGCCAGCGCCTCCCGCAACCGCTGCTCGGCGAGCGCCGGATGACCTCCCTCCTGAAGGAGCCGTGTGAGGTCGTTCAGCGTGAGCAGCCTGTTCTCCTCGTCGCCCGCGCGGGCGGAGACCAGCCAGTCCAACAGTTCGACGGCGTCGTCGCGCCGGTCGGGCCTGCGCCCCAGGACCACCGCGTACGCGTGGAGCGCATGCAGTGTCTCCGGGTGCGTCGGACCCAGCTCCTCGCGGGTGCGCTCGAACTCCGCGCCGCGGGCGAACTCCTCGGTCACCTTCAGCTTGACGTCGATCAGCGGCACGTCGCCGGGCCGCTCGGTCCTCGTGATCTCGGCACTGCCGAAGTCACCGACGATGTGGTCGGTGACCTCCGGCCGGTCACGCTGCGTCTTCTTCCTGCCCCAGAACGCCACCCCACCAGCTTGCTCGCAAAGGCGGGATCTGCCCATGGGTTTGACGTCCATGTGACCTTTCGGCTGTCAGATGGACATCATTGACCGGAGTACAGGTAGGCCGCCCACAGCGTCGGGGTCCTCGGGTACCGCTCCCGGCAGCGGCGCACCGCGTGGTGCAGGGCCGTCGCGACGTCCTCGCCCCGCGCGATCTGCTGGTGCAGGTCCACGGCGACCAGCCGGGCGACGCGATCGTTGACCTGCCACAGGGTTCCCACGACCTGCGGGTAGCCGGCCAGTTGGAACGCCGACACCAGGTGCAGGCCCTCGTCCGGGATCCGGTGCGTGCCGAGGGACGTCTCGCACGCCGACAGCACCGCGAGCCGTACATGGGTGAGGTCCAGTGCGGACACGTCGAGCACGGACAGCGGGCCGTCGTGCAGCAGCAGATGCCCGGCTGACGGGTCGTCGGGTTCGCTCGTCGCATGACAGGCGAAGTGCGCCGACGCGTGCGAGGCGAGCGCGGCGCGGACCGCGCCGGCCGTCGCCTGCGGGCCGGTCAGCGAAGTGGCCGGGGTCAGGGCGGCGATCGCGCTCGCCTCCCGCTCCGCGCCGCGCAGCGCCTTCGCGCCGGGTGCGTCGCCGATCGCCACGACGACCAGGTCCTCCCGTGCCCGGGCGTACCGGGCCCGGGCGTGCCCCAGGGCGCGCAGGGTGGGGGTGTAGGCGGAGACGACCCGGTCGAGGACGGTGGCGCCCGGGGCGCGGCCGGCCGCGTGCAGCGGGAGCAGGGCGAGCTGTCCCACCGGCGACCACCAGATCCGTGGCCAGGCGCCGGACGGCGCCGCGGTGTGTCCGAGTCGTCTCAGCACCGGTTCGGCGATGGCGTCCCACAGCCAGCCGAGCACCCGGGTGACGGTGCTCTGGGCTTCGGTCTCGCCCGCTCCGGGGCGGGTCGCGGCCCGCAGCGCGGCGCCGAACTCGGCGGCCCGCTCCGCCACGGAGTCCGGTGTCACGCCCGGCAGTTCGACCACCGTGACGCCCGAGGGTCCGACGATGAGCGCGTCAGTGCGGAACCCGCTCACGTTGATGAGCACGACCGGTCCGCTCCGCGTGGCCGCGAGGAGGTCGGCCAGTTCGGGCGGGGCGAGGAAGTCGCCGAACCCGGGCAGCGCGCGGGCCTCGTCGAGCAGCCGTCCCAGCCGGATGTCCAGGCCGTGCCGCTCGTCCGCCGCGGCGCCCATGACAGGGCCGGAGGGGGCCAGCCGGGCGAACGCGTCGCGCAGCCGCTCGGCGAGTTCGGGTGCGACGGCCCGCAGCCGGGACAGGTCGGTGCGGCTCTGCAGCACCTGCCCGCCGAGCACGCCACGGCCGAGTTCCAGCAGCCGTACCGCCGTCTCCGGGTCGTCGGCCCCGAGGGCGGCTGCGGCCGCGTCGGCGGCGAGACCGTTGAGCTCTTCCAGCAGCCGCTGCTGGTCGAGGCGGGCGAGGCGCCGCGGCACCACGAGCGGCAGCAGGCCGACCGCGAACACGTAGGCGTCCCGCGCCCGGCTCCACTGTCCTGCCTCCGCCTCGGTGCGGGCCCATGCGCGTGCGGCCCTGATCCGGGCGATCGGCTGCGACTCCTCGGTGCGGGCCGCCTCGCGGTAGGCGTGTCCCGCCGCGGCGCGCACGCCGGGGTCCAGGCTCAGCTCGTACTGGGCGTACAGGGCGTCACCGTGGTTGATCTGGGCGGTGCCGCGCTGGGGAGTACCGGGAGCGCTCGCCCGGACGGCGCTGCCCAGCGCCGTCACGGACCGGCTCAGCGCCGCCGGATCGCCGCTGAAGCGGTAGGCGGACAGCCACGCCCGGCCCAGGTTGCCCAGCGCCGCCATGTGGTCCGAACCGCCGTACGGGGCCGACTCGACCACCTCGGTGAAGGCGGTGACCGCCGCTGTCAGGTCGGAGTGCAGCCGGGTGTGCAGGAACCGGTTGTGGTGCAGCATGCCCAGCAGCAGCGGGATCGTGGCGTCCTTGCTGCCCCGGCCACGCGCGGACCTGCCGATCTCCACGGCCTGGTCCAGCAGTTCCAGGTCATCCGTCTGTTCGATCAGGCCGTGCACGGCGATCAGGTAGTTCTCGCATCGGTTGCCCCACGGGCGGGTGCCGGACGGGGTGGCGGCGAGCACGTCGCGCAGCAGGTCCACCCCTTCCCGCAGTGCCGCGAGGTCACCGGTGTACCGGCCGCGGTCCCGCAGCGCGGCGGCGAGGTCGACCTTGAAGTCCAGCAGCAGGCCCGATGTGCTCGGGGCGCCCGCCACCGCGGCCCGCAGACACCCGACGGCCCTCTCCCGCACCGACTCGTCACCGGTGTGTTCGGCGGTGGTCTGCAGCACGTCACCGAGGAGGTTGAGCCGCAGCAGGTGGTTGAGGTCGCCGGGCGGCGACGTCCGTACGCTCTCGTCGAGCAGGCGGGCCGCGTCGGGCAGGACGGAGGGGTCGTCGGTCAGCATGTACCGCTGGTACAGGGCACGGCCCAGCACGAACAGCACCTCCGGTACGCGCGGCAGTCGTGCCGCCGACGCGACGGCCTCGTCGACGTACGCGACGTCTCGGGTGTGCTCGGCCAGCACGAGCAGCGCCTCGGCGCGCATCGTGGCGGCCACCCGCCGGTCCTCCTCGTCGAGGTGCGGGACGGCCTCCTCGCACGCGGCGATCGCCTCGTGCAGCGCCGAGACCTCACCGAAGTACTCGAAGTGGTCCAGCAGCAGGGCGCCGAGGTTGACCCGCAGCACATGGCCGACCGGGTGGTCGGCGACATGTCCGAGGGCGGTGCGCAACTCGGTGATCCCCGCCAGCAGATCCGCCGGATCTCCCGTGTGCCGGTGGCGGTCGCGCAGCCCCATGGCCAGGTCGAGCATGGCGTTCACCGAGCCCTCCGCGGCCCGCCGCCGGTTCCGCTCGATCTCGTCGTCGAAGGGTGTCGGGGTCATCGCGCGAGGCTATCCTCACTACGGTGACCGCTGACCAACTCGCCGTTCTGTGCGAGCGTTTGGCCGACGCAGCCGACGCGGTACGGACCTCGCCGGAGATCCGGGCGCGGGCGGAGTCCATCGCCGACCGGGTACGCGGCGGCGCCACGCCCGCGGAACTCGCCGACGACCTCGACGCGTTGGACGAGCTGCTGCTGCGGGCCGGGCACGCGGCGGGCCTCAGCCCGGTGCGTGGCTACGAGCGGCTGCCCGGCGCCGGCGACGGGCGTCCCGTCCTCGAAGTCCTCGCCTGCCCCGGCGGCACCTGCTCCCGCGTCGAGGCGCCGGGTGCGGCACCGGTGGGCTGCCTGGTGCACCGGCGGCCGATGGCGGTCACGAGGCTCAGGTCGTGACGGGGTTCCTGGCGGCCCTGAGCGGCAAGCTGGCGGAACGCTGGCTCACCCTGCTGCTCGGCCCCAGTGTGCTGCTGATGAGCGTGACCGCGGCCGGGGTGACGCTCGGGCACCGGCAGTGGTACGACACCGGTCTGCTGCTGGACCGGCTCGACCGGCTGTCGGCGCAGCCCGCGCTGCGCAACACCGGCACGCTGGTCCTCGTCCTCGCGGGGCTGCTCGCCGTCTCCGCGGGCCTCGGGCTGGCGGCCGGCGCGCTGGGCGCCGTGGTGGAACGGGCGTGGCTCGCCACCCGGCCCCGCCGGCTCGCCGCCCGGCGCCGCCGGCGCTGGGACACCGCGCGGCAGCGGTTCGAGCACGCCCTGGTCGCGGCGGCCAGGGCGGAGCACACCCCCGAGGCGGACGCGACCGCGGCGCGGGCCCGTGAGCTGAACGCCCGGCGCAACCGGATCAGCCTCGCGCCGCCCACCCATCCGTTCTGGCTGGGCGACCGGATCGCCGCGGTCGACACCCGCGTCTGGGCGAGCTACCGGCTCGACCTCACCTCGGCCTGGCCCCGGCTGTGGCTGACGCTGCCCGAGGACGTGCGCGCCGAGATCGGCACGGCCCGCGGACGGCTGGCCGCTGCCTGCCGGCTGGTGGCGTGGGCGCTCGGCTATCTCGCCGTGGGCGTCGTGTGGTGGCCGGCGGCGGTCGTCGGCGTCGTCACCGCCGGGACGGCCTGGTGGCGGGCGCGGGCCGCGGGCGTGGCGTTCGCGGAACTCACCGAGTCGGCCGTCGACCTGCACGGCCGAGCGCTCGCGGAAGCCCTCGGCATTCCGTGCGCGGGCCCGCTCACCGAGGACGTCGGCGCCGAGATCACCACGTTGCTGAGGAAACGGGCATGAGCTTCTTCTCCCGCCGCCGCGGGTCCGCCGACGCACCGCCCCCGAGCGACGAGGCGGTCCTGGTGATCGACCAGTACGCGCTGCCCTACCGGTCGCCGCACTGGTACGGCCACGCGGACTACCACGTGCGGGTCTTCCGGCCCGTCACCGCGCCGAAGCCGGTCGTCGTCATGGGCGACCTGGACAACGACCCGGTCGCCTCGATCACCAACAGGTGCCCCGAGGTGACGGCGATCGTCGCCGGCCTGGTGCTGGGCCACCCGGGCGTGCACCCCACCCGGCTGGAGGACCACGCCCGATGGCTCACCTACTACGCCGCCGACGGCGCGATCGGCGAGCGGTTCTGCGAGGTGTACGACTTCGACGTGCTGCCGGGCTACGAGCCGCCGCTGGTCAAGCTCAGGTACCGGGACCTGCGGCGGGACGAGGCCGAGGATCTGGTGGGCGGCACCCTCGGCAGGTGGCGGCGCGAGGACTACACCGTCGCGGGGCTCCAGCGGCGCCGCGTCCGCGTGATGCGGGTGCACCCGGCGGGCTCGTGACCGAAGACGGTTACAGATGACTACAGGTGCACGCGACGTTAGGGGCGAGCCGTGTTCTACTACCTGCTGAAGTACGTGCTGCTGGGGCCGCTGCTCCGGCTGGTCTTCCGGCCCCGCACGGAAGGGCTGGACAACGTACCCGCGTCCGGGCCGGCCATCGTCGCCGGCAACCACCTCTCGTTCTCGGACCACTTCCTGATGCCCGCGATCCTCCGACGGCGCATCACGTTCCTCGCCAAGGCCGAGTACTTCACCGGTCCCGGCGTCAAGGGCCGGCTGACCGCGTTCTTCTTCCGCAGCGCGGGCCAGATCCCGGTCGACCGCTCCGGCAAGGACGCCGGCCGGGCCGCGATCCGCGAGGGCCTTGGCGTGCTGCGCCGGGGCGAACTGCTCGGCATCTACCCGGAGGGCACCCGCTCGCACGACGGCCGCCTGTACAAGGGCAAGGTCGGCGTCGCCGTGATGGCGCTCGAGGCGGGTGTCCCGGTCGTCCCGTGCGCGATGATCGGCACCTTCGAGGCCCAGCCGCCGGGGAAGGTCGTCCCGAACGTCCATCCCGTCGTCATCCGCTTCGGCAAGCCGCTCGACTTCTCCCGGTACGCCGGCATGGAGAACGAGAAGGCGGTGCTGCGCGCGGTCACCGACGAGATCATGTACGCGATCCTGACGCTGTCCGAGCAGGAGTACGTCGACCGGTACGCGGCCGTGGTCAAGGCGGAGCAGACCGCGACGGAGAACACAAAGCCCCGAAGATTCCCCCGAGCTCCCTTGAGCTGAGCCCCCGCCGGCGCCCCGAAGGGGCGCGGGGAACTGCGCGACCAGCCACAACACAGCCGCAGACGAAGGACGGCACACCACGACAACCCGCACGGCTGACCTGCGCCGCCGTCTTTGCCGTCGGGCTCTGCCGTCGGCAGAACGGGGGTGAGCCGACGGGGTCGGGATCGTACGGTCGGCGTATGAGACGTGCTGTGGTGGTCGGGGCGACGGGACAGATCGGGCGCCCCACGGTGGACGCGCTGGTTCGGGACGGCTGGGAGGTGACGGCAGCCTCGCGGAGCGGCGGCCGGGACGAGCGGTGGCCGCAAGAGGTACGGGCGGTCCGGCTGGACCGCGCCGACGACGCGGCCCTGGCCGCGACGGTGGGCGAGGACTGCGACCTCGTGGTCGACCTGGTCGCCTACGGACCCGAGCACGCCCGGCAGCTGACCGCACTGGCCGGCCGCGTCGGCTCCGCGGTGGTGATCTCCTCGGTGTCGGTGTACGAGGACGCCGAGGGACGGGGCTTCGACACCCAGGACGAGCCGGACGGCTTCCCCGCGTACCCGGTGCCCATCGCGGAGACCCAGCGCACGGTGACCCCCGGCGAGTCCTCCTACAACACCAGGAAGGCGGCGCTCGAACGTGAACTCCTCGACGCCGGGGACGCGTTGCCGACGACGCTGCTGCGGGCGGGGGCCGTCCACGGCGCGCACAGCCCGCTGCCCCGCGAGCTGTACTTCGTCAAGCGGAACCTCGACGGACGCGGCACCCGGGTGCTCACGTACGGCGGCCGGAGCCGGTTCCACCCGACGAGCGCCCGCACCGTCGCCGAACTGGTCAGGCTGGCGGCGGCGCGACCGGGGTCGCGGGTGCTCAACGCCGGCGATCCGCAGGCGCCGACGGTGGCGGAGATCGGCGCGGCGGTGGACGAGGTGATGGGCGTCGAGACGCGGACCGTCCTGGTGGACGGGCCGCCGCCCGAGGGCTCCGTGGGAAGCACGCCGTGGTCGGTGCCGCGGCCGGTGGTCTGCGACATGACCGCGGCGGAACGGGAGTTGGACTACCGTCCGGTCATCACGTACGCCGGCAGCCTGCCGGAGACGGTCGACCGGCTCCGGGACGAACTGGCCCGGCGCGACTGGACCGCGGCCTTTCCGCTGCTGGCGCGGGCGTATCCCGACCTGTTCGACTACCAGGCCGAGGACGCCTGGCTTCGCGCACGGTGAGCAGAGGGGGGGGGCGGGGGGCGGGCCCCCCCCCCCCCCCCCCGGGGCGGGGGGGGGGGGGGGGGGGGGGGGGGGGGGGGGGGGGGGCCCCGTGCCGTGGGCGTCGGTGAAGTGGAGGGTGGTGCCGTCGCGGCTGGGCAGGACGTGTACGTCGCCGCCGGCGCCGTCGGTGAGCCGCGTCCCGGT
>NZ_JBIWKB010000073.1:0-42297 GCF_044765425.1 Streptomyces sp. NPDC102462 | reverse complement strand
ACTCTGGCGGATAGTGCTTCATGACCACGGGACATCCGTTCTCCTGGACTCAAGATCCAAGTCTCTCGGGTGTCCAAGATCCGGGGTCAAGCCCCCGGGGAGATCCGGGGGTTCCAGGTCTCCCGGAGCCGGCCCTCGGAGTCGTACAGGTACGAGGCGATGGACAGGACGTTAGAGCTGGTGGCCCCTGGTTCGGTGGCCCACAGGCGAATAGCTTTGACCTGGCCGACCACATCGCCGAACGACTGCGTGGTGGCGGTGGTGGACTGTGGGTACTGGAACTCAAGCACGCGGCAGCCCTTGGTGGCCGGATCCGCGGCGCAGTCGGCGGCGGTGGCAGCCGAGGTCGGGACGACGATCCACTTGGGGCGGGCGACGGACTCTCCGTTGTGGGTGGTCTTGGTGGAGATCACCTTCGTTTCGGTGTTCGTGAGGCCGTCCCTGAGAGTGGAGGACACCTGCCAGGTCGGCACGGCCGCATCGATCTTGGCGAAGCTGGTGACCGTGCCGACGTTGTCGGACAGGGTGAAGCTGGCAGTCACACTGCCGGTCAGCACCAGGTGCTCGGCGCCGGGCTCGGGAACCCACCCGCTCTGAGCTGCGTTCGCGGTGAAGCGGATCTCCTTGCCGTTGGCGTCGACGACGGTCACGGCGGTATCGGAGATCTTGCGGATGTGGGAGTAGTCCGACTGGGTCAACTCAGCCGTCGTGCCGGCGACCCACTCCTTGCCGAAGATCGGGGCCTGGCCTTCCTGCTGTGCGCCCAGGCCCGGAGTACGGGAGGATGCGGTGCGGGTGACGGCCAGGCCGAAGACCGTGGCGTCGGTGGCTGACAGGCCGAAGTCTCCGGTGAGAAGGTTGACCGAGCCCGGCCCGATGCCCTGGGTGGCCGCGCCGGTGGCGTTGCGGTCCACGACCACGGACAGCGGCTGCGTCGCTCCCGTCGCGGAGTTTGGGCCGGTGAAGTCTGCCTTGATCTGGACCGTGCCGTCCGGGTTGACAGTGTCGGTGGCGTTCCACACGAGCGCTGGGCTCTTGCCGCCGTTCAAGGCCACGGGCCAGGCAGGCAGCGGGGTGCCTGCTGCAGTGACGTCGCCAGCCGTTGTCGCCCACCGCATGGAGGAGCCCATGCTGACCCCACGGACGAGCAGCGCCGAGAGCGGCTTGCCCCCGGCTGGGCCCTGACCTGGCGGGTCTGGGCGCGGGCGTGGCTGAGGTAGTCCGGCATGAACACCTTGGCCTCGGGGGAGCCATCGCGCAGCCAGGTGGGAGGGGCGGGATGCTGGCTGGTGGACCAGTAGCCGAGGATCTATCCCGGACCGCCGGCTCACTGCCAGGCTCTGTCAAATAAGCGGCTCTGGCTGAACCGCCGACTTGTATGGGGGTATCGGGACGCGGTCGGGTTGGCCGCTCGTAGCGTGCCGTAGGACGTCGGGCCGGGTGACTCGTGAACCGTCTGCCGCTCTTCGGGGCTGGCTCTCCCGGGGTATGGCGGAGGTCGAAGTGCTGGTGTCCGTGTTCGTCTTTCCCCGGGCGGACGCCGATGTCGTGGATATCGAACGGCACGGCCTCGTAGTCGGGCCACGGTGCCACGGCCTGGGGTGGGAACCCCGGGGCTCCTCGTACAGCTCCCGCAACGTCGCCTCTGCCGGGAACTCGTCGGCGGAATGGGTGTGCCCGCCCCTGGGCCTGCTTCGTCTGCTTGTGCCCCTTTGGGGGCGTCAGCGCTGATTGGAAGGTGACCTTGGCGGCGCCGTCGATCTCCCGGTCCGCGGGGATCGACTTCTGCACCCCCGCCCGCCGCCGGTCACCGGCCCAGGGTGTGTTCGGCAAATTTGATCTGTCGGAGCTTCTCCGGACCGGGTGCGGCGGAAGCTCGCCCTGAGTGAGGTCCCTTCCAGTGGGCCATGCCGGTCTGGCGGGGCTGGTCGGTGCGCATCTTTAGCAGGATCGAGAAAGTGAGGCGCTTCCTCTGCATGTCAGCTGAGTGGCGGACGGTGAGGAGTTCGCGGTGCTGCTCCTCTCTTCGTGGTCACCGTACGCGTGGTTGCGGTGTTCGCCGCTGGTCAACGGGCGAGGAACTCGACCGCGAGGGGGGCGAACTGCTGGTGGTACTGGAAGATGCCGCCGTGACCGGCGTTGGGGAAGATGACCAGCTCGCTGTCCTTGATGCGTCGGTGCAGATCCTCGGAGAGGACCGAGGGCACCATGCGGTCGTTGTCGCCGTTGGCGATGAGGGTGGGCTGGGCGAGCTGCGACAGGTCGTCGGGGGAGGAGCGCCCCCACTTCTTGATCGCCTTCAGCTGCGTCCGGAATGCCCTGACCTTGATGTTCGTATCGCGGTCGGCAGTGCGCTCCTTGAGCCGGTTGACGAACGCGCGCGCGGCGGCCTTGCCGGTGGTGTTGCGGTTGAAGAACAGGAATTCCTTGGGGTCCGACCGGGTCAGGGTGGCGCGCAGCATGTCCCAGTACGTGGTGCCGGCGACCTTGTCGATGTCCTTACCGCCCCTGGGTCCGGTGCCGGTGAGGATGAGTTTGCGGACGAGCTCGGGGTGCTTGACCGCGAGGGCTTGGGCGATGAAGCCACCGAGGGAGAAGGAGAAGACGTCGATCTTGTCGAAGCCGAGGGCCGTGATGAAGGTGTAGGCGTCATCAGCCATGGCCTCGACACTGTCCGGCACCTGGCCCGTGGACGCCCCGACACCGCGCTGATCGAAGGCGATGACGTGGCGGCCCTTCGCGATGGGGTCGATGATGCGCGGGTCCCAGTTGTCCAGAGTGGCGGCGAGGTGCACGAAGAACACGACGGGGACGCCGCCCTGGGGCCCTAGCTCGCGAAAAGCGTAGGCAAAGCCGCCGGCGTTGACGGTGCGAGTCGGTGCATGGGCATACGAGGTGATGACGGGTTCGTTATGGGGGCGGGTGTCGCTCATGATGGTTTCTCCTGCTGGTTGCCCGCCGCGGGGTGGTGGCGGGTCTGCTGGGGCTGATGGAGACGGCCCTTCCGAACCCGGTCGCCTTGCCCGTGACCGAACGCATCACGTCTTGCTCGGCGCGGTTGGTGATCTTATGGACCTGGTCGATGCTGACGTGCCGGCCCTACATCATGGAGACGACGACCTTGCCGGCCTTCGCCCGTCCCTTCTCGACGTATTCCATGGCCTGGAGGGTCTCTTCGAACGGGAAGACGCGGTCGATGACGGGGCGGATCTTCCCGGTGTCGAAGAGGGGAGTGAGTTCGCGCAGTTGGTCGCCGCTGGCTTTCATGAACAGGAAGCAGTACGTAACTCCGAGGCGCTTGGCCTGGCGACGGGTCTTGAAGCTGAGCGCGGTCATGGCCAGGCGCAGGACCGGGTTGGCGCCGAGTTCGCGGGCGAAGGCCGGGTCGGGCGGGCCCGCGACGGAGATGGCCGTGCCGCCGGGCTTGAGGATGCGCAGGGACTTGGCGAGATTGTCGCCGCCGAGACTGTCCAGGACGACGTCGTAGTCGTCGAGGAGGGTCTCGAAGTCCTGCATGCGGTAGTCGATGACCTCGTCGGCGCCGAGTTCCTTGGCGAGGTCGACCTTGGCGGTGCTCACGGTGGTGGCCACGTGCGCGCCGAGCGCCTTCGCGAGCTGGACGGCGATGGAGCCGAGGCCGCCGGCGCCCGCGTGGATGAGGACATTCTGGCCGGGTTGTACGTGGGCTCGCTCGACCAGGGCCTGCCATGCGGTCAGGGCGACCAGAGGAAGGGAGGCGGCCTCGGTCATGGTGAGCGTGGCGGGCTTGGGTGCCAGGTCGTCTTGGTGGACGGCGATGAGTTCGGCGAAGGTGCCGATGCGGTCCTTGTCGGGCCGGGCGTAGACCTGGTCGCCCACCGCGAAGCGGGTGACGGACGGCCCGACCCGGACGACCGTTCCTGCGAGGTCGTTGCCCAGAACGAGCGGGAGACGGTAAGGCAGGAACGCCTTGAAGTCCCCGTTGCGGATCCTGACGTCCAGCGGGTTGACGCCCGCCGCGTGGATCTTGACCAGGACGTCGTCGACACCTACCTGGGGGTCGGGCATGTCGGCAGCACGCATCCCGGCCTGGTCGCCGTAGTGCTCGACGGTAAAAGCCCTCATCGTCGTCTCCGTTCGTTTTCCGTCCGTGAAAGGTCGGGCCTTTTGCTCGTCAGAGCTTCTCCCAGTACGAGACAGTTTGTGTCGCTCTCCTGGCTGGGGCGCGGGCGCACCACGTCCTCAGCCGCGTTCACCCGTCAGGCCACCGGCACGACCGGGGCGGCGACGCGGTCGGCGGCGCCTCCCTGGAGGCGGTCCAGGGAGGCGGCGATCCCCTCGTGGGGCATACCGAGCGGCACCGCGCTGACCTCGGTCAGGCGGGTGTACTGATCATCGGTCAGGTGGACTTCGAGGGCGCCGAGGTAGCTGTCGAGCTGGGAGAGGTTGCGCGGGCCGATGATCGGGACGAGCGTGGCCACGGAACGGGCGGCGCGCTCGCGCACCCAGGCCACCGCCACCTGGGCGGGCGTCACGCCGGTCTCCTCGGCGATCGCCAGGACGGTGTCGACGACGGCGGTCTTCTGGCCGGTGCTCTCGGTGTGGATGACCATGCCCAGGTCGCTCAGGCGTCCCTCGGTGGAGCTGCGGTATTTGCCGGTGAGCAGTCCGCCGCCGAGCGGGGACCACAGGGCGGCGCCGAGCCCGAAGCTCTCGGCCATGGGCAGGAGCTCACGGTCGGCGGTGCGCTCGACGAGGCTGTACTCGTGCTGGATGCCCACGATCGGGGCCCAGTTCTTCAGATCCGCGAGGGTTACCGCGCGCGAGACGCGCCAGGCGGGGAAGTTGGACAGCGCGGCGTGGTGGATCTTGCCGGCGCTCACCAGGTCGTCGAGTCCGCGTAGGAGTTCCTCCATCGGAGTGAGTTCGTCGGGAAAGTGCACCCATAGCAGGTCGATGTAGTCGGTGTCCAGGCGCTTCAGGCTGGCCTCTACGGAGGCGACCATGTTCTTGCGGCTGTTGCCGGTCTTGGAGATGTCCGGCTGCGGGGCGGCACCGAGGGTGAACTTCGTGGCCAGGACGAAGTGGTCGCGGTCGGCGGAGATCAGCTTTCCGGTCAGTTCCTCCGACTCGCCGAACTGGTAGCCGTCCGCGCTGTCGAGGAAGGTGCCGCCGGCCTCGGCGAATCGGTCGAAGATCCGGCGGGCCTCGTCCGGCTCGGCTCCGGCGCCCCAGCCGGTGCCGAAGTTGGCGGTGCCGAGCGCGTACTCGGACACGCGCAGTCCGGTCCGGTGTCCGAAGGTCGTGTAACGCATGAGATTTCCTTGCATGAGGGGCGGGAAGGCGGTCGCGTCGGGGTGGAGGGGTGAGCGTCAGCCCGCGGTCGGCTGGGGTGCCGCGGACAGGCTCTGCTTGACGTACCGGCTGGTCTCGTCGGCGAGGATCTCGGGCAGACCGGTCTCGATCCCGTCCAGGGCCTGGGCCGCGACGTCGGCGGCGGCGACCTTCTGATCGGCGGGCACGACGGCGGCCATGTCGGTGTCCATGTAACCGACGTGCAGCGCCGAGACGGTGATCCCGCGCGGCGCCAGCTCCTCACGGGTCGCGTCGCTCAGCGCCCAGGCGGCGGCCTTGGAGGCCGCGTAGGAGCCGAGGCCGGCCGGGTGGAACCAGGACAGGGCGGACAGGACGTTGAGTACGGCGCCTCCGCCGTTGCCCTCGATGACGGGGGCGAAGGCGCGGGTCGCGACGAGCGGGCCGAAGAAGTTGGTCTCCATCTCGCGACGTACCTCGTCCAGGCCGCCTCCGACCAGCGTCGCGCCGGTGGAGATGCCCGCGTTGTTGATCAGCAGTGTCGCGTCGGACGCCACGCGGGCGGCCTCCCGTATCGATGCCTCGTCCGTGACGTCCAGCCGCAGCGGGATGACGCCGGGCATGTCGACTGTCTCGGGGCGTCGGGCCGCCGCATAGACCTTCGCGCCGCGCTCGACGAGCTGGGCTGCCAGGTGTCGCCCGAGCCCCCGGTTGGCGCCGGTGACGACCGCGACCGCGTTCTTCAGTTCCATGCTCACTCCTGGTCGTGGCGGGTGCAGTCGGCACCCACAGGGGATTAGATTATGAAGTCAATCTAAACATGGGTCTATGGTAGATGTCAGTCGACATCCAAATGGGAAGTGGTCATGGGTCGCGTATCGCAGGCGCAGGCGGAGGAGAACCGCAGGCGGGTGGTGGACACCGCGTCCCGGCTGTTCCGGGAGCAGGGCATGCAGGTCAGCGTCGCCGACCTGATGAAGGCGGCCGGTCTGACTCACGGCGCCTTCTACAAGCAGTTCGCCTCCAAGGAAGCGCTCGTCGACGAGGCCACCGCTCACGCCTTCGCCGAGCTCGCCCAACGCCACAGCGCCGGGCTCGAGCGGTACGACGGGCAGCGCGCCGCCGCCCAGCAGGCGCTGATCGACACCTACCTCTCCGTCGAGCACCGCGATGCCCCGGCGGACGGCTGCCCGGTCGCCGCGCTCGCCACCGACATCGCGCGCGAGGGCGGGGGGCGCGAGGCCCGTCGCGTCTACGCGGAGGGGGTGGCCGACTTCGCCGATTTCCTGGCCAGTGACGACCAGGACGGCATCGTCCGGCTCTGCACGATGTTCGGTGCGCTGGTCCTGTCCCGTGCCACCAAGGGCTCCCCGCTTTCCGGGGAGATCCTCGCCGCCGCGCATGCAGCCTTGACTGGAGCAGGCTGATCAAGGGCAGCAGGCAGACCGTCCGCCTCGGGAGGACATCGATCGCGGAGGGCGGCCGAGTGGCCGGGACGGGGCGAATGACGGCGTCAGAGGGGCACGGCCGTGACGCTCATATGACGCTCCGGCCCGGGGCAGGCCGTTCCGATGCCCGGAAAAGGCCCCTCTCACCTGCGGCTTTCTCCAGCTGGGGAATCCGGACATGTTCCCGATGACGCACCATGTGGAGTGCGTGGCGATCCTTGAGCCCGCGGGGAAGAACCGCTGACCTGCAGTTCAGCAGGAGCGCCGGTGGGTCTCGACCTGTTTCGCGGTATCCGGCAGGTCAAACCCTTCGGGCCTGCCTCACCTGCGGATTTGTGTTGGAGTGACTGGTGGGAGCGGTTGCGTGATGTCCGATCGTCGGGACTCTTGACGCTCGGCTCTCGTCGGTGAGGCCGACCGAAGCAAGGTGTCGCGACGCACATGACGGCCTTTCGGGGGGAGCCGCTGACATGACTCCGCGGCGGTTAGCGAGTGATCCCTGCTGCCGGTCGTCAGGAAAGTCGGGCTGGACGGATTCTGTCTAAGTAGACTTAGACAGAATCGTGGTCGATCAGGCTGTGGGGAGTTCCGGTGGACGAAGGCATGCTTGCCAAACCCGAGGACGTGGTCGACCGTGATCGTGAGTGGGGTCTGCTCACCGAGTTCGTCACGGATCCGGATCCGGCGATGCGTCTGGGGATCGTGTCGGGGCGCAGGCGGCACGGGAAGTCGTATCTGCTGCAGGCGCTGTCGGAGCGGGTCGGGGGTCTGTACGTCACCGCGGTGCGGGAGGAAGGGCGGCGGCCGGCGATCCAGCGGTTCAGCGATGCCATCGCGGCCCACGCGGGTCTGCGGCCCGGCACGCTGCGGTTGACCGACTGGCGTGATGTCCTGTCCAACGCCCTTGACGTCACCGCGCGATCACAGACTCCGCTGCTGGTGATCGACGAGTTGCCGTATCTCCTCCAGCACTCTCCCGAGATCCCCGGCCTGCTCCAGCAGCTCTACGACGAGCGCCAGCGGGGCACCGGGGCCGGACCTGGAGCGCGGGTGATCCTGTGTGGGTCCGCGATGAGCGTCATGCACGAACTGCTGTCGGGAACGAAGCCGTTGCGCGGCCGTGCGGTGATCGATCTGAGGCTGGGAGCCTTCGACTACCGGGCCAGCCGCGTGTTCTGGCAGATCGACGACCCGCTGACCGCCCTGCAGGTGCACGCCGTTCTCGGTGGCGCTCCCGGCTACCGGCCGGTGGCGGCCCGCCCGCACCCGAACGACGGCTTCGCCTCCTGGCTGACGCGGACGCTCCTGGACCCGGGGCGGGCGGTGTACTCGCGCACGGAGACGGAGTATCTGCTGCGCGAGGATCCGCGGATCACCCAGCACACCCTGTACTACGACATCCTCACCGCGATCGCCCAGGGAGCTACCACCCCCACCAGGATCGGCGCGGCCCTGGAGCGCCAGCGCAACGCCGTTACCCACCCGCTCGACGTCCTGGAGTCCACGGGCTACGTCCAGCGCGAGCAGGACATCCTGCGTCCCCGCCACCCCGTCATCACGCTGGCCGACCCCGTCATCCGCTTCAACCAGCTGATCACCCTGCCGCAGGCGGCCACCGTCGAGCAGGGCTTCGCCGAACAGGCATGGCAGGCCGCCGCGCCGACCTTCAACTCCAAGATCCTCGGCCCCCACTTCGAGGACCTCGCCCGCGCCTTCACCCGTCGGTACGCCCACACCCTGCTTCCCGGCGGCCTGCCCGGCCCGGTCGGCACCACCGAGGTGGCCGACCCGGCGGCCCGCACCCAGCACGAGGTCGACGTCATCGCCCTGGCCCTGGGCGAACGCCCGCAAGCTCCGCGCGCCAGGATCGCCCTCATCGGCGAGGCCAAGGCCACCGCTGCTCGCCGGGGTACGGGTGACCTGCAGCGCCTGGAACACATCCGCGCCCTGCTCACCGACCAGGGCTACGACACCACGGGCACCACACTGGCCCTGTTCTCCCTGCACGGCTTCTACCCGGACTTGATGGAGTCCGCGGCCGACCGTGACGATCTGCTCCTGGTCGACCTGGTGACTCTCTACAGGATCGGCTAGCCACCAGTCCTGTCACGATGTCATCGGCAGCCCCAGCGACGCGATGGGGCGTGCCCGCGCACAGTGTCGGCGGAGGCGAATGGTCTGCCGCGGCCGGTTCAGGCAGTCGTGACGACGATGCCGATGTCGATGAACAGTCGGCCGGTCGTCAGCTTCCAGCGGTGGCGGGTCGTCGGGTGGGTGAGCAGTGCGCGGGACGGGGCGGGCGGACCGCGCGGAAGCCACGGAAGCCGGGGGATTTGGTGGCATGCCGCCTGTCGGCGAATGCGCCCGTACGTCCACGGTGTTGCATGGGGCGACGCCAGAGGTACGACGTGATCACCACGATCGAGACGAGTTCGCCGGTGCCGGAGCGGCCGAGCCATACCGGCCATGTCCCGTCGCCCCCGTGCAGAACGACACCAGGTCGCTTCCGGTCGCCACGTCGACGGCACGTATGCGGCCGTTGCCGATGGACTCGCATGCGCCGTCGTCCTGCTCCTCGTAGTGGCGCCCGACCTTTCCGGACAGCGTCTCCCAGGCCGCGGCGTCCGCGAAGCTGCCGGTCGCTGCGTCGGTGCTGAAGCCGTAGGCGTGGCCGTCGAGGAGCAGACGGGGGTCTTCGCTCTCACTCAGCGCCGACTCCCAGGCGACGGCGGGTTCGTCCCGGATCAACAGGCGCACGGCGGGCTCCTCTGTGACGGGGAACCGATCCTCGCCGTACTCGCCCTCGCCAGCGATCACGGCCGCCTCCAGCGCGTACTCGCCGGGGGGTATGCGCTCGGTGAGTTCCCGGGGCTTCTCGTCGAGAGGGTCCGAGACGGCCAGGCGCCCGCTGGGATGCGCACCATGGCGATGTGCCGCGGCTCGGCTGTCTCCGTCTCGTCCCAGGGCTCCACGGAGAAGGGGTTCCCCGGCTGAAAGAGGTCGTCGACGGGCAACTCCATACGCATGGGTTTCGACGGGCGCCACAACGATGCGGGTTCTTCGTCGCCCGCGAAAGCCACCTCCTGTGCTGTGGCGTCACCAGGCTCGGGCCCGTCCGACGGCCGGGACGAGTCGGCCGCCTGGACTCCGAACCCGCACCGGTCGTGCCACCGCCGCTCGTCCGGCACATCGGCCAGGGTGTGGAACGACCCGCCGTTCCGTCCATGTTCCTCCAGCACCTTGCTGCCTCGGCAACCGGGGAGGAGTTCCACCGTGAGCCGCCAGGCGTCGGGCGCCAGGTCCGGCTGTTCCGGTGAGGCGTACCGCTGTTCCACGCACTGCCGCAGGAACAGACGGTCGTCCTCCAGCAACCGGAGATCGACCTCGTGGGTTCGCCGTCCCAGCTCGTCATAGGCCCACTGCCCGACGAACGATCACGTCAGGCGACGAGGTGCACCTCTGCGGGGACCGCGCGCCCGGGGACCCGGTGCAACACCACATAGGGGTCCCCGGCTCCGTCCCGTTCCTCCGCCTCCGCCCGCGTCAGCGGTCCGAACGCACGGCGGGCGCCGGCGTCCAGCCCTCGGCGTAGGAAACCGTCACCGTGTCCCTGCCCATGCCCCGCCCTCCGGCCCGGTCCCGGCCACCCGAGGGTGAACCGCAACCTGCTGATCATTTTTCCGGGCAGCGTAATCCCTGCCCAGGACAGTGGCTCCGGACTGCAGTGACCAATCCGCACGTTGTGATGACGCGGGCCGATGGCCGGCAGCCATGCTGATCGGCTCATGGGCTGGTTTCCTGCTCCCGGGCCACCCGATTCTCACCGGTTGAATCCGCTGTTCCGTGACTCGCCCCTGAATGTCGGTGCCGCCCTCTACGGTGGAGATTCGGATGCCGCTGAGGCGGTGGGGAGGGGCGACAGGCGTGCGCAGGGTGCCACCGGAGATGTTCCGGTTCACGACGGTGGAGAGGTCCGATCTGTACGGGGCGGTACTGGACGCCTTCGGCGTGGCCGGTGAACACCTGGAGACGGCGCTGAGTCTCGACGCGGTGCGAGAGCGGCTGCGCGGGGTCGGCTGGGCGGCGGCGGTCGAGGATGAGGAACTGCATGAGGCGCTCAGGAAACTCGTGCAGTGGGAGCTCCTGGACGTGGTGCACAACCACGCGGAGAACTACCGTAGTGCCGAGGAGTACGAACGGCGCAACCTGCAGTATTCGCTGACCCGCCGGGGCGAGGCCGCTCTCGCCGGAGTGCGGCACGCGCTTGAGGTTCTCGCCTCCACGGGCGCGCTGCAGACGGCGGTGCTGGAGGCGATCGCCGACCGGCTCGACGAGCTGTGCCTGCTCTCCGGCGAACCCGCGTCGGCCGATCGACGGATCTTCAGCACGCTGAGGGAGCTGGAGGGACATCTGGACGCTCTGGTGGAGAACACCAAGGCGTTCAACGGCGAACTGCAGCGGCTCCTGCGCGCCGAGGGCGCGGATCTGGAGGTGTTCCGCGATGTCAAGGCCGCCACCGTCGCGTATCTTCAGGAGTTCCTGGTCAACCTCGACCGGCGCGGGCAGACAGTCGCCGCTGCCGTGGCCCGGGTGGAGGAGCGGGGCGCCGCCGTGCTGCGCGAGCGGGCCCTGCGTGGGGCCGAGCTGCCGCCGGTGGCCGGTGAGGATCCCGCGGCCGGCTGGCTGGAGAGCAGGCGGGCGCGCTGGGCGGGCCTGCGGGCATGGTTCCTGCCGGACGACGGGGCGCGGCCGCGTATCGAGCAGCTGCACGACATTGCCCGACGCGCCATCGTCTCGCTCCTGCAGGTTCTGGAGCGGATCAACGAGTCGCGGCGCCGCTCCTCCAGCGCCGTGCAGGACTTTCGGGAGCTGGCGCGCTGGTTCGCGGCGGCCCCCGCGGAAGAGGATCTGCACCGGTTGTGGTCGGCGGCCTTCGGCCTCGGCCCGGCACGCCACGCTCACCTCGCCCACTCCGACCCGGAGTTGATCCCGCCGTCCCAGTCCTGGTCCGAGGCCCCACCGGTGGAGGTGTCGGCGCTGCTGCGGACCAGCGGACGGACGGAGCGCTTCACTCGCACGGCCAAGGTGCGGGACGTCGCGGCAGTCAGGGCAGAGCGCGCCGAGCGGGCCCGCACGGAGCGGGCGGAACTCGCACTCGCCTGGCAGGTGCTGGAGACGGATGGACCCGTGCGTCTGTCCTCCTTCGGCACGTTGGATCCCGCTGTCTTCGACCGTTTGCTCGACCTGCTGGGCCGGGCCCTCTCCGCCCGGCCGGACGTGGGTGGCCTGAGGCGCACCACGACGGGAGACGGTCGGGTGGAGATCGCGCTGGCTCAGCCTCCCGACGAGCGCACCGCCGTACTGCATACCACGAAGGGCTCACTGACCGGACCGGACTACGTCGTCCACATCACAGCGGCGGGCGGAGCGAGCGTCCACTCGGCCCCCCGCGCCACGCCGCAGGAGGCTGCGGGATGAGCACCCTCGCCAACCAACTGGCCGCGGCGGAACGCGAGGAGGTCGCCCGAGCCATCCGTCTCCTCCTCGCCCGCCCTCTGCTGACCGAGTCCGCCGACCCGGCCGGCTTCGAACTGGTACGACGTCGTCGCGAGCCGCTGGCCCAGTGGTTCGACTACGCCTGCGGCTGGAGCCTGGTGGTGGAGCCTCGCCGCGGTTACGCCCGCCTCACCAAAGTCCGCGCCGACCCGGACGGTTCCCGCCCGGCTCGTAGGGCGCGCTCCGGCCGGGCCCCGTTCGACCGCCGGCGTTACGTGCTGCTGTGCGTGACTGCGGCCGAGTTGCTGTCGATACCGATGACGACCATCGGTATGCTCGCCGACCGTGTCGTGCAGGCCACGGCGGCCGACCGGGCACTGGCCGCGTTCGACCCGGTCCACCGGCCGGAGCGGATGGCGTTCGTCGACGTGCTCAAGCTGTTGGAATCGTACGACGTGCTGCGAGCGGTGGACGGGACGACCGAAACGTATGTCGAGTCCGCGGAGGCCAAGGTCCTCTACCGCGTCGACGCCACCCTGCTGATGAGGTTGCCCGCCGCACCCGTCGGCGCCTCCCGGCTCGCCGTACCCCCGGACGAGGTGCCCGCCCGGTTCGAGGAACTCCTCACGGGCCTTGTACGGGAGCGCCGCTACGGCGGCACGGTCGTCGACGGGACGGCCGGCGAGACGCACAACGAGAGCGCCGCCACTGATGCACAACGCAACCTGAGGCTGCGCCACTCGGTGCTGCGTCGCCTCTTCGACGACCCCGTGCTGTACCGGGCGGAGCTCGCCGAGGACGAACTGGCATACGTCATGTCCCTGACCGGACACCAGATCCTGCGTCGCTCGGTCGAACAGGCCGGCTTCCTCCTGGAGGAACGTGCAGAGGGCTTCCTGCTCGTGGACCCGGATGGGATCGCCACCGATGTCCGCTTCCCCGACGACACCTCCACTGCCAGGGTCGCCGCACTGCTCCTTCTGGAGCCACTCTGTGCCGCGCCTGCCGGAATGCTGCCCGAACAGCTCGCCGAGGCCGGAGCGGGTCTGCTGCGCCGCTTCCCGCGCTGGGCCAAGGCGTATCAGTCCGAGGATGGGGCGGCCCGGCTTTCCGACGACGCCGTACGCGTCCTGTGTGATGTCGGTCTCGTCCGCAGGGCCGGGGGCCGTGTCGTCGCATGCCCGGCCGCGTACCGCTATCGCCTGACGGAGGCGAAGAGTCCGGATCCGGATGACGAGCCCGGACCGGACTGGGGGACGGGCCCGCACAAGACGGCAGGCACCATGGTTTCCGGTGGTGTTGCGGCAGAAGGGGATCAGCAGTGAGCGTGACAGAGCTTCCCGTCCCGCGGCGGCCGGAGCCCACCGGGGCGCCCGCGACACCGGCAACCGCGGTGGACGCGGCCCACAGCCGCTGGCAGCCGCACCGCGCGGGCATCCTCAACGTCTGGCGCTACTACGACGAGATTTTCACCTTCCACCGGGGCCGCCTGCTGCTTCGCGGCCAGAACGGATCGGGCAAGTCCAAGGCCCTTGAGCTTCTGCTGCCCTTCCTCTTCGACGCCAGCCTGCGTCCCAACCGCCTGTCCACGTTCGGTGGTTCGGAACGCACCATGCACTGGAACCTGCTCGGCGAAGGCGCCTCCGGCAAGACCCGTGTCGGGTATGTGTGGATGGAGTTCCGCCGCGTTGGGGACGACGGCACCGAGCGGTGGTTCGGCTGCGGGGCGCGCCTGCAGGCGAGCGTGCACACCAGCGGGGTACACGCCGACTACTTCACCACCGGCTCCAGGATCGCCCACCCCGCCGGCGTGCTCCTCGTCAACGAGGCGGGACAGCCGCTGACTCGCGCAGCGCTTGCCGAGGCCCTTCGCGACCGCGGCGAGGTCCACGCATCGGCCGCCGACTACCGCACGGCCGTACGGCGTGAACTGTTCGCCGGCATGGGGGAGCAGCGTTACGAGTCGCTGTTGTCCGCCCTGCTCCAGTTGCGCCAGCCCAAACTGTCCGAACGACTCGATCCGTCCCTGCTCTCCACCCTGTTGTCCCGCGCCCTTCCCCCACTGGGCGAAGGCGAGATCGCTGAACTCGCCGAAGGCTTCGAACGGCTGGACCGCCAGCGCGAACACCTCAAACGGCTTGACGACGAGGTGACGGCGGCCGAGACCGTCGCATCCCGGCAGCGCGCCTACGCGCGACGGGTCCTGCGTGCCGGTTCGGCCGCGCTGATCTCGGCGACCACCGAGATGGACGACCTCACCCGCGCCGCTCGCCGGAGCGCCGAGGAACTCGAACAGGCGCTGGCGGAAAGGAAGTCTGCTCAGGCCCGGCACGAGGAACACGAGCTGCGCGCGCAGGCCCTGGACGAGACCGTCGAGGGGCTGCGCGAGAGTGACGCGTACAAGCAGGGTGAGGAACTCGACAGACTCCGGCGTCGTGCGGAAGAAGCGGCAGCCGTCGCCGGGCGACAGCACGCTACTGCCCTACCAACTCAGGTCAGGGCGGAGAAGGACCAGAGGCACGCCGATGAGGCGGCGGCCCAGGCCCGTACGTTCGACGAGCACGCGCGTGAAGCCGCCGAGGACGCACGCCGGTCGGCCCGAGCGGCGGGTATGGAATCCATCCATCACGAGGTGAAGGCGCTCCTCGACGCGGATTCCGCAGCGACCCCCGCCGACGGCCCGGGGCCTGAGGCGGGCGGCCGTCGACCCGAGGGCTCCGCCGGTGCACGCACGGCGGGCGAGGACGGGGCCCGACCGGCCCGTCGGCTGCTGCGGGGCGCAGTCACCGCCCGACGGCGGCAGGTCACCCTCATCACCGAGGCGATGGACGAGCACGATCGTTCGGTACGCGACCGGGGCACAGCCGAGAGCCTGCTGGAGGACGCCCGTACTCGGCTCGCGGAGGCGATCGCCCGGCGGGACGAGGCGTCCGACGCCTGGGACGGAGCCCTTGCCGCGCAGACGGAAAGGCTGCTCGCCTGGGCCGGCGACTGCACGGAACTGCGCATTGCCGACGCCGGTGAACTGGCGGCCAGAGCCGCGACCGAGGCCGAGGTGACCGCGCTGGTCACAGCCGCCGCACGCCCGCTGGAACAAGAGATCGCCACAGCGGAGGCCACCGCGCGAGCCGCACATGTGGGGCAGCGGGACGAGCGGAGCCGACTTGAGGAGGAGGTCCGGCGGCTGAGCGGTGAGACCGACCTGCCGCCTCCGCCCCCTCCCACCCGCACCACCGTCCGCACGGCGACGCAGGGAGCATCTCTGTGGCGGCTGATCGCCTTTCGCGAAGGTGTTCCGCTCCCGGTCCAGGCCGCGGTGGAGGCGGCACTGGAGGCATCGGGCCTCCTGGATGCCTGGGTCAGCTCCTACGACGGGATCATGCTGCCGGGTCATGACACCCGAGCACAGGCGGCCCTGGCCGTGACCGCCCCGGGGCCCAGTCTGCTGGAGGTGCTGAAGCCCGAGGAGGACATCCCCGTCCCGGTCGACACTGTGATCCGCATCCTCGCTGGTGTCGCGTATGGCACTTCACTGCCCGGCGGTCACCCCGCGGCCGTCTCCGCCGACGGTGCCTGGCGTCTCGCGATCGCCACCGGGACCTGGAGCAAGCCGGAACCGGCTTACATCGGCGTCCTCGCGCGGCAGCGGGCCCGGCAGCGCAAGATCGGTGAACTGACCGAGCGCATCAGCGAGATGAATGCCTCCCTCGCCGCGCTCGACGACCAACTGCGCGGTCTCGGCGCTCGCCGCGCACGACTGGACGCCGACCGCGCGGCTCGACCGGACTACCGGGAACTCGACACTCGTCGGCGTGACTGGGATCGAGCCGAGGAAAAAGTGGCTGCCAGGGACGATGCCGTGCGCGACGCGGCTGCGCATCTGGCCCGGTGTGAGACCGAGGTGGCGGGCGCTCTGCGCACGCTCAGCCGCCGGGCCGCAGAACACGGACTGCCCACCGACCGCGACCGGTTGCATCAACTCTCCACCGGCATCGACAGGTTCCGGGACACCGCCGACAGCTGGGTGGACGCCCGTCTCACCGCCACCGCCGCCGGTGACAGGGCTCGGCAGATGACCGCGCAGGCAGACCGCTCGCGCCGAGCCGCCGAGGAGCAGGCCGAGGGCGCCGCCGCCGCCGAAGCGGAGGCGGCGGGATTGAGGGCGCGCCTTGAGGCGGTGGAGGCCACCGTCGGCGAGGACTACCGACAGATCGTCGCACGCGTTGCCGAGGCGCGCGCCGAACTGCGGCGCTGCCGCGAGGAGGTCGGCCGGGCGGCCGATCTCCTTCTGCGTCTGGAAGGCCGTATCGGAGGATTGCGGGCCACCAGTGGTCAGGACGCGGAACGACGCGAGCAGGCCGTCGCCACCCGGGACCGCGCGGCGCACCGGTTCCGCCACCTGTGCCTGGTGGGGCTGGCGGAGGATGCCGGTATCACGCCGGAACTCGATGCCGGGGACGGCGCGAAAGCCACTCTGGAGGCCGCACGTGCCACGGCGGCGAAGTGGCCCGCCATCCCGCACGCCCCACGCAACCTGGGCGATGCCGCGACCCGCCTCTCCGAAGCGGTCCACGAAGCCCGCCAGCGCCTCGGTGCCCGTGCCGACCTGGACCTGGAACCCGACGACGACGTCCAACTGTTCACCGCCGCCCTGGACGGCCTACGCGTGGGGGCGACGGGCCTGCTCACCACGCTCACCCAGGAGCGCGACCGCAGTCGTGACGACATCACCGCCGCCGAGCGGCGCCTCTTCGACCAGATCCTCACCGGCGACATCCGCCGCCACCTCGCGGCACGCATTCGCCAGGCCGGCGAACTCGTCGACCGCATGAACGGGCACCTGGAGCGGGTTCGTACCGCCTCCAATGTCTCCGTCCAGCTTGTCTGGGACGTCCGACCGGATCTCCCGGACGGCACCCGCACCGCCCGTCAGCTACTGCTCAAGGACCCCGGCCGGGTCAACGAGACCGACCGGGAAGCCCTGCACGCGTTCTTCCGCGCCCGCATCGAGGAGGCCAAGGGCAGCGACACGGCCCCGAGCTGGGAGGAACAGCTCGGCGAGGTGCTCGACTACACCGCCTGGCATCGCTTCACCGTGCGCCTCGACCGGGCGAACGGAACCGGCTGGCAGCCGCTGACCAAGAAGCTGCACGGCGCGCTCTCCGGCGGAGAGAAGGCCATCGCACTGCACCTGCCCCTGTTCGCCGCCGTCGCCGCCCACTACGAGGCCGTGCCCCTGGCGCCCCGGCCCATCCTGCTCGACGAGGTCTTCGTCGGCGTGGACGCGGTCAACCGCGGGCAGGTCTTCGCCCTGCTCACCGCACTCGACCTTGATCTCATGGTCACCTCCGACCACGAGTGGTGCAGCTACCGCGAGTTGCCGGGCATCGCGGTCCACCAGCTCCTCACCGACGGGGACGACGACGCTGTCACCAGCGCCCGCTTCGTCTGGAATGGCGCCGACTGGGAGACGGAATGACCCACTCCGAACCGGTCCCGGGTGAACACACCCTGCGCCGTCCCGAACTCCGCCCGCTCTGGCACACGGTCCACAGCCGCCTCTCCTCCGGCCGCCCCGTCACACGGGTGCGCCTCGGCCCGCTCGACGATGCCCAACGCGAGTCCCTCGCCGACCTTCTCGGCCTGGACCGTCTGCCGGACCCTCGCCCCTCCGTCTCCCTGGCGCGCTTGGAAGAGGCTGTCACCGAACTGTCCGGCCGTACGGTGCGTGAAATCGTCACCGAACTCGTCGGCCCCCTCGACGACCGTGCAGGCGAACGACGCCGCAAGGAAGACGAACGTGCCGAGCTGTGGGCATGGTTGGACGGCCACGCCACCGTGCGGGCCCAGCCCGTGCTCGCCGGCTGGACCGCATCGTGCCGAGCCACCGGCCTGATCGGTGGCTCACCGGAACTCACCCGGACACTGCTCGCAGACGCGCTGACCGTACTCGCGGAACTCCCGGCTCAGGCCGAGCCCCTGCCCGTCTTCGCTGCCCGGGTCCTGGGGGGCGACTCTCACGCACTCGACGACGGTACTCGCTTGTCCACCCTCGTCCTCCGTGCTCTGGCGGCCCTCCACGACACCGCCGCACCGGAGTCCGCGGCGGACCGACGCGCCTTGTGGACTCGCGCGGGCGTCGCCGACGACGACCTGTCGGCCACCGTTCTCGTCGGTGGACTGCGTCCGGCCGGTGAAGGCCCGCTCGCCCGTGTGGCCCGAGTCTGTGCCGAGGCCGGTCAGGCCGCCAGCCCGACTCTCGCCCAACTGCGGGCCCCGGGCGAGTTCACCCTCGCATCCGACCCCGCACCCGTCGTCCACGCCGTTGAGAACCCCAGCATCCTGGCTCTGGCCATACGCCGCTTCGGCTCGGACTGTCCGCCGCTCGTGTGCACATCCGGCTGGCCCAACAGCGCGGCCATCCACCTCCTGCGCCTCCTCGCGGACCAGGGAGCCGTCCTCCGCTATCACGGCGACTTCGACGGCGAAGGCATCCGCATCGCCGCCTATCTCCTGGACAAGACCCCGGCCCGACCTTGGCGCATGACGGCGGCGGACTACCGTGCCGCAGCCGCCCGCACACCGCACGGACCTGAGCCCGGCCGCCTCACCGAGGCTCCCTGGGACCCCGAGCTGACCCGTGCCATGACCGAACACGGCACCGCCGTGGTCGAGGAACTGGTGGCTGACGTCCTGTTGGCAGACCTGGCCGAAGCGATCAGGTGCGAAAGCCGCTCCGGCCGGTCGTGACGCTCATTTGACGCTCCGAGTGCCCGAAGACCCCTCCGGCAGACCAGAAAGCAGCTGTTGACCTGCTGGTATTTCACGTCCCTCACTGAGTGACATCTTGCCGATGACGCATCACGTAGAGTGCGTCGCCATCCTCGAACCGGCCGAAAAGGGTCGCTGATCTGCGGTTTTCCGTGTTGCTCGGGCATGGCCGGGTGCGCTCGTCTCCGTCCCCATCTCCGCCCGTCCAAGGCCGATGGGGGGCGGGCACGACGTCGGTGTGTTCGAGCGGGGGAGGGCTGTGGGGCTGGTGCTACCGCTCGTCCGGTCGCACGGTTGTCTCTGCCTGGTTCTGGGTTGCTGCCCAGCTGGCCAGGAGCTGCAGGCCGTCCGCGGTAGGCGTACCGGGATCCGCGGTGTAGACGGTGATGGACAGACCGGCATCACCGGGCAGCTCAAGGGTTTCGTGGACCAGGTCCAGATCGCCCACCACCGGGTGCCGGAACCGTTTGGTTCCGTCCGTGTAGACGTGCACGTCGTGCGCGCCCCACATGGTGCGGAAGGCGTCGCTGCGGGTGGACAGCTCGCCGATCAGGTTCGACAGCTCTCGGTCATAGGGGTTCTTGGCGGCCTCGACCCGCAGCACCCCCACTCCGTCGCGGGCCACGCGCTCCCAGTCGCGGTAGAACAGGTGCGCCCGCGGATCCAGGAAGACGAACCGGCAGGGATTCGCCGGCTCCTGCTCGAACGCCTGGCACAGCAGGGCACGGGCCAGGGGATTGGCCGCGAGGATGTCCAGGCGGTTGTTGCGCACGTAGGCCGGCTGGTCGTGCAGGCCCTCGATGACGCGCAGCACGCTGGGCCGCACGGTCGGTTTCCTGTCAGGCCGCTGGCGGATGCGTGCCGGGGCGATGTTGGCCGCCCGTGCCAGGGCGTACAGGTGGTCGTGCTCGGTGTCGTCGAGCCGCAGGGCGTTGCACAGGGCGTCCAGGACGCTGTCGGAGACGCCGCTGAGGTTGCCGCGTTCCAGCCGGGTGTAGTACTCGACGCTCATGCCGGCCAACTGGGCCACCTCGCCGCGGCGCAGGCCGGGCACCCGGCGCTTTCCGTAGGACGGCAGCCCCGCCTGCTGGGGCGTGATCCGGTCGCGGCGCGATTTGAGGAATGCGCTGACTTCGGCCTGTTCGTCCATGCGTCCAGCCTAGGGATGGAGGGGATCGGGGTGGGAGTCTCTGTCACTACCCCCTTCGTCGGCGACCTGGTCAGCGGGAAGCGTCCGCCTGCTCAGCGTCCGCCTTCTCGGCGTGCGGCGCGGCAGCCACGGCGGAGGGACCCGCTTCCTTGAGCTTGCTGCGGGTGAACACCCACACGACGAGGGCGAGCAGGGTGACGGCCGAGGCGGCGGTCATGACCGCCGGCCAGCCGCCGGATGCCCACAGGGGGCCCGCTGCGGCCGAGCCGATGGCACCGCCCAGGAAGTTGCACACGACGAGGGCGGTGTTCAGCCGGCTGCGGGCGGAGCCGGGAAGGGCGAACAGCCGGGTCTGTCCGAGTACGGTGACGGACTGCGCGGCCACGTCGAGGACGATGACGACGACGACCAGCGCGATGATCGACGTGCCGACGGCCGAGCCGGCGACCAGTGACAGGGCCAGCACCGCCAGGGCGATACCGGTGGCCGGAGCGGACCAGCCGCGGTCGTGCAGGGCGCCGGCGCGCCGGGCGGCGAGGGCGCCGGCCACTCCGGCCAGGCCCAGCAGACCGATCTGGCCGGCGGAGTAGGAGAACGGCTCGGCGGTCAGCAGGTAGGTCAGGGACGTCCAGAACAGGGAGAACACCGCGAAGCTCGCCGCGCAGATCGCCAGGGTCGGGGGCGCTGCGCGATGACGGGCCACGGTGGTGCAGACCGAGCCGAGAAGACGCAGGTAGGGGACAGGTTCGCGGGCGTCGAGGTGCGGGATGACCTTGCGGAGCACGGCGGCGAGGAGGAGCGTCGCCGCGGCCGCGATCACGAAGATCGCCCGCCAGCCGAGCAGATCGGCGACGAACCCGCTGAGCGTGCGCGACAGCAGCACGCCGATGAGGACACCCGAGGCCACGGTGCCCACGACACGTCCACGGCGTTCGGGTTCGGCGAGCTCGCCGGCCAGCGGGGCCAGTATCTGCGCGCCGACCGCCGTCAGGCCGACACTGCCGAGCAGGGCGAGGAGCACCGGGAAGGTCGGAGCGAGCGCGGCGCCCAGGAGGGTCACGCCGGACAGGGTGAGGACGAGGGGGACGAGCCGTCGCCGGTCCAGGACGTCTCCCAGCGGCACGAGGAGGAAGATACCGAGGGCGTAGCCGATCTGGGTGACCGTCACCAGCGTCGCGGCGCTGGAGGAGGACACGTCCAGCGAGGCGGCGATGATCTCGATGAGGGGCTGGGCCCAGTAGAGGTTGCCGACGGCCAGGCCGGCGGCGATCGCGAATACGAGAGTGCGCGCCGGAGTCATCCGGCGGTCGGGCGCGGAGGCCACGGGAGTTCCTTTCACAGAGCAGGGGGCGCCGGGACACCGATCATCAGAGCGCTGCTCGCGGGCCGGGAGAAGGCCGTGGCCGGGCCGGCCGTCACAGGCGGCCCTCCCGCTCGGGAACGCGGAGGGCCTGTCCCTGCGCCGGCGGTCGGCCCCGGGCGCGGGGCCGGGCCGGTGCTGCTACTTGCGGACGATCGCGACGTTGAAGTCGTACGTGCCCAGCGCGTCCGAGACGGCGAAGAGCAGCGCAGAGTACATCTCGGTCCCGCGGGCGCCGCGGATCCCGCCCAGATCCAGAATCGCGTCCTCGGGCCAGCCGATCTCGCGCAGCAGACCCGTGACGGTCGCCTTGGCCTCGGCGTCGTCGCCGGCGACGAACACGTTGTGGTGGCCTGGGACGTGTGCCGGGTCGACCATGACGTCGGCGAGCATGGTGTTCAGCGACTTCACGACCCGGGCCTCGGGGACGGCCCGCTGGATCTGCTCGCCCAGGCTGTCGGTGTTCACCACCGACAGCAGCGGCGGCATCCCCTGCGACATGTCTAGGGGAAGCGCCGCATCCAGGAGCACCTTCCCGGCGAGGTTCGCGGCGCCGGCCGCCTCGACAGCGGCCAGGGACGCCGCACCCCGAGTCGCGTTGACGACGATCTCGCCGTACGCACCGGCATCGGCGAACGACACGAGCCGCACCGCCGGGTGTGTCTGCTGCCACTGGGCGAAGGGCTCGTTGCCCAGCCAGTCGGGCTCGGTGCGCGCGAGGGTCTGCTCGACGTCGCGGGTGCCGATCACCACGTCGTGGCCGAGCGTGCTCAGCCGGTGGGCGATGGCCCGGCCGACCATGCCGGTTCCCAGAACTGCGATCTTCATCAAGCTTCCTTGAGAGAATTCGGTGCCCTCGGCCCCAGGGGGCGTCGGGGCGGAGTACGGAAGGCAGAGCCCTGCGGTCCCAGGACCAGGGGGCCTGCGGGAGTCATGGGTCGGGGAGCTTGCTCACTTCAGCATCGAGACCTGGTGTCCGCCCCTGCCGGCCCCACTGACCATGCAAGGCGAAATGGCTCCGGACGTGGGAGTCTCCGCTGTGAGGGGTACTGGCAGAGACCCCCAGAGCCAACGGTTCGGCGTCGCAGTCGACGGTCGTGCCCAGACCTAAGCCCCGGGGGACGCTTGGGGTTTCTGGCAGTACCCGTCACAGCAAGGACTCCCACGACCGGGCGCTTTCCCCTCTCATGGTCAATGGCCCGTTTGTGCAGAGGCTGGACGGCGCGTGCGCGGAAGCGATCCGCCGCCGACCGTGCGGTCGGCCGTGCCGACAGCAGCAGCACGAGGGGCACCTTGAAAGCGACTTCCAGAAAGACGGCACCTCGTGCGCGCCACCTTCATGTACGGGCCCGGAGACGTCCGGGTCGAGAACGTGCCCGACCCGCAGATCATCGAGCCCACCGACGCCATCGTCCGCGTCACCTTGGCCTGCGTCTGTGGTTCCGACCTGCATGCCCCAGGCCGCCGGCACCCTGGTGAAGATCCCCTCTGACGTCGACGCGGCTCTGTTGCCCTCCCTGCTGACGCTGAGCGATGTGTATCTGACCGGCTACCACGCCGCCCACATGGGCCAGGTCACGCCGGGCAAGGCCGTCACCGTGATCGGCGACGGTGCCGTGGGTCTGTCCGCCGTACTGGCCTCCAAGCGCAGGGGAGCCGAAAGGATCATCCTCATGGGCCGGCACACCTCGCGTACCGACCTGGGCCGCGAGTGGGGAGCCGCCCACGTCATCGCCGAACGGGGCGAGGAAGGCATCGCCAAGGTCCTCGACCTCACTGGCGGCGAAGGCACCCACGTCGTGCTGGAAGCAGTTGGCCATATGCCGGCCTACGAGCAGGCAGTCGGCATCGTGCGCGCCGGCGGGATCATCTCCCGCGTCGGCCTGCCCCAGTACGAGGAAGCCCCGGTCGGCTTCGGCTCGCTGTTCCGCAAGAACGCCGGCCTTGCCGGCGGCCCCGCCCCGGTCCGCGCCTACATCGAGCAGGCCATCCCCGACGTGCTGGAGGGCCGCATCGACCCGGGCAAGGTGTTCGACGCCGAAGTCGCCCTCGACGACATCGCCGACGCCTACCAGGCGATGGACGACCGCAGCCGACTCAAGGTCCTCGTACACCCCTGACAACCGGCAAGGAAGCCCACGATGACCACTACGCACGAGCGCGAGCTGACCTCTGGGGTGCCCATTCCCCTGGTCGGCTTCGGATCGATCCGTATCGACGACGCCGACATGGAATACCTTCGCGGCCTGGACCGCGGACCCGGACTCGCCTGAGGGCCTTCCAGGGCCCATTCGGCAGGCGTCCAGGCGTCCAGGCGTCGTACTCGGCGTCGTCCGGTTGGCCGGCCTGTGCGCGCCGCAGAGGTTCGCTTCCTGAGTGGTGTCGGTCAGTTCGGTGAAGGGCGTTTCCCTGCGCATAGCGGTAAAGGGTGGTTGGTTCGGCCGGATTCCGCCCGTGGTGCCGACCGCGGTAGCCTCCACGGCACCCGGGGGCTCGGAGGAGAAACGCGATGGGTGTGCTGACCGACTACTTCCGTGCGGCGGACGCCGCGTCGGTGGTGCGGGTGCTGAAGCGGACGGACGGCGGTTCGCCGCTCTACGCGCAGCCCCCTGCGTTCGATGGAGTCGAAGCCAAGGGCGTGGATCCGGCCGTCATCCTGGCGCAGTTGATCGCTGCCGTCCAGCAGACCGAGTGGCGAGTGGACCTCGTGGAGGAGACGACCGTGTGGCCGACCTCCCCGGCACCCGGCCCGGACGGCCCCGGGGCCGAGGACGACCCATGGGTGACGGGGCCATGGGTGTCCGAACTCTGCCCCCGGACACGGGACACGCTGGCGGCAGTACGGGACTTCGAAGTACCGGCCGTCGTCGGCAGGTGGGTGCGGGCCGAGGAACTGCGGGGAGCCCGCGTCGAAGACATGCAGCCAGTGGCCGAAGAACTCGTCCGGCTTGACAGACGCGCTCGCGACGCCGGCGATCAGCTCTACTGCTGGATGTCGCTGTGAGACCTTCCGTCCCGGACCGCCCGCACCGGCCCTGACCGTGCGCCTGGCCCGCCCTCACGACCGGCGGGCCGGCGCGGCAGTTCCGGCGGAGCGCTCAGAGCACTGCCGCCAGCGCGTCCAGTGATGCCAGGTGGTCGGGGCCCAGGGGCGTGAGGACGGCGCTGGTGACGCCCGCCTCGAACAGGTCCGCCAGTCGGGACCGGGCCTGCTCCGGTGTGCCCGCCACGGCGAGTTGGCGGACCCATTCGTCCGGCAGCAAGCGGGCGAACTCCTGCGGGTCGGCGCAGCGCGAGCGTAGCGAGACCAGGTCGTCGTGGAAGGGGAGCGGGGCGATGTGGGGCCGCCAGTCCGGCTCTCCGACCACGTCCAGGGCGGGGCGCACGGCCGCCAGCGCGACGGCGGGGTCGTCGTCGATCGCCGCGATGTTGTAGGCGGCCAGCCGGTGCGGGCGGGCCGGGGCGATGTGCGTGAGGGCTTCTCGTACGTAGGCGGGTGTCACCGGTTCCGCGAGGATGGTGCCATCGGCCACGTCGCCGGACACCGCGAGGGATCTGGGGCCGCGCACACCGGCCAGGACGGCGGGGACCGCCGCCGGCAGGGCGCTCTCGTGGAGTTGCAGACCGTCGACGCGTACGTACTGACCGTCGTGGTGGACGGGCCGGCCGCTCAGCAGCGCCTTGAGGACGGTGATGTACTCGGTCAGCAGGGTGAGGGGGCTCTTGGGCCAAGCCCCGACACCGCGCATCCAGGCCGGCATGCCGTGGCCGACGGCGATGTCGATGCGGTGGGGATGCAGTTGGGCGAGGCCCGCGATGTCCATCGCGGCGAAGGCCACGTTGCGGGCGGCGGCCGGCAGCAGTCCCACGCCGACGCGGATCCGGGTCGTGGCGGCGAGGACGGTGGCCGCCTGGGTCAGTCCTCCCCGGTAGCCGAGGTCTTCCACCACCCACAGCTCGTCGAAGCCGTGTGTCTCCGCGCGCCGGGCGAACGGGACGATGTCCGGTGCCGGAATGTCGCGCGGCATGATGACGCCGATCGTGCCTTCGTGTCTCGTCATGGTGATCTCATCCCCAGCGGGTTCGGGTTCCATGACCATGGTCCCGGAGCATTGTCGTGGCCGGTGCGTCTCGGTCTGCCCGCGGCTGGTACTCGGGCGGAACTTGAGTACCTGCGCTCTGGGCGGGGGCGGGGGCGGCGGAGACGCTGGGGGCATGCGTCAAGGAATGCGGAAACCACTTCCCCAGGTGCTGTCGGTCCTCGTGCTCGCCGGGGTGTCGTCGGCGGTGTGGGCGGCCTGGCTGGGCTGGGACCAGGATCGTGATGTGCGAGCCGACGGGACGGCGACCGGGCCGTACGAGGCATGGCAGGTGATCGGGCTGGTGCTGACCCTGCTGGCGGCGGTGTACTGGGCGGCGTCACGGCGGCACGTCGTCGGTGCTGTGCTCGGCACCACGGCGGGGCTCACGGCTGCCGCCTACTACGACTGGTCGGACGACGCCAGTGGCCTGTTCGTGGTCGGGGTGGGGCTGGTCATGATGGGGAGCCTCGCGGCGACGGCGGTCGTTTCGGCGGTGATCGTTTCTGCGAGGCGGGACGCCTGACGGCGGCTGCCGCCGGGGGGAACCGGTGGGGGGTCGTCGGCTGTCTCCGGCTGCGTTGTGGCTGGGTGCGCGGTTCCTCGCGCCCCTTCGGGGCCCTCCTGTGGTGGCGTTGTGCTGGGTGGGGGGTTGCTCGGGTCTCTTGGGGTGTGTGCGGGTGCGTTGTGGCTGGGTGCGTGGTTCCTCGCGCCCCTTCGGGGCGCGCCTGTGGGTGGCGTAAGAGGGGCGTCAAGGGTGTGCTGGGGGCCGTATGGGGGCCGTCAACGCACGGTCCTTTTCGGTCGGAGACGCGCTTTCCTCGATCTGTCCGATTCTGTCGAACCTCACTCCAGGAGTTCGCGATGGCCGATGTGGCCTTCGTCGTCACCACGATCGCGGTGTTCGCGCTGGTGGCCCTTGTCGCCCGGGGGGTGACGAAGCTGTGACCGCCGAGAACGTCGTAGGCCTGGTCGTGGCCGTCGCCCTGCTGGGTTATCTCGTCCTCGCCCTCATCTTCCCGGAGAGGTTCTGAGCCGCGCGATGGGTCCCCAACTCGCTGCTGTCCTGCAGCTGCTGGCGCTCATGGGCGCGCTCGCGCTGGTCCACGTCCCCCTGGGCACCTACATGGTCCGGGTCTACTCCTCCGACAAGCATCTGCGCGTCGAGAAGTGGATCTACAAGGGGATCGGCGCCCACCCCGACACCCAGATGCGCTGGCCCGCGTATCTGCGGAGCCTGCTGGCCTTCTCCGCGGTCGGTGTCCTCTTCCTCTACCTGCTGCAACGCCTCCAGGGCGTGCTGCCCGGCTCGCTCGGCTTCTCCTCCGTCAGCCCGGCGCAGTCGTTCAACACGGCCGCCTCCTTCGTGACGAACACGAACTGGCAGTCGTACTACGGCGAGCAGACGATGGGCCATGTCGTGCAGACGGCGGGTCTCGCGGTGCAGAACTTCGTCTCCGCCGCCGTCGGCATCGCCGTCGCGGTGGCGCTGGTGCGCGGCTTCGCCCGTGCGCGCACCGGCGAGCTGGGCAACTTCTGGGCCGACCTGGTGCGGGGCACGGTGCGCATCCTGGTGCCGCTCGCCGCCGTCGCCGCGGTGGTGCTGGTCGCCTGCGGGGCGATCCAGAACTTCTCCGGCATTCACGAGGTCGGCCAGTTCATGGGCGGCTCCCAGCAGTGGAACGGCGGCGCGGTCGCCTCCCAGGAGGCGATCAAGGAGCTGGGCACCAACGGCGGCGGCTACTTCAACGCCAACAGCGCGCACCCCTTCGAGAACCCCACCCCCTTCACCAACCTCTTCGAGATCTTCCTCATTCTGGCGATCCCGTTCTCGCTGACCCGCACCTTCGGTGTGATGGTCGGTTCGGTGCGGCAGGGGTACGCGATCCTCGCCACCATGGCCACCATCTGGGTCGGCTTCGTCGCCCTGATGATGTGCACGGAGTTCGCCCACCACGGTCCGGCGCTCCAGGCGGCGGGCGCGTCGCTGGAGGGCAAGGAGGTCCGGTTCGGGGTCGGCGGCTCGTCGATCTTCGCGGTGTCGACCACCCTGACGTCGACCGGCGCGGTGGACTCCTTCCACTCCTCGTTCACCGGCCTCGGCGGCGGTATCACCATGCTCGGCATGATGCTGGGCGAGATCGCGCCCGGTGGTGTCGGCTCCGGGCTGTACGGCATGCTGATCATGGCCGTGATCGCGGTGTTCATCGCGGGTCTGATGGTCGGCCGTACCCCCGAGTACCTGGGCAAGAAGATCGGCTCGCGCGAGATCAAACTGGCCGCCGTCTACATCCTGATCACTCCGGCCCTGGTGCTCGTCTTCTCGGCGGCCTCCATGGCGCTGCCGACGCCACCGCACTCGATGCTCAACTCGGGCGCGCACGGATTCTCCGAGGTCCTGTACGCCTTCACCTCCGCCGCGAACAACAACGGCTCCGCCTTCGCCGGCCTGAACGCGAACACGGACTGGTACAACACCATGACCGGGCTCGCGATGCTGCTCGGCCGCTTCCTGCCGATGGTGTTCGTGCTGGCGCTGGCCGGCTCGCTCGCCCAGCAGCAGCCCGTTCCGGCCACCGCGGGCACCCTGCGCACCGAGAAACCCCTGTTCACCAGCCTGCTGGTGGGCGCGATCCTGATCATCACCGGTCTGACCTACTTCCCGGCCCTGGCGCTGGGTCCGCTCGCCGAGGGGCTGGCGTGAGGACCGCCCGTAGAGACGTGAAGCGCGCCCGCAGAGACGTGAAGACCACCCGTAGAGAGAAGTCAGAGGACGTCATGTCCACAGCCACTCCGACCAGGGCGCCGCACAGCGACGTGCCCACCGGGCGCAAGTCGGCCGAGGGCCGTGTCGGCGCGGGTCTCTTCGATCCCAAGCAACTCATCAGGTCCCTGCCGGACGCCTTCCGCAAGCTCGATCCACGGGTGATGGTCAAGTCTCCCGTGATGTTCGTGGTGTGGATCGGGTCCGTCCTCACCACCGTGTTCTCCTTCACGGATCCCGGGGACTGGTTCGGCTGGGCGATCAGCGCCTGGCTGTGGCTGACCGTGGTCTTCGCCAATCTCGCGGAGGCGGTCGCGGAGGGCCGGGGCAAGGCGCAGGCGGACACCCTGCGCCGCGCGAAGACCGACACGGTCGCCCGCAGGCTGAGCGCGGGCCGCGAGGAGCGGGTGCCGGGCACCGGGTTGCAGATCGGCGACCTGGTGGTGTGCGAGGCCGGTGACGTCATCCCCGGTGACGGGGATGTGATCGAGGGCGTCGCCTCGGTCGACGAGTCGGCGATCACGGGGGAGTCGGCCCCGGTGATCCGTGAGTCGGGCGGTGACCGGTCGGCGGTCACGGGCGGTACGAAGGTGCTGTCGGACCGGATCGTCATCAAGATCACGACGAGGCCGGGTGAGACGTTCATCGACCGGATGATCCGCCTGGTCGAGGGCGCGGCCCGGCAGAAGACGCCGAACGAGATCGCCCTGAACATCCTGCTGGCGTCGCTGACGATCGTGTTCCTGCTGGCCTGTGCGACGCTGCCGCCGTTCGCCGCCTACGCGGGCACGCATCTGTCGATGGTGGTGCTGGTGGCGCTGCTGGTGTGCCTGATTCCGACGACCATCGGTGCCCTGCTGTCCGCGATCGGCATCGCGGGCATGGACCGGCTGGTGCAGCGCAATGTGCTGGCCATGTCGGGCCGTGCGGTCGAGGCCGCCGGTGACGTCTCCACGCTGCTGCTGGACAAGACCGGCACCATCACCCTCGGCAACCGGCAGGCCGCCGAGTTCGTGCCGGTGCACGGCACCACCGCGGCCGAACTCGCCGACGCGGCCCAGCTCTCCTCGCTGGCGGACGAGACGCCGGAGGGCCGCTCGGTCGTGGTGCTGGCGAAGGAGCGGTACGGGCTGCGGGAGCGGCACCAGGGCGAGCTGGCGCAGGCCGAGTGGATCGCCTTCACCGCGCAGACCCGGATGTCGGGCGTGGACGTCGACGGCCGGATGATCCGCAAGGGCGCGGCCGGCTCGGTCACCGCCTGGGTCGAAGGACGCGGCGGCACGGTCGCCGAGGACGCGGGCGCGACCGCCGACCGGATAGCCGAGGCCGGCGGTACCCCGCTGCTGGTGGCGGTCCACGACGACAACGGCGCCCGCGTCCTCGGCGTCATCCACCTCAAGGACGTGGTCAAGGACGGGATGCGGGAGCGGTTCGAGGAACTGCGCCGCATGGGCATCAAGACGGTCATGATCACGGGTGACAACCCGCTGACCGCGCGGGCGATCGCCGAGGAGGCCGGGGTCGACGACTTCCTCGCGGAGGCCACGCCCGAGGACAAGATGGCGCTGATCAAGCGGGAGCAGGCGGGCGGGAAGCTGGTCGCGATGACGGGCGACGGCACCAATGACGCGCCCGCGCTGGCCCAGGCGGACGTCGGGGTGGCGATGAACACCGGTACGTCGGCCGCCAAGGAGGCCGGCAACATGGTCGACCTCGACTCCAACCCGACCAAGCTGATCGAGGTCGTCGAGATCGGCAAGCAGCTGCTGATCACGCGGGGCGCGCTGACCACGTTCTCCATCGCCAACGACGTGGCGAAGTACTTCGCGATCATCCCCGCGCTGTTCGCGGCGGTCTACCCGGGCCTGGACCGGCTGAACATCATGCAGCTGTCCTCGCCCGACTCCGCGATCCTGTCCGCGGTCGTCTTCAACGCGCTGATCATCATCGCGCTGGTGCCGCTGTCCCTGAAGGGTGTGCGGTACCGGCCGGTGAGCGCCGACCGGATGCTGCGCCGCAACCTCGGGATCTACGGCATCGGCGGGCTGATCGCCCCCTTCATCGGCATCAAGATCATCGACCTGCTTCTCTCCCTCATTCCCGGAATCGGCTGATCGCCATGAACAACTCCGTAACGAACACGGCCCGGTTGCTCGGGGCGGGCCTGCGTGCCCTCCTCGTGCTCACCCTGGTGACCGGGGTCCTCTATCCGCTGGCCGTCACCGGCATCGCCCAGGGGCTGTTCCGCGACCAGGCGAACGGCTCGCAGATCACGGCGAACGGCGCGGTCGTCGGCTCCTCCCTGATCGGGCAGTCGTACCGTCTGCCGCTGAAGAAGGGCCAGCAGACCCCGGAGGCCGACCTGAAGTGGTTCCAGGGCCGGCCGGCCAACGGCCTCGGCAGCAACAGCCTCAACACGCAGTACAAGCTGATCCTGTCCGGTGCCACCAACCTCTCCGCAGACAGCAAGGTCCTGATCAAGCAGGTGCGGGACGCCAAGGCCGCGGTCGTCAAGGACAACTCGGTGCCCGGCCACACGGTGCGTCCGGCGGACGTCCCCGCCGACGCCGTCACCTCCTCCGGCTCCGGCCTCGACCCGGACATCTCCCCGGCCTACGCCGAACTCCAGGTCCACCGGGTCGCCGCGAAGAACGGCCTTCCGGTCGCCCAGGTCGACAGGCTCGTCGAGGACCACACCAGCGGCCGCACCCTCGGCTTCATCGGCGAGCCGCGGGTGAACGTCCTCGAACTCAACGTCGCGCTCAAGGGCCTTGTGGCGAAGCACTGATGGGGTTACGCGACACGCACGGATGCCGGCGGCCCAGGGAGCACCCCGGGCCGTCGGCTCCCGCTGTCCCGAAGCCCGCCGCCTCGCGTCCGGCCGCCTTACCGGCAGCCGCGGGACGGTCGGTGCCGTGCCGGTCGTCGGTCTGGCCGTGGTCGGCACGGCCTGGGTGGTTCGTGTCCGGCCCGGTCCGTGGTGTCGGCGTGCTGCGCGGTGGCTGCACGCGGCCCCTGACGGTCGGCCGATCGCCGCGCGGCCCGCTCGGTGGGGATCCGACGGGCGGCCGCCATCTGCCCCGCGCCGGGGCGCGCGCCACCCGATGACACTCGGCGTCCGGAGCGCGGGGACGACTGCCCGGCCCGGCGACGACAGGAAAGGCACACGCCCATGACCAGGGTGCTGGTGGCGGAGGACGACCCGCAGCTCGTACGGGCCCTCGTCATCAATCTGGAAGCACGCCACTACGGCGTGGACGCCGCCCCCGACGGGACCACGGCCCTGCGGCTCGCCGCCGCGAGACAGCCCGACGTGGTGCTGCTGGACCTCGGGCTGCCCGACATGGACGGCGTGGACGTCATCAGGGCCCTGCGCGGCTGGACCCGTGTGCCGATCCTGGTCCTGTCCGCACGGCAGGCATCCGAGGAGAAGGTCGCCGCGCTCGACGCCGGCGCCGACGACTACGTGACCAAACCGTTCGGCATGGACGAGTTGCTGGCCCGGCTGCGGGCCGCCGCCCGCCGCGGTGAGGGCACGCCGTACGTCCCCGAGACGACCCTCGTCGAAACGGAGCACTTCAGCATCGACCTGCTCGCCAGACGGGCCGTACGGGACGGGCGGGACGTGCGGCTGACGCCGACCGAGTGGCAGCTGCTGGAGATCCTGGTGACGCACCCCGGCCGGCTGGTCACGCAGAAGCATCTCCTCCAGGAGGTCTGGGGCCTCTCGCAGCACAACAAGACCCATTACCTACGGGTCTACATGGCGCAGTTGCGCCGGAAACTGGAGGCGGACCCCTCCCACCCGCGCTATCTGATCACCGAGCCCGGCATGGGCTACCGCTTCGAGGGATGACAGGAGCCGCGGCAGGCTCCGTCAGTGCTGCGGGGTGAACAGGAGGTTCCGGGTTCCGGGCGGCCTGGGCGCGTACGAGGGTACGAGGGTGCCGCCGTCCTCGGTGACCCAGTGGGAGTCGTAGCCGAGCGGTTCGAACTCGGCGAGGAGCGGGGTCAGCGGCGCGTCCACCAGCGCCTCCAGGATCACCGTCGGCCGGTCGCGCTTCAGCACCTGCCGGGCCCCGCGCAGCACCGACATCTCATGGCCCTCCACGTCGATCTTGACGAGGTCCAGCCTGGCGTCGGCGAACACCTCGTCCAGCGCGCGGAGCCGGACGCGCTTGAGCTGCGCGTCGGCGGCGGCGTGCTCCAGCGTGGAGCCGGTCGACAGAAGGTTCCCGGAGAAGCGGACGCTGATGTCGGCCCAGCCCGGCTCGCTGGACACCCCCGCCTGGTAGAGCCGTACGTTCTGGACGTTGTTCGAGCGGAGGTTCACCGAGAGCCGGGCGTGGATCATGTCCACCGGCTCGAAGGAGTGGATCTTCGCCTTCGGGTTGGCGAGCGCGGCGATCAGCGAGAAGTATCCGACGTGCGCGCCGACATCGGCGATCGTCGTGCTGTCCGCCGCCAGCCGGGACCAGGTGGCGAGGCTGCCCGGTTCATAGCCGAACCGCCCGTTCCACAGGGTGTCCAGGGCGACCGCGTCGTCGTTCACGCAGAACATGACGAACGGCGCGCAGTACGGGGAGTCGATCTCGACATATCCCCGGTAAGGGTGTTTCTTGCGATGGGTACGGATGATGTCGCCCGTGGAGACCGGCCGGACGGATGGTGCGTGGGCCAGCATGCGGGCATTGGCTTCTTGGAGCTGGGCGATACGCATTGCGCGATGGTAACGCTTTGGCCGGAACATTTCGCCGGCTTGGCAGAAGACGAAAAGGCCGGCTCGGGTACGGGTGTGAGCCGGCCTTTCGCGGGTGCACCGACGAATTCGCCTGGAATTAACCCGGCGCTCAGACGGTCCGGCGCGGTCGGCCGTGCAGCGTCAGGTAGAACAGCTGCAGTGAATCCCTGGGGGAGCCCACCTCGTAGCGGTTGAGGACCTTGCCCAGCGGGTTCCAGATGCGGCCGTCCGGCATGCGGACGCCGACGTCCTGCCCGAAGTAGGCGCGCTGCTCGGCGTCGAGGTCCACCCACACCGCCCCCGCCCGGCGCACCAGCACCTCCCCGACGTAGGCGCCGAGCCCGAGCAGCGTCTCGCGGTTGCGCTCCCGCGGAGCGCCGCCCTTGCGCAGGCCGTCGAGCAGGAAGTCGACGATGCGCAGGCTTCGTTCCGAGTAGTCCAGCGGCAGGCGGCTGCGGGCCGTGACGCGGGCGACGAACTCCGCCGCGCGGGGACGCATTCCCGTCGCGTCCAGCGTGCGCTCGTGCAACTCACCCATTCAAACCCACCCCTTCATCCCCGTGAGCCCCGTGGCGGGCCCCCCGGGGTAACCAGCGGATCCCGGCCCCGGATCATCACGGGCCCCTGGATGTGCGGCTCACCACACGAACGGGACGGCCGCGGTGTCTCCGCTCGGTGTATTCGGCGATCAGGGTATTTCGCGGGATTTCCCCGGGTTTCCCGCCGAACTCGGCGCCCGTAAATTCGGGCCGTGTTCCATTGCGCGGAAGCCGGCTGATCCGCTCCTTTTCTGAGGGGCCGTCAGTTTTCCTGGTCATGCTCATGTGAGCCCTGTACGCGCCCCCCGCTGTGCGGCGAAGATGCGCCGTGCCGGCGGGGCGAAGGACGATCCCTCGCCCCTGCCGCCTTCACCTCCCCACGAAAGGCAGGTCGGTCGCCGTGCTGCTGCGGTTCCCCCTCTCCGTGTCCGAAGCCCAGGAGTGCCTGGCGGAGGAGGCCGTCCCGATCGGCGGGGCGACACTGGTGTGGGCCACCTGGCAACGCGACGGCTTCCCCCAACGGGCCATGTCCCTGCGCGACCTGCCGGAGGCCAACGTCATCGGGCGTGAATCCCTCGGCGGCGCCGTCGTCCTGAACCGGGTGGACGAGCGGGTGCCGGACGTGCTGCGCCTGGCCGCCGCCACCATCGGCACCGGCGCCGTACGCCGGACGGCGACCGTCGGCGGCAACATCGTCGGCAGCGCCCTGCGGTGCCTGCTGCCCGCGGCCCTCGTCCTGGACGCCCGCGCCCGGGTCCTGGAAGCCGACGGCATCCACGAGACCGACCTGGCCGAGGTCACCGCCAAACGCCCGCTGCTGCTCAGCCTCCACTGGCGCGCACCGCTCGCCAGCGCCTACCGCAAGCTGCCGGGCGAGGCCGGCGGGCCGCCGCCGCTGGTCGTCGCGGCGGCCCTGCACGCGGACGCCGACGGCCGCAACCGGCTCCGGGTCGCCGTCCGCGACGGCTACGACGTGCTCAGCGGCAGCGCGGCGTGCGCGGCCGACACCGACGCCGAACAGGTGCTGCGCGCACTGCGGCGGCAGCACCTCGGCGACCTCCCGGACGAGGCGTGGCCCACGATCACCGACCAGGTCTGTGACCTCCTCGGCCACGGCTGACCGCGCCGTCAGGACGCCCTGCGCTGCCGTCTGATCGGTTCTCCGACGCGGTGCATATGGGTCAGGGCCTCGCGGTACGAGCGGATCAGCCCGGTCTCGTGGTAGGGCACGCCGATCTCCGCGCAGTACGCGCGCACGATGACCTGGGCCCGTCGCAGATGGGGCGTGGGCATGCTCGGGAAGAGATGGTGCTCGATCTGGTAGTTGAGGCCGCCGAGCATCACATCGGTGAGCGGGCCGCCGGTCACATTGCGGGAGGTGAGCACCTGGCGGCGCAGGAAGTCGGGCCGCTCGTCCCCGCGGAAGGTGGGCATGCCCTTGTGGTTGGGTGCGAAGGTGCAGCCGAGGTACACGCCGAAGAGGCACTGGTGCACGGCGAGGAACGCCACCGCCTTGCCCGGTGAGAGCACCAGGAACAGCGCGGACAGATAGCCCGCGATGTGCAGGAAGAGCAGGGCTCCCTCCAGGAGGCGGTTCTTCATCGACGGCGAGCGCAGCGCCCGCGCGCTCGCCACGTGCAGGTTGAAACCCTCCAGCGTCAGCAGCGGGAAGAACAGCAGGGCCTGGTGGCCGCCGATGAGCCGGGCCAGGCCGCGGCTGTGCCGGGCCTGCTCGGTGGACCACACCAGGATGTCGGGGGCGACATCGGGGTCGAGTTCCTCGTGGTTGGGGTTGGCGTGGTGGCGGGTGTGCTTGTTCATCCACCAGCCGTAGCTCATGCCGATGCCCAGGTTGCCGAACAGACGGCCCCACAGCTCGCTCGGCCGGCGCCGCCGGAAGACCTGCCGGTGCGCCAAGTCATGGGCGACGAGGGCGACCTGACCGAACGTCAGCGCCATGAAGGCGGCGACCGCGAGCTGCCACCAGGTGTCACCGAGCGCGAAGAACACCCCCCAGCCCGTCGCCAGCAGCGCGATCACCAGGCCGAGCCGTGCCGTGTAGTAGCCGGGCCGCCGTGCCAGCAGGCCCGCGTCCGTGATCCGCTGGGAGAGTCTGGCGAAGTCGCTGCCCGCCGCGGAGCCGGAGCCGGGCGCCCGGCGGCGGGGGGCGGGCGTTCCGGCCGCGACGGAGGTGTCCGTGGAGATCGTCATGCTGTCGAGTCTCGGGACGGGCGACCGGCCGGGACAGCCTGCCAGGCACCCGAAGCGGCCGGGGGCTGTCCCCAGCAACCCCAGGGGGCTGCCACCACCCCGGGGCGCCGACCTGGGTCTTCCCGTCCCGAACTGGCCCTGCCTCAGGACACATTGATGATCAGAACGTGGGTTAGTGTGCTCGCGTCGGCACACGCGAGCGAGTAGGACCGGACGATGAGCGACAGACTGACCGGCGGCATGGCACCCTTCAACTCTTCGGTGGCGCACCCCGCGCGCGTCTACAACGCGTGGCTCGGTGGCAAGGACAACTACCCGGCGGACGAGGAGGCGGCCCGCCTCGCGGCCACGGCGAACCCGCAGATCATCCCGGCCGTCCGGGCCAACCGGGCGTTCCTCGGCCGGGCCGTTCGCGAGCTGAGCCGCGCCGGCATCCGGCAGTTCCTCGACATCGGCACCGGCATCCCCGCCGCCGACAACACCCATGAGGTGGCGCAGCGGGCCGACCCGGGCGCGCGGGTCGTCTACGTCGACAACGACCCGGTCGTGCTCGCCCATGCCCAAGCGCTGCTGGTCAGCACGCCGGAGGGCGCCACCGACTACCTCCAGGCGGACCTGCGGGACGTCGACCGCATCCTCGCGCAGGCGCGCGACACCCTCGACCTGTCCCGGCCGGTGGGCCTGATGCTGGTGGCGATCCTCCAGTACATCCCGGACGCGGACGACCCGTACGCGATCGCGCGGCGGCTCGTTGACGCCCTCCCGGCCGGCAGCTACCTGGTCCTGTCCCACCCGGCATCGGACATCGGGGCCGACGAGGTCTCGGAGTCCATGCGCGTCTACAACGAGCGGGCCGCCGAACAGGCGGCGCCGCGCACGCATGCCCAGGTGTCCCGGTTCTTCGAGGGCACGCGGATCCTCGACCCCGGGGTGGTCGAACTACCGCAGTGGCGCCCCGACACCGACACCATCTCCGAGGGCACCCCCCTCCCGATGTGGTGCGGCGTGGGCTACAAGCCCCCCACCAACCAGTGACCCGCCCCAGCCCCAAAGGAGCGCAGGCAACGGCGCGACCAGCCACAACGACTGCCGCGGACGAAGGCCGCCCTGGCGCCCGTAAGGGGCGCAGGCAACGGCGCGACCAGCCACAACGACTGCCGCGGACGAAGGCCGGCGTGGCGCCCGTAAGGGGCGCGGGGAACGGCGCGACCAGCCACGACGGCTGCCGCGGTCGAAGGCTGGCGTGCCGCCCGATAGGGGCGCGGGGAACGGCGCGATCGACCACGACGGCTGCCGCGGTCGAAGGCCGGCGTGGCGCCCGTAAGGGGCGCGGGGAACGGCGCGATCGACCACGACGGCTGCCGCGGTCGAAGGCCGGCGTGGCGCCCGTAAGGGGCGCGGGGAACGGCGCGACCAGCCACGACGACTGCCGCAGCCGAAAGACGGCCCGGCGCTGACAGGCGCGCCGCAGCCGAAAGACGGCATCGTGGCGTCCCCGGCCCGGCAGGGCGTCGGCAGGGCGTTGGCAGGGCCGGGATGGGGGTCGGCCCGAGCCTGAATTGGGGGTCGGCACCGATGGCCGCTTCGCGGTTGGCCCTGTGAGGGTGGGGTGTGCCGCAGCGCAGGCGCGAGACGTGGCGCCGCCGCGGCAGACCGGATCCCGTCCCGAGACCGTGGTGTGGAAGGCGGTGGCCCGTGGGACATGCCGACACACTGCTCGCCATGGGCGGCGCCTTCGTGGGCGCCGCGCTGCTCGCCCGGCTCGGCGGCCGGATCGGGCTCCCCACGATTCCGCTGTTCATGCTCGCCGGCATCCTGCTAGGCCCGCACACCCCCGGACCGGTCCTCGTCGAGGACGCCCACGACTTCGCCATGCTCTCCGCGCTCGGACTGGTCCTGCTGCTGTTCTGCCTGGGGCTCGAATTCCACCTGGACGACCTCAGGAACGGGGGCCGGCGGCTGCTGACCGCCGGCGGTGTCTATCTGCTGCTGAACGTCGGCGCGGGCCTGGCCTTCGGCTTCGCGCTGGGCTGGGGGGTGCGGGAAGCGCTGGTGCTCGCCGGTGTGCTGGGCATCTCGTCGTCCGCGATCGTCACGAAGATCCTCATTGACCAGGGCCGGCTGGGCCACCCGGAGACCCGGCTGATCCTGGGCGTCATCGTGGTCGAGGACATCTTCCTGGCGCTGTACCTGGCCGCGCTCCAGCCGGTCGTCGGCGGCGCGCAGGGCATCGGGGACGCGGTGGCACAGGGCGCGAAGGCGTTCGGATTCCTGCTGGTGCTGGCCGCCGCCGCCCGCTACGGCACCCGGCTCGTCGGCCGTCTGATCGTGACCCGGGACAACGAACTGCTGGTCATCAGCTTCCTGGGTGCCGCGGTCCTGATCGCCGGTGTCTCCGAACTCCTCGGCGTGGCCGACGCCATCGGGGCCTTCATGGTCGGCCTCATCCTGGCCGGCACCCCCTCCGGCCCGCGCATCCGTGCGCTGGTGCATCCGCTGCGCGACGCCTTCGCCGCGATCTTCTTCTTCGCCTTCGGGCTCGCCATCGACCCCGGGGACCTTGCCTCCGTGGCCGTACCGGTGGCCGTCGCCGCCGCGCTGACCCTCGTCATGAACGTCGCCGCGGGCCTGTTCGTCGCCCGCATCTACCGGTACGGTCCGGAGCCCGCCGCGGCGATCGCCACCACCCTCGTGGCCCGCGGGGAGTTCGCGCTGATCCTGGCGTCCATGGCGGCCGGCGCACGCCTGGACGGCCGTCTCGCCCCGTTCATCGCCGGGTATGTGCTCGTCCTCGCGGTCCTCGGCCCCGTCGTGGCCGGACACGCGCGGCTGTTCGCCCGCGTCCTGCGCCCCGGGCACCGTCCGCCCGCCGCCGCGTCCGGATCCCCCGCCGCGTCCGAAACCCTCGCCGCGTCCGAATCCCCCGGCACCCCCCGCCGCTCCCCGTCCGCGGTGTCCGCCGAAGCCGAACGGTAGTCCCGCCCGGCAGGCGCCCGGCCGGTGCTCCGCCGCCGCGCACCGCACGCTCGGGCCGGGCCATGGCCCGGTCAGGCTTCGATCAGACCGACGCGGATCGCGTACCGGGTGAGTTCCAGCCGGTCCTTCAGGCCCAGCTTCTGCAGCAGGTTGGCGCGGTGGCGCTCCACCGTCTTCGGGCTGATGACGAGCAGGTCGGCGATCTCCTGCGAGGTGTGCCCCTCGGCGACGAGCTTGAGGATCTCCTCCTCGCGGTCCGTGATGGCCCGCGCGGGCAGCGCCCGGCCCTCCCGGGCCAGATCCAGATAGGTGCGTACGAGGGCGTTGACGGCCCCCGGGTAGAGGAACGGTTCGCCGCGCATGGTGGCGCGGCACGCCTCGACCAGGTCGCGGTCGGCGACGGACTTGAGGACGTAGCCGGAGGCGCCGGCGCCCAGCGCCTCGAAGAAGTACTGCTCGTTGTCGTACATCGTCAGGATGAGGATCCGCAGGTCCGGCTCCGTGCGGGAAAGCTCACGCGCGGCCTGCAGACCGGTCAGCCGGGGCATGGCTATGTCGAGGATGGCCAGGTCCGGGTGGTGGGCGCGGGCCTGCGCGACCGCTTCGGCGCCGTTGTCGGCCTCGGCGACGACGGTCAGATCGGGCTCGCTCTCCAGGATGAGCCGGACCCCGCGGCGGACCAGGGCGTGGTCGTCGGCGAGCAGGATGCGGGTGGGTGAGGGCTGGGGCATGGTTCAGGGATTCCGGTCGGGTACGGGGACGGCCAGACGTACTTCGGTGCCTCCGCCGGGCCCGGGGCCCACCCCGAGATCGGCGCCGATGAGCAGGGCGCGTTCGCGCATGCCGTGGATGCCGGCGCCCTCGGGCGCACCGCCGATGCCGCGGCCGTCGTCGCGGATGCGCAGCTCCACTCCGGTGGCCGTGCTCCGGAGGCTGACCTCGGCGCGGCGCGCCTGGGCGTGCCGGGCGGTGTTGGTCAGCCCCTCCTGGGCGACACGGTAGACGACCAGCTCGGACGCGCGGGCCAGCGGCGGCAGCTCCGGGGCGAGCCGGGACCGCACGGACAGGGCGGGCCCGGTGAACTCGGCCGTCAGCGCCTTGAGTGCGCGGGTCAGGCCCAGCTCGTCGAGGACGCCGGGGCGCAGCCGGCGGGCGATGCGGCGGATCTCGTCCAGGCTCGCCCGGGTGGTCTCCTGCACCTCGTGCAGCTCAGCACGGAGTTCGGACGGGGCGTGCCGGGCGACCCGCTCCAGTTCCAGCAGGACGGCGGTCAGCGTCTGTCCGACCTCGTCATGCAGCTCGCGGGCGATGCGATGGCGTTCGGACTCCTGGGCGGAGAGCGCGCGGGCGCTGCTGGTCGCCCGCTCGTCCTCAAGCCGGTCGAGCATGGTGTTGAACGCCGTGATCAGCTCGGCCACCTCGCCGTGCCCGCCGACCGGCGGGCGCCGCCCCGGCCGCAGCAGGTCGGCCGTGGTCATCGCGCGGGTGAGGCGTTGCAGCGGGGCCAGGGCGACGCGCAGCAGCAGGGCGTTGGCGACGAGCATGGCGGCCAGGCCCACGGCGAGGATCGCGGCCTCGGTGAGCAGCACGGGAGTGGACACGGTGACCGGGCCGAGCAGCAGAGCGGTGGCCACGACCAGCACGACGGCGTTCAGCAGGAAGATCCGCCAGTACAGGGGCACCGCGTTCCGCCTCCTCGACATGGACTCCGCTGCCACCAGGGTGGTGGGGTTCCGGCCGGTGCGCCATCCGTGGCAGCACCCATCTTCCGGGCCGTACGCCCGGTATGCGTGACCGCTTCCGTGTGGGGCAACCACCAGGAAAGATGAGGGCCGCACCTGATGGCGGCAGGCCGCGGGCGGGGGAGAGCCTGGAGGTCCGGCGGACCGGTTGCGTCGTATGCGACGGGCCGGCTCCGTGACGGTGTCAGGTTCGGGAGGGATGGAGCCGTGACCCAGTTCGACGACGAACGCCTGGTCGACCTCGCCGCACGGCTGGAGCGGGACGATCCCCGCTTCGCCCGCGCCCTCGGATCCGGGCGTCCCGCGCGGCCCCGCGAGTACCGGCGTACCGGCGCCTGGTGGGGGCTGGCCGGCGGTGGCGCCGCGCTCGCCCTGGGCGTCTTCCTGCCCCACGGGCTGCTGATCGCCGCCGGCCTCGTTGTCATGGGCATCGCCGTGCAGCTCCTCGACCCCGACCGGGCCCGGCGGCGGTCCGGGTCGTCGCGGTGAGGTACCCGCGCGCCAACGTGGACTTTCTGACGTTCTCCTGAGGGGCCGTTCCGGCATGCGATAGACTTCTTTACCGAGTGCTTACGCTCTGTTGAGCGTAAGCATGCTCAGTCGTTGGTGGTCGCCGGTTTCCGGCCGACGTGATGGGGGGGCGTGACATGGACCGATCCGTCCGCGCGCGTGCCGCCGTCCGGGTCCGCGTCGGCAACACCGCCCGCGACAGCGTTCCTGATACCGACAGCGCCGTCTTGAGCGACCACCGCTCCCGCTGACGCCCCGGATCCACCGCCGATCCGGTCCCTCTTCCACCGCGGGAGCCGCCCGACGGCACCCGCACTCACCGCCCGGCACCCTCCCGCCGTGGGACGGCATCAGACCGCCGGGCCGGCCAACGGACATGCGCACGCGCAACGGCACGGACAACGCGTCCGACGCCCGGTACCCGCGAAGGCACAGACGCCGCCACCGAACCGATCGACGGAGGTCAGACGCCCGTGCACGACACCACCGCCATGCTCATCGAACTCGGGGCGATCATTCTCGTCCTGGGCCTGCTGGGCCGCATCGCCGGGCGGGTGGGCTTCTCGCCCATACCTCTGTATCTGCTCGCCGGGCTCGCCTTCGGACAGGGCGGCATCCTGCCCCTGACGGCCAGTGAGGAGTTCGTCGCCACCGGCGCCGAGATCGGGGTGATCCTGCTGCTGGTCATGCTCGGCCTGGAGTACAGCGCCTCCGAACTCGTCACCACCCTGCAGACCCAGTTCCCCTCCGGGGCCGTCGACTTCGTCCTCAACGCGGTCCCCGGCGCCCTGGCGGCGCTGCTGCTCGGCTGGGGCCCGGTCGCCGCCGTGGCGCTCGCCGGGGTGACCTGGATCTCCTCGTCCGGGGTGATCGCCAAGGTGCTCGGCGACCTGCGCAGGATCGGCAACCGCGAGACCCCCGTCGTCCTCGGGGTGCTCGTCCTCGAAGACCTGGCCATGGCGGTCTACCTGCCGATCCTCACCGCCCTGCTCGCCGGGGTGAGCCTGGCCGGCGGGACCGTCACCCTGCTGATCTCGCTGGGCACGGTCGGCGCCGTCCTGTACGTGGCGCTGCGGCACGGCCGCCTGGTCAGCCGCGCGGTCTCCTCCGACAACGCCGAGATGCTGTTGCTTGTGGTGCTGGGGCTGACCCTGCTGGTCGCCGGGGTCGCACAGCAACTCCAGGTCTCCGCCGCGGTCGGCGCGTTCCTCGTCGGTA
>NZ_JBIWKB010000072.1:0-42806 GCF_044765425.1 Streptomyces sp. NPDC102462 | reverse complement strand
ATCGCCGCCGCAGCCCTCGTCCTGCTCCAGCTCGAATACGACCGCACCATCTAAACGATCACACACAGCTATGACCGTTTACCGGGAAAGGCTCATTGGTGCTCCGGATTTCCTCGCCGCACTGCTTGCGAGCCACATCGCCCGGACGAAACCGAAGCCTTGTGGGTGCCACGGACTGGCCTACGTCTTCCGTGGTCACGGCGCTGCCAATGGCTCTGTGAGCCGTCCAGGAGCAAAGCTGGTCGACGTCGCTCGCCGCGCCGGCGTCTCGACAGGCACGGTGTCCAACGTCCTCAACCGCCCTGGCGCTGTGGCGGAGCCGACTCGCCTGAAGGTGCTGGAGGCCATCACCGATCTCGGGTACGTCCGTAACGCGGGAGCGGGGGAACTGGCCGCACACTGGCGGCGCTCGGGCTTCGCCACCTGGCTCTTTCGACCTGCCGCCACGGGACGGTACCCCGGACGCGGCAATCAGGAAGAGCACCCTGTGCCGGTCGTCGCTGAGCCGTGGCCCGGGATTCCCGCACGTGGGCGAGGGGCCTCCAAGCGGGCTGAGGCGTGCTGGGTGCCGATCGCTCTTGGTCTGACGCCGCACGGACTGCGCCATTCGCACAAGACCCTGATGAGAGAGGTGGGGACCCCGCCGAAGCTGATGGACGAACGCATGGGGGCACGAGGACGGCTCGGTGCAGTCCCGCTATGACCACATCACGGCTGGCATGCGGCAGGCGCTGATGACCGCGCTCACCGGAATGTGGGAGGAGGCGTTGGACGCGCGCCGGGCGATGAGCCCCGGCTCGCCTGTAGCTGCTCTGGATGCGCTGCTGAGGGCTCGCGTGTAGGGCACTGGTCTGGAGACGATTCCAAGATCTTCTCCAGGATTTCTCCAGAGAGCCTCTGGAGAACAGTTCAGGGCCGGTGCTGATCTCTCAGCACCGGCCCTGAACTGGTGTTTCGCTGTCGGGGTGGCGGGATTTGAACCCACGACCTCTTCGTCCCGAACGAAGCGCGCTGCCAAGCTGCGCTACACCCCGGTGTCGCTGCTGTCGCGGCGACGACGTTTACTTTAGCCCACCGGTGCCCGGAGACGAAATCCGGTTTTGGCGCGGCGGCGGACGGGGTTCGGGCGGATGTGGTCGACGAGGATCAGGAGGATGGCCAGGGCGTAGATGGCTAGGCCGATGAGGAGGGCGTTGGCGAGGGTGCCGCGGTAGCCGTGGTGTTCGGCGTCCAGGAAGGGGTAGAGGTAGCGGCCGGCCGTGCCGGGGATCAGCAGTTCGGCCCTGCCGAGGTAGAAGGCCAGGTAGGCCAGGGGGTAGACGAGCCAGGCGGCGGTCTGGCGGAGGTGCAGGTTGCCGCGGGCGGTGAGCAGGAGCCAGTCCAGGAGCGCCGCGATCGGGGTTGCGGTGTGGAGGAGCTGGAGGGCCGTCCATTGGCCGTGCCACGGGGTCGGTGGTGTGGTCGCGCCCGTCATGGAGAACGGTGGCGTGGTGTGCCCGAGGAGTAGGTGGTAGGTGAGGCCCGTGGTCAGGACGTAGAGCAGCGCGGCTCCTGTGACGATGGCCGGCAGGGGGCGGCGGGCCGCCCAAGCGCGGTGGGCCGAGATGACCATGACCAGGGCCAGGAAGGCGTTGCTCTGGACGCTGAAGTAGCTCAGCGCGCGCGCCGGGGAGCCGAGCAGCAGCTCCAGTGCGACGCCCGCGAGGGCCATCAGAGCGATGAGCAGGCGGTACAGCGCCGTCAGCGGGCGGGGGACGGGGGCCATCACTGCGGCGGCGGGGACGTACGAGGGCATCAGTGCGGGCATGCCCGGGACCGCGGGAAGGTCCGGGATCTCCCTGGGTATCGGGGCCGTCATGCCCTCACGCTAAGCAGAATGGGCGAAACGGGCGATTTGGTGTGGGCTGGGCGGGTTAATTCCGGGATGGGATGGTATCGCTACTCCCGTCCCACCAGCGTCAACAGTGTCGCCTCCGGCGGGCACGCGAACCGTACGGGTGTGTAGCGGTTGGTGCCGCAGCCCGCGGAGACGTGCAGATAGGACGTACGGTCCTGGGCCGTGTGCGTGGACAGGCCCTTCACCCGGTCCGCGTCCAGGTCGCAGTTGGTGACCAGAGCGCCGTAGAAGGGGATGCACAGCTGGCCGCCGTGCGTGTGGCCGGCCAGGATCAGGGGGTAGCCGTCCGCCGCGTACGCGTCCAGCACGCGCAGGTACGGAGCGTGCACCACGCCCATCGAGAAGTCCGCGCCGTTCGACGGGCCGCCGGCCACGCGTTCGTAGCGGTCGCGCTTGATGTGCGGGTCGTCCAGGCCCGTCATCTCCACCGAGACGCCCTCGATCTTCAGCACGCCCCTGGTGTTCGTCAGGTTCAGCCAGCCCGCCGCGTCGAAGCCGTCCCGCAGGTCCTCCCACGGGTTGTGGATCGCGCCCACGACCGGCGGGTTGCCGTTCAGGCCGTGGCGGCCGCTCGCCTTCTCCAGCAAGTAGCGGGTGGGGTTGCGGGGTCTGGGGCCGTAGTAGTCGTTGGAGCCGAAGACGTACGCGCCGGGGAACTCCATCAGAGGGCCGAGCGCGTCCAGTACCTCGGGCACGCCCTCCGGGTCGGACAGGTTGTCGCCCGTGTTGATCACGAAGTCGGGGCGCAGGCCGGCCAGCGAGCGCAGCCAGCGCTGTTTCTTGCGCTGGCCGCTCACCATGTGGATGTCGGAGACCTGAAGCACGCGCAGCGGGCGCATGCCCGGGGGCAGGACCGGGACCGTGATCCGGCGGAGCCGGAAGAAACGGGCCTCGAACCCCGCCGCGTAGGCCAGACCGGCGGCGCCGACCGCCATGACTCCCAGGGGTACTCCGTATCGCGCGCGCATACGACCATGGTGTCAGACCCGGGACCCTGCGCCGCGTCCGGCCGCCCCTGAAATCAACGGGCGACCGGGCTCTCGTACCTGCGACAATCGGATCCATGACCACCACGCTCAAGTCGAAGCTGCACGACGACCTCAACGCCGCGATCAAGGAGCGTGACGAGCTCCGCTCCTCGACGCTCCGGCTGACGCTGGCCGCGATCACCAAGGAGGAGGTCGCGGGCAAGGAGAAGCGTGAGCTGTCCGACGACGAGGTTCTGAAGGTGATCACCAAGGAGGCCAAGAAGCGCCGGGAGGCGGCGGAGGCCTTCGCGCAGGGTGGTCGGGCCGAGCAGGCCGAGCGGGAGAAGGCGGAGGGCGTGGTGCTCGCCGCGTACCTGCCCAAGCAGCTGTCCGACGAGGAGTTGAACGCGATCGTCGCCCAGGCCGTGGAGGAGGCGAAGGCGGCCGGTGCGGAGGGGCCGCGGGCCATGGGCGCCGTGATGAAGATCGTGAACCCGAAGGTGGCGGGTCAGGCGGAGGGCGGCCGGGTCGCCGCGGCGGTCAAGAAGCTGCTCCAGGGCTGACCCGGGCTGCGCCAGGGCCGGCCTGGGGTTCTCTTCGGGGCCGGCCCGGGGCCCATGCGGACTGGTGGCCCAGTAGACCCCGAGGTGGACCGCTCGTCCTGGGCGAGCGTGTCGGACCCGGCTCGGCTCAGCCGTCCAGAGTGACCCCGGGGCCCAAAGCGACCGGCCGTATGGGCCCGAGCCGATCCAGCCCGCCCCCACCTCACGCAACGGGGCCGCACCCAAGTGAGGGTGCGGCCCAGCCGCGTCAAACATCAGCCACGCGCCCCGAGCCGCCCGATCTCCCAGCCGAAGCGTCCGCAGCCACCGGCCCCGAGCCGAGACGCCCGCGCTGCCAGTCCTTGCGCGAAGCGCCCGGAGCCACCGGCCTTCCGAAGCGTCCCGAGTCGAGGAGCCCGAGCCGCTCGGCCTCCCAGCCGAAGTGCCCCGAGCCACCGCCCCCGATGCGCCCGATCCGTCGCCCCTCCGCCCGGTGCGCCCTGGCGTCAAGCCCGCTGCCCGCACCGTCCCTCGGGTCCCGGCGTTTTAAGGCCGCTGCCCTCACCACCCGGTGCGCCCAGGCCGCTGCCGCCCCGCGCGCCCCGGCGTCAAGGCCGTCGCTCCTCCGCTCGGTGCGCGCCGGCGCTGAAGCCGCTGCTGCCCCACGCGCCTCCGCGCCGAAGCCGCTGCCGCCTCCCGCGCCCCGGCGCTGACGCCGCTGCCGCCCCGCGTGCCTAAGGCCGCTGCCCGCCGTTCCCGTTCCGTCCTCCGTTGCCCTGGCCCTGGATGAAGTTGCCCGGGAAGGAGATGGTGGGGTCCGGGTTGGCGCCGCCGTTCGCGCCGCCGTCCGTCAGGCCGCCGATGATGCCGCCGTTGTCCCCGCCGCGGTTGTCGCCGTTGCCGTTTCCGTCGCCCCGGTCCCTGCCGTGCCCGTTGCCGTCCCCGTTGTCGTCCGGGATGTCGACGAGGTTGAAGGACTGGACGGGCTTGCCCTGCAGGGCGCCGGTCATGGCGTCCTTCCAGATCGGGCCGGGGACCTCACCGCCGTAGACGAGCGGGCGGTAGACGCCGCCGATGGTGATGTTCCGCATCTTGACGTTCTGCTTGGGGCCACCGACCCAGACCGCGCCGGACATGTTCGGCGTGTAGCCGACGAACCAGGCGTTCTTGCGCTCGTCGGTGGTACCCGTCTTGCCGGCGCTCTCGCGGTCGGTGAGGCCGGCCTGCTGGCCGGTGCCCGAGTCGACCACGCCGCGCAGCAGGGTGTTGACCGTGTCGGCGGTCTGCTCGCTCATCGCGCGCGAGCACGTCGACTTCGGCACCTCCAGGGACTTCCGCTCGTTGCCGACCTTCTGGGTGATCGACTCGATGGCGACCGGCGTGCAGTACATGCCGCGCGAGGCGAAGGAGGCGTACGCGCTCGCCATGGTCAGCGGGGACAGGCCCACCGCGCCGAGCGCGATGGCGGGCTCCTCGGGCAGCTTGTCGCCGTTGCCCTGCACCACGTGCAGCGCGTCGGCCATCTTCATCACCGGGCACAGCCCGATGTCGGCGATCATCTGGACGAAGTAGGTGTTGACCGACTTGGCCATCGCCTCCTTCATCCGGTACGGGCCGACCTCCGCCTTGTTCTCGTTCTCGGCGGTCGTGTGGTCGGTGTTGACGTAGGGCCGGCTGTCGCAGCGCTGGACCGGGCTCGGGTACTCCATCTTGTACGGCGACGCGTACTCCTGCGTCGGGGGCTTGCCGCCCTCGACCGCCGCCGCGGCCACGAACGGCTTGAAGGTCGAACCGGTCGGGAAGCCGAAGTTCGAACCGCCCATGTCGCGGTTGACCGAGTAGTTGTACTCGGTCTCGTCCTTCGCGTAGCCGTACGGCTTCGACTGGCCCATGGCGAGGATCTTGCCGGTGCCGGGCTCGACCAGGGTGGCGGCTGCGGCCACCGAGTCCGACTTGTTGATGTGGTCCTTGAGCGAGGCCTGGACGGAGTCCTGGGCCTGCTGGTCCAGCGTGGTACGGATCGTCAGGCCGCCGCGGTTCCAGATCTTCGCGCGGGCCTCCTTGGTCTTGCCGAAGACCGGGTCGCTGAGGAAGACGTTCTCGACGTACTTGCAGAAGAAACTGGCGCCCTTGGCCGCGGTGATGCAGCCGTTCTTCGGCTGGCTGACCTTCAGGCCGAGCGGGGCCTGTTTGGCCTTGTCTGCCTCCTGCCGGGAGACGTCGCCGACCTCGGCCATGCGCTGGAGGACCACGTTGCGCCGCTTGGTGGCCTCGGCCTCGTCGTTGACGGGGTCGTAGCGGCTGGGGGACTGCACGATGCCCGCGAGCAGCGCCGATTCCTGGAGGTTGAGGTCCTTGGCGTGCTTGGAGAAGTAACGCTGGGCGGCGGCCTCGACGCCGTAGGCCTGCTGCCCGAAGAACGTGATGTTCAGGTAGTTCTCCAGGATCTTCTTCTTGCCGAGCTTCTCCTCGATCTGGATCGCGTACTTCAGCTCGCGGACCTTGCGGCCCAGCGTCTGCTGGGTGGCCTCGGCGACCTTGGTCGGGTCGTCGCCGGCCTCCTCGATGAAGTAGTTCTTCACCAGCTGCTGGGTGAGCGTGGAGGCGCCCTGGGCGACCCCGCCGCTCTGCGCGTTCTTGTTCAGGGCGCGCAGCACGCCCTTCAGGTCGACCGCGCCGTGCTGGTAGAAGCGCGAGTCCTCGATCGCGACGATCGCCTTCTGCATGTACGGCGAGATGTCCTTGAGCTCCACCACCGTGCGGTCCCGGGAGTAGACCGTGGCGATCTGCTGACCCTGGCTGTCCAGGATCGTGGTCCGCTGGCTGAGCTGGGGGCTCTTCAGATTGGCCGGGATCTCGTCGAATCCCTGCACCGAGCCCTTGGCCGCGAGGCCGAGCGCGCCCGCCGCGGGCAGCGCGATGCCGGCCATGACGGCTCCTGCGAGGACACTGACACCGAGGAACTTGGCGGCCTGTTGCGTTGGCGACAGACCACCGCCCGAGCGCTTCTTTGGCATAGGGGCAGCCTACGTTCTCATTCGCCGGACACGCGTATATGCCTTGGCCTAAGCTGCTCTCAACTGTCACAGCAGCGCGGTCACCTATCAATACGTCCGGCGACCCCGAATCGTTCCGGATCTTCCCGGCTTTCTCCGACGGGTTCCTCCGTCGGGCATGTCGGGGCGTGTTGGAGGCGTGTCCGAATCCGCCTCGTGTGTCACGCGGCGTCCGTTGTGACGCACCATAACTGTCCCGCTTTGCCGGGATGATCACGCATGTCACCAGCTCACTCCCGCGGGTGATCTGCCGCTTACCCATAGTCCGTTCGGGCCATTCAAGATTGGGCCCGACGGGGGTGTTGCGCTGTGCCCGCCTTCCGTAACGTCCTCAACTGGCTGCGGTGAATATGCCGCTGCCGCCGTGGGGGAGCCTCGATTCGGGAGAGGACGGCGCCGGTATGGGCTGGGTAACCGACTGGAGTGCGCAGGCCGCCTGCCGCACTACCGATCCGGATGAACTGTTCGTTCAGGGAGCAGCGCAGAACAGGGCCAAGGCAGTGTGCACCGGATGTCCGGTACGCACCGAATGCCTGGCCGATGCGCTGGACAATCGTGTGGAATTCGGCGTATGGGGAGGCATGACGGAGCGTGAGCGCCGCGCACTGCTGCGCAGGCGCCCCACCGTGACCTCCTGGCGCAGGCTCCTGGAGACCGCGCGTTCGGAGTACGAACGCGGAGCCGGGATCGTGCCCCTCGACGACGACGAGGTGTACGAGAACTACGCGGCGGTCAGCTGAGAGGCCGTCCTCTCTCATGCGTGAGAGGGCGTCCCCTCTCACGCATCGGTACGCGTTTCGGGCAGCTCCGGCCGTTTGGCCGCGAGCCGGTCGCCGATGTCCCGCAGTCCCGCGAGGTCGTGCACATCACCAGGGAGCGCGGCCACTTCCACCACGGCCACCTCGGGATGGCGCGCGGTGAAGCGGTCACGCGTGCGCTGTTCGCGGGAGAGCAACTGCATACGGTCGGCGTGCAGCCTCAGCAGACCTGCGGTCAGCTGGTCGACGTCCGGGTCCGTGCCCGGGGGGCGGGGCTGGGACGCGGAGGAAGCAGCGGGGGATTCTGAACTGTCAGGCGGCTCGGGAGAGTTACGAAGTCCAGCTTTCCCGTCCCCCTGATCCACAATGCCGGGCTCTTCAAGATTTTCCGCGGCGGCGAGCGCCCGCTCGGCCGACAGCCGGTCGGCGCCGCTGCCGTGGACGCGGTTGAGCACCAGACCGACCAGCGGCATGTCCTCGGCGGCCAGCCGCTCCACGAAGTAGGCGGCCTCGCGCAGCGCGTCCCGCTCCGGGGCCGCCACCACCAAGAACGCCGTGCCGGGCGCCTGGAGCAGCTTGTACGTGGCGTCTGCGCGGGTACGGAAGCCGCCGAAGGTGGTGTCCATCGCGGCCACGAACGTCTGTACGTCCTTCAGCAGCTGACCGCCCAACAGCTTGCCCAGGGTGCCGGTCATCATCGACATCCCGGCGTTCAGGAACTTCATTCCCGCCCAGCCGCCCAGCTTCGCCGGCGCAGTCAGCAACCGGATCAGCCGCCCGTCCAGGAAGGAACCGAGCCGCTTGGGCGCGTCCAGGAAGTCCAGCGCGGAGCGGGACGGCGGGGTGTCGACCACGATGAGGTCCCACTCGTCCTTCGCCCGCAGCTGGCCCAGCTTCTCCATCGCCATGTACTCCTGCGTGCCCGCGAAGCCCGCCGAGAGCGACTGGTAGAAGGGGTTCGCCAGGATCGCGGCGGCCCGCTCCGGATCCGCGTGCGCCTCGACGACCTCGTCGAAGGTGCGCTTCATGTCGAGCATCATGGCGTGCAGTTCCCCGCCCGCCCGTCGCTCGCCGCCGTCCCCGGCCGGATCGCCGCCCGAGGTCCCTGCGCGGTCCTCGGCGCCCTTCACCCGGCGCGGCACGTTGTCCAGCGAGTCGATGCCCATCGATTGGGCCAGCCGGCGCGCCGGGTCGATGGTGAGCACGACCACCTTCCGGCCGCGCTCGGCGGCCCGTAGCCCCAGGGCCGCCGCGGTCGTGGTCTTGCCGACCCCGCCCGAACCGCAGCACACCACGATCCGGGTCTCGGGATCATCGAGCAGCGGATCGATGTCGAGCACGCGCGCGGGGGAGAGACGATGGCGTGCGGTGTCCTGTGCGTGGGCCGGGTCCGGACTCATGTCATCCCCTGTTCGCGCAGCTCGGTGGCGAGTTCGTACAGGCCCGCGAGGTCCATGCCCTCGGCGAGCAGCGGCAGTTCGTGCAGCGGCAGCTCCAGCTCGCCCAGGACCGCGCGCTGCTCCTGCTCCAGCGCGTACCGCTCGGCGTACTCCGCGGCCTGCTCAAGGAGCGGGTCCACCAGCCGCTCGGCGTTGCCGCCGCGCCGCGCCCCGCCCAGCCCGGCGGCCGACAGCGAACGGGCCACGGCGGTGCGCGACACGGTGTCCACGAGGTCGAGGTCGGCCGCGTCCAGCACCTCCGGCCGCACCATGTTCACGATGACCCGGCCCACCGGCAGCCGGGTCGCCCGCAGTTCGGCGATGCCGTCCGCGGTCTCCTGGACCGGCATCTCCTCCAGGAGGGTGACCAGGTGCACAGCGGTCTCGGGGGACTTCAGCACCCGCATCACAGCCTGCGCCTGATTGTGTATCGGACCGATCTTCGCCAGGCCCGCGACCTCGTCGTTCACGTTCAGGAAGCGGGTGATGCGCCCCGTCGGCGGCGCGTCCATGACGACGTAGTCGTACACGAACCGGCCGTTCCTGTCCTTGCGGCGCACCGCCTCGCACGCCTTGCCGGTCAGCAGGACGTCCCTGAGGCCCGGGGCGATGGTGGTGGCGAAGTCGATGGCGCCGAGCTTCTTCAGGGCGCGGCCCGCGCTGCCCAGCTTGTAGAACATCTGGAGGTAGTCCAGAAGAGCCAGTTCGGGATCGATGGCGAGGGCGTACACCTCGCCGCCCCCAGGAGCGACGGCGATCTTCCGCTCCTCGTAGGGCAGCGCCTCCGTCTCGAAGAGCTGTGCGATGCCCTGCCTGCCCTCGACCTCCACGAGAAGCGTCCGCTTCCCCTCGGTGGCGAGAGCCAGCGCGAGAGCCGCGGCGACCGTGGTCTTTCCGGTCCCGCCCTTGCCGCTGACGACCTGGAGCCTGCTCACGTCTTCGAGACTAACCAGTCCGCCGTCGGGCTACGCGGGAGGCTGTGGATAACAGCGGATACAGTCGCCGCATGACCAAGTGGGAATACGCAACCGTGCCGCTGCTCGTCCATGCCACGAAGCAGATTCTGGACACCTGGGGCGAGGACGGCTGGGAGCTCGTCCAGGTCGTGCCCGGGCCGAACAACCCCGAGCAGCTGGTGGCCTACCTGAAGCGGGAGAAGCAGTGATGGGCGCCGTCGAGACGAGGCTCACCGAACTCGGTCTGACCCTGCCGGAGGTCGTGCCCCCGCTGGCCGCCTACCAGCCGGCCGTCCGGACCGGCGCGTACGTCTACACCTCGGGCCAGCTGCCGATGGTGGAGGGCAAGCTGCCGGTCACCGGCAAGGTGGGGGCCGAGGTCACCGCCGAGGAGGCCAAGGAGCTGGCCCGCACCTGCGCGCTCAACGCCCTGGCCGCCGTCAAGTCCGTCACGGGCGACCTGGACCGCATCGCGCGCGTGGTGAAGGTCGTCGGCTTCGTGGCCTCGGCCGCGGACTTCACGGGCCAGCCCGGTGTCATCAACGGCGCCAGCGAACTGCTCGCCGAGGTCCTGGGCGAGAAGGGCGTGCACGCGCGCAGCGCGGTCGGCGTCGCCGTGCTGCCGCTGGACGCCCCGGTGGAGGTGGAGGTCCAGGTCGAACTGGTGCCGTGAGGCCCCGGCCCCGGGCGCCTCTCGAACATTCGCGCACATCGGGATAGCCTCCGCCCATGGCGAATGGGCAGTGGTACCCGCCGGAGTGGCCGGACCGCATCCGCGCGCTCTCGGAAGGCACCCTCACGCCGGTGCCGGCCAGGCGCGCGGCCACGGTGCTGCTCCTGAAGGACACCCCGCACGGCCCCGCCGTCCACATGCTGCGCAGACGCGCCTCCATGGCCTTCGCCTCAGGCGCGTACGCGTACCCCGGCGGCGGCGTCGACCCCCGCGACGACGACCACCAGGTCCGCTGGGCGGGCCCCACGCGCGCGTGGTGGGCCGAGCGGCTGGGCGTCGACGAGACGGGGGCACAGGCGATCGTCTGCGCCGCCGTACGGGAGACGTACGAGGAGGCGGGCGTCCTGCTGGCCGGGCCGACGGCCGCGTCCGTGGCCGGCGACACCACCGGCGAGGACTGGGAGGCGGACCGGGCGGCCCTGGTCGCCCGCGAGCTGTCCTTCGCGGAGTTCCTTGACCGCCGCGGACTGGTGCTGCGCTCCGACCTGCTGGCCGCCTGGACCCGCTGGATCACCCCGGAGTTCGAGTCCCGCCGCTACGACACCTGGTTCTTCGTGGCCGTGCTCCCGACGGGCCAGCGCACCCGCAACGCCTCCACGGAGGCCGACCGCACGGTGTGGATCCGGCCCGCCGAGGCCGCGGCCGGATACGACAGGGGCGAGCTGCTGATGATGCCGCCCACCATCGCGACCCTGCGGCAGCTGTCGTCGTACGCGACCGCGGCCGAGGCGCTGGCCGCCGCGCCCGCGCGTGACATGACACCCGTGCTGGCCCGCGCGCGCCTGGTCGACGGCGGGATCGTGCTGGCCTGGCCCGGCCACGACGAGTTCACCAAGCACATCCCGACCGCACCGACCGCCCCCACCGGTGGAGGCCCCGCATGACGGACGCAGCAGCCCTGCCCGGCCAGCCCCGGGGCACGGTCCTCTCGGGCCCGGCCACCGCGCGGGCCGTCAACGTGCTCGCGCCCAACGCCTCCGCCATGACCCTGGACGGCACCAACACCTGGATCGTCTCGGAGCCCGACTCCGACCTGGCCGTGGTGATCGACCCGGGGCCGCTGGACGACGACCACCTCCGCACGGTCGTGGACACGGCGGAGAAGGCGGGCAGACGCGTCGCGCTGACCCTGCTCACGCACGGCCATCCCGACCACGCGGAGGGGGCCGCCCGGTTCGCCGAACTGACCCGCACCAAGGTGCGCGCGCTGGACCCGGCGCTCCGGCTCGGCGACGAGGGGCTGGGCGCGGGTGACGTGATCACCACCGGCGGCCTGGAGCTGCGGGTGGTACCCACCCCCGGCCACACCGCGGACTCGCTGTGCTTCCACCTCCCGGCCGACCGGGCGGTGCTGACCGGGGACACCGTCCTCGGCCGCGGCACGACGGTCGTCGCGCACCCCGACGGCCGCCTGGGCGACTATCTGGACTCCCTGCGCCGGCTGAGGTCCCTCACGGTCGACGACGGCGTCCACACCGTGCTGCCGGGCCACGGCCCGGTCCTGGAGGACGCCCAGGGCGCCGTCGAGTTCTACCTCGCCCACCGCGCCCACCGGCTCGCCCAGATCGAGACGGCCGTCGAGGACGGCCACCGCACCCCGGCCGAGGTCGTGGCCCACGTCTACGCCGACGTGGACCGCTCCCTGTGGCCCGCGGCGGAACTGTCGGTACGGGCCCAGCTGGAATACCTCGGCGAACATGGACTGATCTAGCGGGGGCGGACGCCGGGCGCCGGGCGGGGCTGATCCGTTCGTCGTCGGGGCGGGGCCGATGGGCCTGGGCCGGCCGGGCAGGGTCGGTCGGGCCTGGGATGCTGCGGTCCGCGGGTCTTCACGCCCTGCACGCGCGCGTACCCCCGCTCGGTGAGGGGGCGGTGCGTCCACCCTGGTCGCAACGGCGAGGCGGACATCGCGCCGGTACGCGCGCGTGGGGGCCGTCGGACGGCCCTCGGGGCGAGGCCTGTACCCGGGATCGCCCCGGCACGGGCCCCGCCGTCATCAGGGGCGGCTGCCCCCGGAGTGTCAGCGGGAGCGCTTGGCGAGCCGTTCGACGTCCAGCAGGATCACGGCCCGCGCCTCCAGGCGGAGCCACCCGCGCTGGGCGAAGTCGGCGAGCGCCTTGTTCACGGTCTCGCGGGACGCGCCGACCAGCTGGGCCAGCTCCTCCTGCGTGAGGTCGTGGACGACGTGGATGCCCTCCTCGGACTGCACGCCGAAGCGGCGGGACAGGTCCAGCAGGGCGCGCGCCACACGGCCGGGCACGTCGGAGAAGACGAGGTCCGACATCGCGTCGTTGGTCTTGCGCAGGCGGCGGGCGACGGCGCGCAGCAGGGCGCCGGCCACCTCAGGACGCGCGTTCAGCCAGGGCTGGAGGTCGCCGTGGCCGAGACCGAGCAGCTTGACCTCGGTCAGCGCGGTCGCCGTCGCCGTACGCGGGCCCGGGTCGAAGAGCGACAGCTCGCCGATCAGCTCGCTGGGACCGACGACGGCCAGCATGTTCTCGCGGCCGTCGGGTGAGGTGCGGTGCAGCTTGACCTTGCCCTCGGTGACGACGTACAGCCGGTCGCCCGGGTCGCCCTCGTGGAAGAGGGAATCGCCGCGCGCCAGGGTCACCTCACTCATGGAGGCGCGCAGCTCCGCGGCCTGCTCGTCGTCGAGAGCCGCGAAGAGCGGGTTGCGCCGCAGGACGTCGTCCACGAGTTCTCTCCTTGTCGACCTGCTCAAGGGATCTTGCTCCCCCGGTGTACCAGGGGACCGTGCTCCCCATTTTGCCGGACGGTCCAAACAGTGTGATCTGTCACAAGGATGCCGCACAGGTGTCCCGAGGTAAGCGGCAGGGGGCCAATCGGGGGCCGATCCCCGGGGTCCGGGGCGGATGTCGGTGCCGGGGCTTAGGCTGGCCGGGTGTCCAAATCGCCGGTAGAGCACAGGCCGAGGGGGCTGGGCGGGTGGTTGTACGTCGCGATTCCGCTGTGGGCGAACAGGGCCCGGGCGGTAGTAGTAAAAAGGTGAAATCGGTAGAAAAGGTGCCGACGAAGAAGGCGGCTCCGGTGCCCGCGAACGAGGCGGACGCCGCGAAGAGGGCGGCCCCGGTGAAGAGGGCGGCACCCGTGAAGTCGACGGCCGTCAAGAAGGCGGCAGAGAAGGCGACCGCCGCGAAGCCGGCCGCCGCTAAGAAGGCACCCGTCAGAAAAGCCGCCGCCAAGAAGACGGCCGGCACGAAGGCGGCCAGCACGAAGACGGCTGCCGGAGCGTCTGCTGCCGTGAAGGCTGTGAAGGCCGAGAAGGACGCCGTCGCGAAGCCGTCGAAGAACGAGTCGCGCGCCGCGCTCGTCCGCCGGGCCCGCCGGATCAACCGCGAACTCGCCGAGGTGTACCCGTACGCCCACCCCGAGCTGGACTTCGAGAACCCCTTCCAGCTGCTGATCGCCACGGTCCTGTCCGCCCAGACCACCGACCTCAGGGTCAACCAGACCACCCCGACGCTGTTCGCCAAGTACCCCTCGCCCGAGGACCTGGCCGCCGCCAACCCGGAGGAGGTCGAGGAGATCCTGCGTCCGTGCGGCTTCTTCCGGGCCAAGACGAAGTCGGCCATAGGGCTGTCCAAGGCGCTGACCGAGCAGTTCGGCGGCGAGGTCCCCGGCCGCCTGGAAGACCTCGTGAAGCTGCCCGGCGTAGGCCGCAAGACCGCCTTCGTGGTCCTCGGCAACGCCTTCGGCCGTCCCGGGATCACCGTGGACACCCACTTCCAGCGGCTGGTGCGGCGCTGGCAGTGGACCGAGGAGACGGACCCCGACAAGATCGAGGCGGCCGTCGGCGCTCTGTTCCCGAAGAACGAGTGGACGGACCTCTCGCACCACGTGATCTGGCACGGCCGCCGCATCTGCCACTCCCGCAAGCCCGCCTGCGGCGCCTGCCCCATCGCCCCGCTCTGCCCGGCGTACGGCGAGGGCGAGACCGACCCGGAGAAGGCGAAGAAACTGCTCAAGTACGAGAAGGGCGGCTTCCCCGGCCAGCGCCTCAAGCCGCCGCAGGCCTACCTCGACGCGGGTGGCAGGCCGGCGCCGCCGCTGGGGGCCGGGTGACGGGCCGGTCAACCTGGCTTGACCGGTTGGAACGATCCCGGCCCCGCAGGGCGTTGGACTCGGCAGAACGGGGGTGGTCATGACGCACATCAGCGGGACGCACACCGGCGGTCCGCAGGCAGGCGATGCGGATGCGGGCACTGCGCGTACGGGCACCGCGCGGGCGAACGGGACGCATGCCGACGCTGCGCACGCGAAGAACCTGCACCCGCGCAGCACACGGACCGGACCGGTGCCGCTCAGCAAGGAGGGGCTTCCCGGCTGGCTGGACCCGGTGGTGTACGCCGCGGAGACGGTCGAGCCGCTGCAGCTCAGCCGCTTTCTGCCGCCGGAGAACGGGGCGGGACGGCAGTCGGCCGTGCTGATCCTGTTCGGCGAGGGCGAGCGCGGCCCGGAGTTGCTTCTCATGGAGCGCGCGGGCTCCCTGCGCTCGCACGCCGGCCAGCCCGCCTTCCCCGGCGGCGCCCTCGACCCCGAGGACGGCGACCCGACGGCCGACGGGCCGCTGCGGGCCGCTCTCCGCGAGGCCGAGGAGGAGACCGGGCTCGACCCCCGCGGGGTCCAGCTCTTCGGCGTGCTGCCCAAGCTGTACATCCCGGTCAGCGGCTTCGTCGTGACGCCGGTCCTCGGCTGGTGGCGCGAGCGCAGCCCGGTCGGCGTCGTCGACCCGAACGAGACCGCGCGGGTCTTCACCGTCCCCGTGGCGGATCTCACGGACCCGGCCAACAGAGCCACCGCCGTCCACCCCCGCGGCCACCAGGGTCCGGCATTCCTGGTCGAATCGGCGCTGGTGTGGGGCTTCACGGCGGGGATCATCGACCGCCTGCTGCACTACGCGGGCTGGGAGCGCCCGTGGGACGGAGACAGGCAGGTCCCGCTCGACTGGCGGTCATGACAGGGTGGCGTCCGTGCTGTGTTTTCCCGGGGGGCTCCCCTCGGCACTCCGGCCTGGCCGGTCGGACCGGAGCGTGACGAGGCGAGGCCTGAACAAGTGAATGTGCTGGACATCCTGCTGCTGATCGCCGCCGTGTGGTTCGCGATCGTGGGCTACCGCCAGGGCTTCGTCGTCGGCATCCTGTCGGTGATCGGCTTCCTCGGCGGCGGGCTCGTCGCGGTCTATGTGCTGCCCGTGATCTGGGACGCCCTCACCGACAACGCAGAGGTCAACACGACCGCCGCCGTCGTCGCGGTGGTCGTCGTCATCGTCTGCGCCTCCGTCGGGCAGGCACTGACCACCCACCTCGGCAACAAGCTGCGCCGGCACATCACGTGGTCACCGGCCCGCGCCCTGGACGCGACGGGCGGCGCGCTGGTCAATGTCGTGGCGATGCTGCTGGTCGCCTGGCTGATCGGTTCGGCCCTCGCCGGTACGACACTGCCGACCCTGGGCAAGGAGGTCCGCGGCTCCAAGGTGCTGCTCGGGGTCTCCCGGGCGCTGCCCACGCAGGCCGACACCTGGTTCGCGGACTTCTCCTCGGTCCTCGCACAGAACGGCTTCCCGCAGGTCTTCAGCCCGTTCTCGAACGAGCCGATCACCGACGTCCAGCCGCCCGACCCGGCGCTGGCGGGCAGCGCCGTGGCCACCCGCGCCCAGAACTCCATCGTGAAGGTCATGGGCACCGCCCAGAAGTGCGGCAAGGTCCTGGAGGGCACCGGCTTCGTCTTCGCCGACCGCCGCATCATGACCAACGCGCACGTGGTCGGCGGCGTGGACGAGCCCACCGTGCAGATAGGCGGGGTCGGCCGCAGGTACGACGCGAAGGTCGTCCTCTACGACTGGCGGCGCGACATCGCCGTACTCGACGTACCGGACCTCAGGGCGCCCGCCCTGCGGTTCACGGCGCAGGACGCGGCGAGCGGCGACAGCGCGATCGTCGCGGGTTTCCCGGAGAACGGGGCATATGACGTCCGTGCCGCGCGCGTGCGCGGCCGCATCACGGCCAACGGCCCGGACATCTACCACCGCGGCACCGTCCGCCGCGACGTCTACTCCCTGTACGCGACCGTCCGCCAGGGCAACTCCGGTGGCCCGCTGCTCACGCCCGACGGCAAGGTGTACGGCGTGGTGTTCGCGAAGTCCCTCGACGACGCCGCGACCGGGTACGCGCTCACGGCCGACGAGATCCAGCAGGACATCGCCCGGGGACGTACGGCGAACGAGCAGGTGGGGACCGACAACTGCGCCCTGTAGGGCGGCCCGGCGGGGTGCTCAGCCGCGGGCGTGGCGCAGGCGTACCGAGACCCAGCGGGCCCGGCGGCGCAGGATGCGCGGGATTCCCACGCGCAGATCCGTGTCCGGCGCCTGTGGCGTGCCCGGCCGATGGGAATTCAGGCCACTGGCCGAGCGGCGTTTGCGGGGTGCGTCACTGTAGTCGTGCGTCCAGCCCATACCCGGACCTCTGCCCCTGCCCCAAGGTCGATAACCGCCCCGAGGCCCCTCAATTGGCCTATGCGCCGGGCATGTGGCCGTTCGTACGACAGATGTTCCCGTCCGGATACCGGGCGCATCGGCGCGGTCACCGATCGGGTTCGGGGTCTTTCAGCCAGTTGACGAGTTCGGCGGAGAAGGCGACCGGGTCCTCTTCGTGGGGGAAGTGCCCCAGCCCGTCGAACAGTCGCCAGCGGTAGGGCGCTTCGACGTACTCGCCCGAGCCGGCCGCGCTGCGCGTGCGCATCACGGGGTCCAGCGAGCCGTGCAGATGCAGCGTGGGCACGCGCACCGGCCGCTTCATACGGCGGTTGAACTGGATGCCGTCCGGGCGGACCAGGGACCGCACCATCCAGCGGTACGGCTCGATCGCGCAGTGCGCGGTCGACGGGATGCACATCGCGCGCCGATACGTCTCCACCGTGTGCTCGTCCGGCAGCTGGGGCCCGGACCAGTCCTGGATGAGTCGGCCCACGAGCGCGCCGTCGTCGGCGGTGAGCTGCCGCTCGGGCACCCATGGCCGCTGGAAGCCCCAGATGTAGGAGCCGGCGACCGTCTGCCTGGCGTCCCGCAGCATCGCGGCACGCCAGCGTCGCGGGTGCGGCATCGAGACGACCGCGAGGCGCCGGACGAGCTTGGGGCGCATCGCGGCGGCCGTCCACGCCAGATAGCCGCCGAGGTCATGGCCGACCAGCGCGGCGTCCGGCTCGCCCAGGGAGCGGATCACCCCGGTGACGTCGAGGGCGAGGTTGGCGGGGTCGTAGCCGCGCGGGGTGCGGTCGCTGCCGCCCACGCCCCGCAGGTCCATGGCCACGGCCCGGAAGCCCGCGTCGGCGAGCGCGACCAGTTGCCGCCGCCAGGTCCACCAGAACTGCGGGAAGCCGTGCAGCAGCAGCACCAGCGGGCCGTCGCCCAGCTCCGCCATGTGGAAGCGGGCGCCGTTGGCGGCGACGTCCCGGTGTGTCCAGGGGCCTTCGATCCGTACGGCCGGGGGAGCGGCGGGGTCCGTCATGACGACGAGCGTGCCACAGCCTCGATGGCTTCGGGCGTACGATCCCGCGACAGCTCCGGGCGCGGGTGCGGCTTGGCGTTCTGCAGGACGCCCGCCGACTCCTTCATGGACGCGGCCACCTTCTGCGGCCCCTTGCCCTTCTTGGCCTTTTGTGCGAAGTACAGGCCGATCAGCCCGAGGACGCCGGTGACCAGGACGTTCGCCGCGAAGGACAGCAGGAAGCAGACGGCGAGGTTCAAGCCGCTCCAGGTCCGAATGCCGTAGGCGAGGGCGAAGTTGAGCATCGGCAGGGAGAACAGCAGGATCAGGCCGGCCACCGTGAAGACGCCGCCGCTCACCGCGCCCCGCTTGACGTCCTGCCTGAGCTGGGCCTTGGCCAGCGCGATCTCGTCGTGCACCAGTGCCGACATCTCGCTGGTCGCCGAGGCGACCAGCTGGCCGATGCTCCGTTCGGCGCCGACCGGGCTGCCGTCGGGTGCGCTCATCGCGGTCTCCCTCTTCTGCGTACGCCGCGCGTACGGATCCGTCTTCTGCCTGACTGCGTACGGTCCCGTAATTTGTACCGTCTCGTCAGATCATGCCGGACGGTCGTTCTCCTCGCCTGCCCCGCCCGGCACTTCGGCAAGCCCGTCGCGTGCGTCGGCCTTCGCCCGGGCCAGTCGGCGGTGTTCGGCGGCCTTGCGCTCGTAGATGTCCGCCATGCGCAGGTGGTAGGCCGGATCGTCCTCCTCGTAGACGTCCGGGATGCCGTCGCTGTCCTCGTCGCGTTCCTCCTCCTCGCACAGGCGGCGGTACTTGGTGTTGCGTATCTTCAGCAGGACCGTCGCGCACAGGGCCGCGAGGAGCGAGCCGGTCAGTACGGCGGCCTTGACCTCGTCGGTCAGCACCGCGTCGCCGACGAAGGCGAGTTCGCCGATCAGCAGCGACACGGTGAAGCCGATGCCGGCGAGGGTCGCCAGCGCGAACACGTCGGGCCAGGCGAGGTCGTCGCTGAGCGAGGCCCGGGTGAAGCGGGCCATGAGCCAGGTGCCGCCGAAGATGCCGACCGTCTTGCCGACGAACAGGCCGAGCACGACGCCGAGGGTCTCCGGCTGTGTGAACACGTCTCCGAGCGCCTTCGCGGAGATGGACACGCCGGCGCTGAACAGCGCGAACAGCGGCACGGCGAGCCCCGCCGACAGCGGGCGCACAAGGTGCTCGATCCGCTCACCGGGCGAGCGGTCTTCACCCTTGTGGGTGGTGCAGCGGACCATCAGGCCCATCGCCACGCCGGCGATGGTGGCGTGGATGCCGCTGTTGTACATCAGCGCCCAGATGACGAGCGCGAGCGGCACGTACACGTACCAGCCGCGCACGCCCTTGCGCAGCAGCATCCAGAAGACGACGAGACCGGCCACGGCGCCGCCGAGCGCGGCGAAGTCGAGCTGGTTCGTGAAGAAGACGGCGATGATCAGGATCGCGAACAGGTCGTCCACGACGGCGAGCGTCAGCAGGAAGGCGCGCAGCGCGCTCGGCAGGGAGGTGCCGATGACCGCGAGCACGGCCAGCGCGAAGGCGATGTCGGTGGCGGTCGGCACGGCCCAGCCGTCGGTGGAGCCGCCGCCGACGAGATTGGTCAGGGTGTAGACGAGGGCCGGTACGGCCATTCCGCACAGGGCCGCCACGACCGGGAGGACGGCGGCCTTCGGATCGCGCAGGTCACCGGCGACGAGTTCGCGCTTCAGCTCGATCCCGGCGACGAAGAAGAAGACGGCCAGCAGCCCGTCGGCCGCCCAGTGCGCGACGGACAGGTGCAGACCGAGGGCGCCGGGGCCCAGGTGGAAGTGGCCGACGCTCTCGTAGCTGTACCCGAACGCGGGTACGTTCGCCCAGATCAGCGCGGCGACGGCGGCGACGAGCAGCAACACGCCGCCGACCGTCTCGGTGCGCAGCGCGTCCGCGACGAACCTCCGCTCGGGCAGCGAGAGCCGGCCGAGAACCTTGCGAGCGGTGGTGGTGCGGGGCGCGGTCACAGCGAAGACCTCCGGTCGGTGGGCATGGCAGAGCACATGCCGACCAGACTTCCCGGCGCACCTTGTGGATCTTGTTGTTCTTCGTGGATCTTGTTGTTGCTTCGACGCTTTCCTTATTTTACCCAACGCATCACGGGGGATCGTCGGCGCGTTCTGCGCACAGCTGTGCGCAGAGGGGACGCCCCGGTGTCAGGCGTCCCCTCCGGCGGCCTGCTCAGTCCTCGCTCGGCGCCGCCGGGAGCTTCGCCTGGATGAGGTCCATGACCGTCGAGTCCGTCAGCGTGGTGACGTCACCGAGCTGGCGGTTCTCCGCGACGTCGCGCAGCAGACGGCGCATGATCTTGCCGGAGCGGGTCTTGGGCAGCTCCGCCACCGGCAGGATCCGCTTCGGCTTGGCGATGGGCCCGAGCGCGGCGCCGACGTGGTTGCGCAACTCGCCGACCAGGCCGTCGTCCTCGGACGCCGTACCCCGCAGGATCACGAAGGCGACGATCGCCTGCCCCGTCGTCTCGTCCGCCGCGCCGACGACGGCCGCCTCGGCGACCGACGGGTGCGAGACCAGCGCGGACTCCACCTCGGTCGTCGAGATGTTGTGGCCCGACACCAGCATCACGTCGTCCACGCGGCCGAGGAGCCAGATGTCCCCGTCCTCGTCCTTCTTCGCCCCGTCGCCCGCGAAGTACTTGCCCTCGAACCGCGACCAGTAGGTGTCGAGGAACCGCTGGTCGTCGCCCCAGATGGTGCGCAGCATCGACGGCCACGGCTCGGTGAGGACGAGGTAGCCACCGCCGCCGTTGGGCACCTCGTTCGCCTCGTCGTCGACGACCGTGGCGGAGATGCCGGGCAGCGGCCGCTGCGCGGAGCCCGGCTTGGCCTCGGTCACGCCGGGCAGCGGCGAGATCATCATCGCGCCGGTCTCGGTCTGCCACCAGGTGTCCACGACCGGGGTACGGTCCGCGCCGATGTGCTTGCGGTACCAGACCCACGCCTCGGGGTTGATCGGCTCACCGACCGACCCCAGCACGCGCAGGCTGCTGAGATCGAACTTCGCGGGGATGTCGTCGCCCCACTTCATGAACGTGCGGATGGCGGTGGGCGCCGTGTACAGGATCGTCACCCCGTACTTCTGCACGATCTCCCAGAAGCGGCCCTGGTGCGGGGTGTCCGGCGTGCCCTCGTACATGACCTGGGTGGCGCCGTTGGCCAGCGGCCCGTAGACGATGTAGGAGTGCCCGGTGACCCAGCCGACGTCCGCCGTGCACCAGTACACGTCCGTCTCCGGCTTGAGGTCGAAGACGGCGTGATGGGTGTACGCCACCTGGGTGAGGTAGCCGCCGGAGGTGTGCAGGATGCCCTTCGGCTTACCCGTCGTACCGGACGTGTAGAGGATGAACAGCGGGTGCTCCGCCTCGAACGGCTCCGGCGTGTGCTCGGCGGACTGCCGTTCCACGATCTCGTGCCACCACACGTCCCGCTCGTCGTGCCAGGCGACCTCCTGGCCGGTACGGCGCACGACCAGCACGTGCTCCACGTTGTCCACGCGCGTGATCGCCTCGTCCACCGCCGGCTTGAGCGCGGACGGCTTGCCGCGCCGCCAGCCGCCGTCGGAGGTGACGACGACCTTGGCGTCGGCGTCCTTGATACGCGTGGCGAGCGCGTCCGCCGAGAACCCGCCGAAGACGACCGAGTGCGCGGCGCCGATACGGGCCGCGGCCAGCATCGCGATCGCCGTCTCCGGGATCATCGGCATGTAGATCGCGACCCGGTCACCGGCGCGGACCCCCAACTCCAGCAGAGCGTTCGCGGCCCTGGAGACCTCGTCCTTCAGCTCGGCGTAGGTGATCGCGCGGCTGTCGCCGGGCTCGCCCTCGAAGTGAATGGCCACCCGGTCGCCAAGCCCGGCCTCGACATGCCGGTCCACGCAGTTGTACGCGACGTTGAGCCGACCGTCCTTGAACCACTTGGCGAACGGCGGGTTCGACCAGTCCAGCGTCTCCGTCGGCTCCTCGGCCCAGGTGAGCCGGCGGGCCTGCTCGGCCCAGAAGCCGAGCCTGTCAGCCTTGGCCTGTTCGTACGCCTCTGCCGTGACGTTGGCGTGCGCGGCCAGGTCAGCGGGCGGCGCGAAGCGTCGCTCCTCCTTCAAGAGGTTGGCCAGGCTTTCGTTGCTCACGACATCTCCCTTTCGAAGGGTGTCCGTTGTGTCCCAGGCCACAGCTCATCAGACCCAGGGGGCCGATGACAAGGGTCGACCGCGAATTGGTTTAGACCTCTGTGTGGGGCGCGGCTACTTCTACCCACGGACGCCGACCGCCCCGAGTTCACGCCCACGGCACCGAGTGCCCGCCGCCGAAGACTACGGGCCTTTTGGCCACGGCGACACGGACCGGCACCGCGAAGAGTCCCACCGGGCCACGCGGGCCCACCGCCACCCCGCCAGGGTCCGGCGTGTCGCCCAGCCACGACGGGCTTGCACCCCGAAGCCCTTCAGCTCCTCCGGGCCCCAGCGGGCAGGAAGTAACCGCCGGGCAGCCTGCCCCGCCTGCCGATCACGCAGTCCGTGCACGGACTCAAACGGCGCACCCGGGCGGCCACGGGGACACCCGCCCCTGGGAAGCTGAGCGCCCTTGCCTCTCGCGGCGCCGGCCTCCTAAGCCCGCATGCCCGAAAGCGCCTGCGCCCGGAAGGCTTCGGGACCGGTGGCCGCGGGGTTCGGAAGGCTCCGGGTCCCGGTGTGCGGCCGCTCCGCGTGCGGCCGCACACCGGCCTCCCCGCCCCGCTTCGGCCCGCCCCGCCCGCTCACGCGAGGCTGGGCAGCTCCTCCGTCCCCGGCACATGCTGGAACACCTCGTGCCCGACCGTCCCGCCGAGCAGATACGCCTGCGCCTCGCCCACGTGGAAGTACATCCCGTGCAGCTCCAACCCGCCGTCCGCCCGAGCCCGCGCCACCGAGTCATGGGTGCGCAGGTGCTCCAGTTGCTGGACCACATTGGTCAGGCAGAGCTGCTCGACCGCGTCCGCGGCCGGCCGCCCGGCCAGCCGTGCCCAGGGGCGGCTGTCGTCGGCCATCCGCTTCAGGCTCGGCTGCCCGTGCCGCAGCCACCGGCCGAGCGGAGTCTGCCCGTCCCCGGGGGCGGAGTTGAGGAGGGCCTGCATGGCCCCGCACCCGGAGTGCCCGCACACCGTGATGGACCGTACCTTCAGCACGTCCACCGCGTACTCGATCGCGGCCCCCACCGAGTCGTCGCCCCACTCCTCGCCCGGCGGCGGCACCAGGTTGCCGACATTGCGGACGACGAAGAGGTCGCCGGGACCACTGGACGTGATCATCGACGTGACGAGCCGGGAGTCGGCGCAGGTGAGGAAGAGCTGGGACGGTCGCTGCCCCTCCCGCGCCAGCCGTGCCAGCTCATCCCGCACCAGGGGCGCGGTGTTGCGCTGGAACGCGCTGATCCCACGGGCCAGTTCATGCCCACCGAAGCTGTGGGCGGCGCTCGTACCGGTTCCGGTGAGGGCCCCGGTACTCGTACGGGTGTCGGGACCGCCTGCGGAGCCGGTGCCGACGCCGACACGGATGCCGGTGCCGGTGCCCGTGCCGGAGCGAGAGCCTTGGTCCGAGCCCGAGACCGTGCCCGATCCAGCGCCCGAGCCCGAGACCGAGCCCGGTTCCGAACGCGAGCCGGAGCCCGAATCCGAGGCGGATCCCGTGTCGGAGCCGGAAGTTGGGCCCGAGCCGGGGCCCGAGGTGACCGGGCGTGTCCCAGGGCCGTAGGTGGCGGGGAACGGGCCGGTGCCGGCACCCGCGCCGTCGCCTTCTCCTCCGCCACCTACGCCGCCTGGTGCGCCGCTCTCGCCCGACAGCCCGGTCTCATCGGGCACCCGGTGTCCGGACATGCCGTCGCCCGACGAGCCGTCCCGGCCGACCTGACCGCCGGACGGCATGGCGCACTGGTGGTTGCGCCATGGTGTCCAAGGCCGGCAGTGGCACTCGGCGGAGGCCGGCCGCTCGCTGGTCCGGATCCCCGTCCGACAACCGGTCAGCTCGGTGGTGCCGCCCTGCGCGGTGTGTGAGCTCCGCCAGTCCTGCAGTGACTCGTACGCCGCGTGGTCCATGAACGAACCGTCCAACTCCACCACGGCGTGGGCGCCTTGGGGTACGAGATGCAGGGCCCGGCTGAGCCGGGGGACCGCCAGGAACGTCAACTGTCCGCATACATGTACGTGATGGACTCCTCCCTTCTCTTCGTGCGTGATGCGGGTGCGGGTGAGGCGGTGCATGGCTACGGCGACGGCCACGGCGACCCCGAGCGCCACGCCCTCCAGGACGCCCAGGAACACCACGCCGAGTGTGGTGACGGCGTACACCAGCACTTCTCTGTGGCGGGTCACCGTGCGGATGTGGTGCAGCGACACCATCTGGATGCCGACGGCCATCACCAGGGCGGCGAGCGAGGCGAGCGGGATGAGGTCCAGGACCGGAACCATCAGCAGCGCGGCGACTACTACGAAAACGCCGTGCAGCATCGTGGAGTTCCGGCTCACGGCACCGGATTGCACATTCGCCGAACTCCGCACCGCCACGCCCGCGACCGGCAGCCCGCCGAGCGCCCCCGAGGCGATGTTGGCCGCGCCCTGTCCGAGGAGTTCCCGGTCCAGGTCGGAGCGGCCGGCGCGGGGTTTCGGGCCGGGGCGGGCGGCGACCATCTTGTCCACGGCGACCGCACCCAGCAACGACTGCACGCTGCACACCAGCGTGGTGGTGAAGACGGCGGCGGCCAGGCCCAGCACCGGCCCCTCCGGCAGTCCGGCGAGGGCATGGCTGCCCCAGGACGGCAGGTCGACCTTGGGCAGAACCAGTCCCGCGAGCGAGGCGGTGACCGTGGCCCCGGTGACGGCCACCAGGGCGGCCGGGACCTTGCGCAGCAGCCGGCCCGGTCGGCCGGGCAGGCGCGGCCAGGCCAGGAGCAGGACCAGGGTCAGCGCGCTCATCGACACCGCCGCGGGGTGCAGGTCGGCCAATTGGGCCGGAAGACCGAGGATGTTGTCGATGACTTCGCTCTGCGGGGTGCCGCCCAGCACGACATGCAGCTGGGCGATGGCGATGGTGACACCGATGCCGGCGAGCATGCCGTGCACCACGGCGGGGCTGACGGCGAGGGCGCTGCGGGCGACGCGCAGGCATCCCAGGCCCAGCTGGCACAGTCCGGCGAGGACGGTGATGGCGCACGTCGTGCGCCATCCATAGCGGTGGATCAGATCGGCGGTGACCACCGTGAGCCCGGCGGCCGGGCCGCTGACCTGGAGCGGGCTGCCGCCGAGCCGTCCGGCGACGAGCCCGCCGACGGCGGCGGCGACCAGGCCGGCCTGGAGCGGGGCGCCGGTGGCGAGGGCGATGCCGAGGGACAGAGGGAGAGCGATCAGGAAGACCGCGATCGACGCGGACAGGTCGGCGCCCGCGATGCGGAACCGGCGGTGCGGTGCGGGGGGCGGGCTGTGCGGTTGGTGCGGGTGTTTGGGTCGGGTGTGGACGCAGGCTGACATGTTCCCGTCTCCTCCGGGGCAGCGCGGTCGCGGAATGGGGGGCCCGTCGATGACGGGGCGGTCGCGGCCGTGGGTCACGGCGTGCAGCGGCGGGATGGATCAACGCTCAGTAAACGAATCGTAATTGCAAGTAAAGGTCATGCATATCTTTTCTACGCAAATGGTGCAGATGTTCACCTGTTGAGGTGAAGTGGGCTGTTTATCGGCTTGTCGTATTAAGTCCTTCTCGGCCCCGTGCGACCTTGGCGGCGCTGTCGGCAAAACCGGCACATCGCCGCAAAGCGGCTGATCAGCGTTTGCCTGAGAGAAGGAAGAAGGTGGGCGGAACATGGCCGCCAACCAGAGGATCGCCGTGGGCGCCATGGTCGCCGCGGCGTGTGCCGTGCCGCTCGTCGGTTGCGCGACCGGCTCCAGCGGTTCGAAGGAAGGGGCGCCCGGTCCGGTGAAGGGAGCGCCGGCGCCCAACAGCATGCTCCGTCTGATCGGGGACGGATCCACCGCTTACACCGGGGCGCAGCCCCACCTGCCCAAGCCCGAACGGCTCAAGTCCGGCGAGAAGCCACCGCAGTTCGTGGTGTTCTCCTGGGACGGTGCGGGCGAGGACAGCCAGAAGCTGTTCTCCCACTTCCGCAAGGTCGCCAAGGACAACAACGCCACCATGACCTTCTTCCTCAGTGGCGTGTACATGCTGCCGGAGGAGAAGCGCGACCTCTACCGTCCCCCGCAGCACTCGCCTGGCCGCTCGGACATCGGCTTCAACGACGAGAAGGGGATCGCCGACACCGTCCAGCAAGTGCGTCTGGCCTGGCTGGAGGGCAACGAGATCGGCACTCACTTCAACGGGCACTTCTGCGGCACCGACGGCGGGGTCGGCGAGTGGTCCGTGGAGGACTGGAAGAGCGAGATCGCCCAGGCCAAGCAGTTCGTGAAGAACTGGAAGACCAACAGCGGCCTGACGAAGTCCGCGCCGCTGCCCTTCGACTACGACAAGGAGCTGATCGGCGCCCGCACCCCGTGTCTGGAAGGCCAGAAGAACTTCATGAAGGCGGCCCGGGAACTGGGCTTCCGCTATGACACCAGCGGCGTCAACAACCAGGTCTGGCCCAAGAAGAAGGAAGGGCTGTGGGACCTGTCGATGCAACTCGTGCCGTTCCCCGGCCACACCTACGAGCAGCTGACCATGGACTACAACTTCATGGTCAACCAGTCCGGCGCCTCGACCCAGGGTGACCCCGACAAGTACGGCTACTGGGGCGACCAGATGCGGGACGGCCTGCTCAAGGGCTTCTACCGGGCCTACGACGGCAACCGCGCCCCCCTGGTCATCGGCAATCACTTCGAGTCCTGGAACGGCGGCACCTATATGCGTGCCATCGACGAGGTCGTCGAGCAGGCGTGCAACAAGCCCGAGGTGCGCTGTGTGTCCTTCCGGCAGCTCGCCGACTGGCTGGACGCCCAGGACCCGCAGATCCTGGAGAAGCTGCGCACCCTGGAGGTGGGCGAGGCGCCCAAGCAGGGCTGGGCGTCCTTCCTCGCGGCCCGCCCGGCCCCGGCCCCGAAGGGGGTGCCCGGGGCGCCGGCGGTCAGGCAGTAGCCGTCAGGCGGGGGCGGCGACGCCCTCGCCGAGCACGAACCCGGGGTCGATCTGCGCCGTCAGGTCGGCCCCGGTGCGCTCGTTGCCCCACGCCTCGGCGTTCTTCAGGTGGAAGTGCACCATCTGTCGCGTGTAGCGCTCCCAGTCGCGCATCTCGTAGGTCGCGTCGGCGGCGACCCGGATCTTGCGCAGGGCGCGGCGGTTGACGTCCTCCAGGAACTCGAACCGGGGCGGCCGGCCCTTCTCCATCGCGCGCACCCAGTCCGAGTGCCCGAAAGCCACGAGCAGGTCGTCCCCGACCTCCGAGCGGAGGAAGTCGAGGTCGTCCTCGCCCTGCACCTTGTTGCCCACGACCTGAAGGACAACCCCGAAGTCCCGGGCGTACTCCTTGTACTGGCGGTAGACGGAGACCCCCTTCCGGGTCGGCTCGGCGATGAGGAACGTGATGTCGAAGCGGGTGAACATGCCGGAGGCGAAGGAGTCCGAGCCCGCGGTCATGTCGACCACGACGTACTCGTCACGGCCGTCGACGAGGTGGTTGAGGAACAGCTCCACCGCTCCGGTCTTAGAGTGGTAGCAGGCGACCCCCAGATCGGCGTCCGTGAAGGGCCCGGTGACCATCAAACGGACGGCGCCGCCGTCGAGTTCCACCGGCCGCGCGCAGGCGTCGTAGATCGGATTCGGCTCCCGCACCAGGACCAGCCGCGAGCCCTCGCCCGGCGGGGTCGTCTTGATCATCGTCTCGGCGGAGGCGATGCGCGGGTTGGCGCCGCGCAGATAGTTCTTGATCAACGGCAGCTGCTCGCCCATCGCGGGCAGCGCGACCGCTTCCGCCTCGCCGAGGCCGAGGGCCGCGCCGAGGTGCTGGTTGATGTCGGCGTCGATGGCGAGGACCGGCGCGCCTGTGGCCGCGAGATGGCGTACGAAGAGGGAGGAGAGCGTGGTCTTGCCGCTGCCGCCCTTCCCGACGAAAGCAATTTTCATGTTCACGAAGAGTAGTCGGATGATGGCGTTGCGTGGCGGAGTGTGAGAAGAAGACCACTCCTTCGTGGGGCGGGCGCGCGGGTGCGTAGTGTCGTACTCATGAGTACGACAGGCGCGACCGCCGATCCGCTCGCGGCCCTGGGTTCCCTGCCCGGTGTGGCCGAGTCCGTGGAGTCCGTGCGCAAAGCCGTGGACCGGGTCTACGGACACCGGATCATGCGGCGGCGCAGCAACGAGATCACCTCGGAGGCGGCGCTGCGCGGTGCCCGGGGCTCCGCTGCGCTGTCCGGCGCGGACTGGGCCCTGGAGGAGGTACGGCGGCGCACCGACTTCGGCGCCGACGACGACGCGCGCGTGCTCGGCGCCGCTCTCAGGCTGACCGCGGAGGCGGGTCAACTGCTGTCGATCTGGCGGCAGTCACCGCTGCGCGTGCTGGCCCGGCTGCATCTGGTGGCCGCCGCGAGCGGCGCGGACGAGGCCGGCAGGCCGCGCCGGGACGGCGAGATCGTCGACGAGCCGCTGATCGAGCTGCCGGCACCCGGCGCGGACGAGGTGTCCGGCCGGCTGGAGGGACTTGCGGAGCTGATCGTCGCGGGAAGCGCCGCTCCCGCCCTGGTGACGGCGGCCGTCGTGCACGGCGAACTGCTCGCGCTGCGCCCCTTCACCTCCCACAACGGCCTTGTCGCGCGGGCGGCCGGGCGGATCGTCCTGGTGGGCAGCGGCCTGGACCCGAAGGCGGTGTGCCCGGCCGAGGTGGGACATGCGGAACTGGGCCGCGCAGCCTATCTGGCGGCCCTCGACGGCTATGTCTCGGGCACTCCGGAGGGCATGGCCGCCTGGATCGCCCACTGCGGCAAGGCGGTCGAGCTGGGGGTGCGCGAGTCGACGGCGGTGTGCGAGGCGCTGCAGCGCGGCGCGGCCTGAGAACAGGGTTGCGGCGGTACGAATCCTCGTACCGCCGCTGGCATGCGCACCGGGTTACCAAGCGTCCTCGATGTATTGCCCATCAGGCCGGGATCTTCGCCCGTCACCTGGTGCAGCTGGCCCGTAATCGACGGGTCGACGTCGCGTGGGTGCCCGGTGTTCATGCTCGGTCCGTGGGGCCGAAAGCGTCTTGAAAGGGAATCCTCTCGGATGTCCTTTGGTCTCGCGGGCCGTTGAGTCCTTTGTACTGCAAGCCCGGAGCAAGCGGAACCCCTGGCCATGGTTCTTTACTTTTAGGTTCAAACGCCTATCAATCGGGCGGCGGCGAGGGGTCAGGCGACTGGGCTGCGGCGCCGGGAGGCGTACCAGACCAGACCCGCGGTGGCCGCGGCCGCGCCTATCGCGGCCGCGGCCACCAGGACCGGACGCGGCGGTGCCGAGAAGGCGGGCAGCCGCTGCTTGAGCCGGACCGGCCGGTGGAAGTCCAGAATCGGCCACCCGCGCGCGAGTGCTTCGCGCCGCAGCGCCCGGTCCGGGTTCACGGCGTGCGGATGCCCGACGGCCCGGAGCATCGGCAGGTCGGTCGCCGAATCGCTGTAGGCGTAACAACGGTCGAGGTCGTACCCCTCGGACTCGGCCAGCTCCTTGATCGCCTCCGCCTTGGTGGGGCCGTACGCGTAGTACTCCACCTCACCGGTGAAGCAGCCGTCGTCACCGACGACCATGCGGGTGGCCACCACCCGGTCGGCGCCGAGCAGTTCGCCGATCGGCTCGACCACCTCCGCGCCCGACGTGGACACGATCACGACATCGCGCCCGGCCGTGTGATGCTCCTCGATGAGGGAGGCGGCCTCGTCGTAGATGATCGGGTCGATCAGATCGTGCAGGGTCTCGGCCACGATCTCCTTCACCTGCTGGACGTTCCAGCCGCGGCACAGGGTGGACAGGTACTCGCGCATGCGCTCCATCTGGTCGTGGTCCAGGCCGCCGACCAGGAAGACGAACTGCGCGTATGCGGTACGCAGCGCGGCCCTGCGGTTGATCAGTCCGCCTTGGTAGAACGACTTGCTGAAGGTGAGCGTGCTCGACTTCGCAATGACCGTCTTGTCCAGGTCAAAGAAGGCCGCGGTGCGGGCCAAGGGGTGGTTTTCCACGACCCTGAGCATAGGCGCCCACCATTCGGCGTAAGGTGGGGCGCGTGGGTTTGCCTGAGAGGGCTCTCGGGTACACCATGGAAGTCACGGATCGTTCGCGACCGTGCTAACCCGGTCCGACTCCTCCCCCCCCGAGTCGGCCGTGGGGACGACCCCCGCTCTCCCCCCCGGCGGGGGTCGTCGCATGTCCGGGTGGGTTTTCCTCTTCTTCAGGCGGCCTCGGTGCCGCGACAGGGCGGCGTCGACCGCCCTTTCAGCATGCCCATGATCCGTCACGGACGGTAGTCAAGGGCGTGCGCTGCGGAAGTCGTACGGCGCCTCGTGCGCGGCGCACCGCTATGGGTGACGGCGATATTCACAACCACCGAGTTGTCCACAGTTTTCGACCAAGATCCACATGATTTCCGGGATCGCTGCACCGTGATTCCAACGCGCTCCGCCCGCCGCGAGTTCATGGCCGGTTCCGTTTGTCGGCGCGCGTTTGGCCGGTTCGTATCGGCCGTTCATATGAAGGCCGGTCGCCGGTTCTTCACACGTTCGGGAATCGCGTGGCCGCATCGGGCCGCGCGCAGATGCAGCGAAGGGGGACCACACATGGCCGGAACCGTCACTCACGATCCACCGCCCGCCGTCGGAGGACGCCCGGGCAGGCCGCTCATCGTCACCGAGGACGCCGAACTCCTCGACGACCTGTTGCGCCTGTGCGCGGCGGCAGGCGCGACACCCGAGGTCCACCACGGGGTGCCGGAGCACAAGGGCAGCTGGGAGGCGGCGCCGCTCATCCTGGTCGGTGACGATGCCGCGCGGCGCGTGCGCGGGGCCGCGCGCCGACGCGGGGTGGTGCTGGTCGGCCGGGACCAGGACGACTCCGGGGTCTGGAAGCGGGCCGTCCAGATCGGCGCCGACCACGTCCTGATGCTTCCCGACGGCGAGCAGTGGCTGGTCGACCGCATCGCCGACGTCGCCGAGGGAGTCGGACGGCCCGCGCTCACCGTCGGCGTCATCGGCGGCCGGGGCGGCGCCGGAGCCTCCACGCTCGCGTGCGCCCTCGCCGTCACCTCCGCGCGCGAGGGACTGCGCACCCTGCTCGTGGACGCGGACCCGCTCGGCGGCGGACTCGACGTACTCCTCGGAGGTGAGACGGCCGAAGGACTGCGCTGGCCGGCCTTCGCCGCATCGCGCGGCCGGGTCGGCGGCGGCGCCCTGGAGGAGTCCCTGCCCCGGCTGCACTCGCTGAGGGTGCTCAGCTGGGACCGCGGCGACTGCGTCGCCGTCCCGCCACAGGCCGTGCGGGCGGTGCTCGCCGCCGCCCGGCGGCGCGGCGGCACGGTCGTCGTCGATCTGCCCAGGCGACTGGACGACGGCGTCGCCGAAGTCCTCGCCCAGCTCGACCTCGCGCTCCTCGTCGTCCCCGCCGAACTGCGCGCCGTCGCGGCGGCCGGACGGGTGGCCTCCGCCGTCGGCATGGTCCTGCGCGACCTGAGAGTGGCGGTACGCGGGCCGTACGCGGCCGGACTGGACGACCGTGAGGTGGCCCGCCTGCTCGGCCTCCCGCTGGCCGGGGAAGTACCCGTCGAGTCGGGGCTGCTGCGCCCGCACCACAGCGGGAAACCACCCGCCGCGGCCGGCCGGGGACCCCTCGCCCGGTTCTGCAAGGACTTCTGGGAGCGCACGCTGGTCGAGGCGGGTGCCGCATGAGGGCGATTCCCGGCCTGGAGCCGGCGGACGGCGCGCGGCTGCTCGACGGCGTGCGCCGCCGGCTGGCCGAGAGCGGCGCCGAGCCGACCCCCGCGCGCGTGGCGCAGGCGCTGCGCGACCAGGGACGGGTGCTCGGTGACGCCGAAGTCCTAGGCGCGGCCGACCTGTTGCGCTCAGAACTGGTCGGCAGTGGCCCCCTGGAACCGCTGCTCGCCGATCCGTCGGTCACCGACGTCCTGGTGTCGGCCCCGGACCGGGTGTGGGTGGACCGGGGCGGCGGCCTGGAGCTGACCACGGTGACCTTTCCGGACGCGGCGGCGGTACGGCGCCTCGCACAGCGGCTGGCCGCCGTGGCCGGACGCCGGCTCGACGACGCACGGCCCTGGGCCGACGCCCGGCTGCCCGACGGAACCCGGCTGCACGCGGTGCTGCCCCCGGTCGCCGTCGGCTGCACCTGCCTGTCACTGCGGGTCGTACGGCCCCGGGCGTTCACCCTCCACGAACTGGTGGCGGCGGGCACGGTGCCGCCCGGCGGGGACCGGATCCTGCGGGCGCTGCTTGCGGCGCGACTGTCCTTCCTGATCAGCGGCGGTACCGGAAGCGGGAAGACAACCCTGCTCAGTGCGCTGCTCGGGCTGGTCGGACCCGGGGAGCGGATCGTGCTCGCCGAGGACTCCGCGGAACTGCGGCCGGACCATCCGCACGTCGTGCGCCTGGAGACCAGACCCGCCAACCAGGAGGGCGCCGGCCTGGTCACCCTTGAGGACCTGGTGCGCCAGGCGCTGCGGATGCGCCCTGACCGGCTGGTCGTGGGCGAGGTGCGCGGGCCCGAGGTCGTGCACCTGCTGGCCGTCCTCAACACCGGGCACGAGGGCGGCTGCGGCACCGTCCACGCCAATGCCGCCGCGGACGTCCCGGCCCGCCTGGAGGCCCTGGGCACCGCCGCCGGGCTCGACCGGGCCGCCCTGCACAGCCAGCTGGCGGCCGCGCTGTCGGTGGTGCTGCACCTGATCCGGGACCGGACCGGCCGCCGGCGGATCGCCGAAGTGCACGTCCTGGAGCGGGACCCCGCGGGCCTGGTCCGGACGGTCCCGGCACTGCGCTGGACCCCGGGGGCGTTCGCGCGGGAGCCCGGATGGGAGCGGCTGCGCGGGCTGCTCCGCGGTGACGCAAGCGAACAGAACTGTGGGGGCGATGAGAGTGATCCATGAGATGTCGACGGGTGCCGCGGGGGTGTGCGTCGCGGTGGCCGTGTGGTTGTTCGGCGAGCGGCATCGTGGCGCGCGGCGGGCGCGGCTGCTGCTCGCGGGCGGCGGAGCCGTGGCGACGGGGCCGCCCCGGTGGGGCCCGGCGGCAGGCGAACTGCGGCGCCTGCGCGGCCGGTTGCGGGGCGAATGGTGGGCCCTCGGCATCGGGCTGCTGCTCGCGCTGCTGGGCGCATCGGTGATTCCGGCCGTCGCGGGGGCGGCCGGCGTGCCCGTGCTGCGCCGGATGCGGCTGGCCAGGGCGGCCCGGCTGACCCGGGAGCGGCGGACGGACGCCGTGATCGCCCTGTGCGGGGCGCTCGCCGGGGAGGTGCGCGCCGGACGGCAGCCAGGGGAGGCGCTGCTGCGCGCCGCGCGCGACAGCGGCGGGCTCGGGGACACACAGGCCGCGGTCCTCGCGGCGGCCCGGTTCGGCGGGGACGTACCGGGAGCGCTCGCCGCGGCGGCCCGGCAGCCGGGTGCCGAGGGGCTACTGGGGCTCGCGGCGTGCTGGCGGGTCGCCGTGGACCAGGGCGCCGGACTCGCGGCCGGCCTCGACCGGCTCGACGCGGCCCTGCGTGCCGAGCGGGACCAGCGCGCCGATCTGCGGGCCCAGTTGGCGGGCGCCCGTGCGACGGCCGTGATGCTCGCGGCCCTGCCCGTCCTCGGGCTTCTGCTGGGTACGGCCATGGGCGCCGACCCGCTGCGGGTGCTGCTGCACACCGGAGCGGGACTGGGCTGCCTGGTGGTCGGCGGACTCTTCGAGGCCGCCGGGCTGTGGTGGGCGGCACGGATCGTACGGGGAGCGGAGGCGGTATGAGCGCGGATGTTGTCCACAGGCTGGGGGTGGCCGCCGGAGCGGCGCTGGGGCTCGGCTGGTTGGTACGGCAGCTGGTGGTGGGGCGGCGCGAGCGCCGGGCGCGCGGACGGTTGGCGGGGCTGCTGACGCCCCGTGCGCCGGCCGTGCGGGCGCCCGCCTCGCGCAGGGCCGCGGGGCAGTCGGCCTTCGAGGCGCGCGCTGCGGTACGGCGGTGGCTGCCGTGGGCCGGTGCGGTGTGCGCCGGTTGGGTGCTGGTCGGCGGGGTCGCGGGGGCCGTGGTGGGGCTGGGCGTGGCCGTGGCGCTGTGGCGGTGGCGGCGCCGGCAGAGGGCCGCGGCCGGGGCGGGGGAGGCCGATGCCGCCGAGGCCGCTCGCCAACTGCCGCTCGCCGCGGACCTTCTGGCGGCGTGCATCGCGGCCGGTGCCGGCCCGGTGATCGCCGCTCAGGCCGTCGGCGAGGCCCTGGCGGGACCCGTCGGGGAAGGGCTCGCGCGGGGTGCGGCGGAGGTGCGGCTGGGCGGTGAACCGGCCGATGCCTGGCGGCGGTTGGCGGCCCTGCCGGGCGCCCGGCCGCTGGCCCGGCTGCTGGAGCGGGCCGACGAGTCCGGGCTGCCCGCGGCGGGACCCGTCGCCCGGCTGGCCACGGACGCCCGCGCGCAGTGGGCACGCACCGCGACGGCGCGGGCCCGCCGGGCGGCCGTCATGGTCACCGCGCCGGTGGGGCTGTGCTTCCTGCCCGCCTTCGTCACCGTCGGCGTCCTGCCCGTGGTGATCGGGCTGGCCGGGGGAGTGCTGCGAGGGGGTGGTGGATGACGAGGTGAGACGGCGGCGCGGCGCCGTCAGCGGCCCGAGCCGCCCGCCGACAGGTGGGCAGGGCCGGCGGGACTGCACGACTGGCAGGACAGAAAGGGCCGACAAGGCCACTGAACAAGGGAGTTGAGATGAACGTGAAGGTCAAAGAGGTGTGGGCTCGGCTGCGGATGATGCGGCGCCGGGACTCGGGGATGGTGACGTCCGAGTACGCGATGGGGATCGTCGCGGCGGTGGGGTTCGCGCTGCTGCTCTACGAGGTCGTGACGAGCGGTCAGGTCCGTGCGGAACTGCAGGCCATCGTGAAGCGAGCCCTCAGTGCGCGGATGTGAGCGGAAGAAGAGGCGCGATGCGGGGTTCGTGACGGCGGAGGCGGCCGTGGTGCTGCCCGTCCTGGTGGCGTTCACCATGGCACTTGTCTGGGGGCTGTTCGTGGTGGCGGCGCAGATCCAGTGCGTGGACGCGGCCAGGACGGGTGCGCGGGCGGCGGCCCGGCAGGATCCCGACGACGCGGTCGTGGAGGTCACCCGCGCGGCGGCACCGGGCGGCGCGAAGGTCACAGTCGTCCGCGAGGGGGATCAGGTGCGCGTCACGGTCGTGGCGCGGCCGCCGCTGCTCGGCGCGCTGCCCCTGGAGGTGCGGGAGGAGGCCGTGGCGGCCGCTGAGGAGGCGGTGGGGGCACCGCCGACGGGGGAGGCGAGCCCATGAGGCGCCGGGTGCCGGAGCGCTTCCGCTGCTCCGTCCGGGGCCGGTTATCCGGATGGCGTGGGGGCCGCCGCCCGGACCGTCTCGGCGGTCTTCCCCGGTGGTTTCGCGGCTGCCTCTCGGGTCGGCTGACTGGGGTCCGCCGGGGGCGGTTCCCGGGTTGTCTCACCGGGCGGCTTCTCAGGCGGCTCTCGGAGCGCTCACCGGGGTGGGGCGCCGCGCGGTTCTCGGATCAGGGGTCCGCCACCGTCTGGAGCGTCGGGGCGATCGCCGTCCTGTGCGTGGTGTTCGGCGTCGTACTGGCACTTGGGCAGGCCGTCGTGATCCGGCATCGGGCGGCGGGCGGTGCGGATCTCGCGGCGCTCGCGGCGGCGGACCACTGGTCGGAGGGCCCACAGGGGGCCTGTGCCCGGGCCGAGCGGGTCGCGGGCGCGCAGGGCACGCGGCTGGTGCGGTGCGCGATCGTCGGGGAGACCTCGGACGTCACCGCGGCGGCCGGTGGCGGGCCGTTCGCGGCCGAGGTCAGGGCGCGGGCCGGTCCTGCGGGACCGCTTGCGGAGGACCCGCTGCGCGCACCCACGCCGACCGTTGCGCCGCCTCCGGGCGCGGCCTCCCTCCGGGAGCCGGGGTCCGCACGGGGGCCGGCGTTCGCAGGGGAACCGGGGTCCGCAGGGGAACCGGCGTTCGGGCAGGAACCGGCGTCCGCGCAGGAACCGGCGTCCGCTCGGGCGGCTGCCCAGACCGGGGTGTCTCCTCCGACCGTGGTGGCTATGGGGATTCCGAGACCCGCGCGGGTCCCGGCCTCTCCTCGGGGCCCGACGCCCGCTCCAGCCCTGACGCCCGCTCCGGCCCCGATGCCCGCTCCGGCCCCGGAGTCCGCTCAGCCCCCGGCGCGTGCCCGGCCCCTGGCGCGCGCCCAGCCTCCGCTGCCTGCCCGGTAGCCGGGGCGTGCCCAGCCTCCGGTGCCTGCCTGGCATCCGGCGCGTGCCCAGCCGGCGGCACCTGCCCGGCGTCCGGCGTCTCCTGCCTGCCCCCCGGCTCCCGCGGGGCATCCCGCAGCAGGGTCGTGAGGAGTCGTACCGCTCCTCGCTTGTGCAACGGCTCGTTCCCGTTGCCGCACTTGGGGGACTGGATGCAGGACGGGCAGCCGGCGTCGCACTCGCAGGCGGCGATGGCCTCGCGGGTGGCGGCCAGCCAGTCGCGGGCGGTGTGGAAGGCGCGTTCGGCGAAGCCCGCACCGCCCGGGTGGCCGTCGTACACGAAGACCGTCGGCAGGAGCGTGTCGGGGTGCAGCGGCACCGAGACGCCCCCGATGTCCCAGCGGTCGCAGGTGGCGAAGAGCGGCAGCATGCCGATCGAGGCGTGCTCGGCGGCGTGCAGGGCGCCGCCGAGGATCTCCGGGTTGATCCGGGCCTCGTCCAACTGGTCCTCGGTGACCGTCCACCACACCGCGCGCGTCCGCAGCGTGCGAGGAGGGAGGTCGAGCTTCGACTCGCCCAGCACTTCACCGGTGATGACACGTCGACGCAGGAAGGAGACGACCTGGTTGGTGACCTCTACGGAGCCGTAGCAGAGCCGGCCCGCGCCCCAGGGGACCTCGATGTCCGTCTCCAGGACGGAGATGGACGTGGTGTCGCGGGCGACCGTCGAGTAGGGCGGTTCGGCCTGCTCGACCAGGGCGACCGAGTCCTTCAGGTCGAGCGAGCGCACCAGGTAGGTGCGGCCCTGGTGCAGATGGACCGCGCCCTCGTGCACGGTCGAGTGGGCGGCGCCCGCGTCGACCGTGCCCAGCAGGCGTCCCGTCCCCGCCTCCACGACCTGCACCGGCGTGCCGCCCGCGCCGCGGATGTCGGTCAGGTCGGCGGCCCGCTCGCGGCGCGTCCAGTGCCAGGCCCTGGTCCGGCGGCGCAGCAGCTTCGCGGCCTCCAGCTGCGGCAGCAGCTCCGCGCAGGCCGGGCCGAACAGCTCCAGGTCCTCTTCGGTGAGCGGGACCTCCGCGGCGGCGGCGCACAGGTGCGGGGCCAGGACGTACGGGTTGTCGGGGTCGAGGACCGTGGACTCCACGGGCTGCTCGAACAGGGCTTCGGGGTGGTGCACGAGGAAGGTGTCCAGGGGGTCGTCGCGGGCGACCAGGACCGCCAGGGCGCCCTGGCCGGAGCGTCCGGCGCGGCCCGCCTGCTGCCACAGGGACGCGCGTGTGCCCGGGTATCCGGCGATCACCACGGCGTCCAGCCCGGAGATGTCGACGCCGAGTTCCAGGGCGGTGGTGGCGGCCAGGCCCAGCAGCTCGCCGGAGTGCAGGGCGCGTTCCAGGGCGCGGCGCTCCTCGGGGAGGTAGCCGCCCCGGTAGGCCGCCACCCGCCCGGGCAGAGAGCGGTCGATCTCGGCCAGGTGTTCCTGGGCGATCACCGAGATCAGCTCGGCGCCGCGCCGGGAGCGGACGAAGGCGACCGAGCGCACGCCCTGCACGGTGAGGTCGGTCAGCAGGTCGGCGGTCTCGGCGGTGGCCGTGCGGCGGACGGGTGCGCCCTTCTCGCCGTGCAGTTCGGTGAGCGGGGGCTCCCAGAGGGCGAACACGAGTTCCCCTCGGGGTGAGGCGTCGTCGGCGACCTCGACGACCGGCAGGCCGGTCAGTCGGCGGGCCGCCACGGACGGCTCCGCGGCGGTCGCGGAGGCCAGCAGGAACACGGGGGAGGCGCCGTAGCGGGCGCAGAGGCGGCGCAGCCGGCGCAGCACCTGGGCGACGTGCGAGCCGAAGACCCCCCGGTAGGTGTGGCACTCGTCGATGACGACGTACTTCAGGGACTTCAGGAAGGAGGACCAGCGGGCGTGCGAGGGCAATATGCCCCGGTGCAGCATGTCCGGGTTGGTGAGGACGTAGTTGGCGTACTGGCGGATCCACTCGCGTTCCTCGAACGGGGTGTCTCCGTCGTAGACGGCGGGACGCACCGCGGTGCCGAGCGGTTGTGAAAGTTCCTTCACCGATCTGCACTGATCCGCCGCGAGGGCCTTGGTGGGGGCCAGGTACAGCGCCGTGCTGCCGCGGCCGTTCGGGGCCTCGGAGCCGTCCAGGAGGGCCGACAGGACCGGCACGAGGTACGCCAGTGACTTGCCGGAGGCGGTGCCCGTGGAGACGATCACCGAGTCGCCGTCCAGGGCGTGCTCGGCGGCCAGGGCCTGGTGCGCCCAGGGATGGTCGATACCCGCGGCCTGGACGGCCGCGACGACCTCCGCACGGATCCGGTCGGGCCAGACGGCATGGCGTCCCTCGCGCGGGGGCAAGTGCTCCGTATGAGTGATGCGCGCAGACCGGTTCGGCCCCGAGGCGAGCCGGTGCAGGACCGTGCCCGGGGAGCGGGATGCGGCGTCCGTCGGGGTTCGATCGGATCGGTGATTCTTGGCCATCGGCACCGAGTGTGTCACCGGCGTGACGGACAATGGGGCCAAGGCGTCGTGCACGCCTGCCGGTAAGTGATTGAATGCCATCGCGGCTGGCGTACGTCCCGGGGGCCGCAAGCCGAGGTGTCCCGAGGGGCGACCGCTCGATAGCAAGGTGCTGGAGGATCCGTGGACCTGTCCCTGTCGACCCGTACCGTCGGCGATCGTACGGTCGTCGAGGTCGGTGGCGAAATCGACGTATATACCGCGCCCAAGCTGCGCGAGCAGCTGGTCGAGCTGGTGAACGACGGGAATTTCCACCTCGTCGTCGACATGGAGGGCGTGGACTTCCTCGACTCCACCGGGCTCGGCGTGCTGGTCGGCGGCCTGAAGCGGGTGCGTGCCCATGAGGGCTCCCTGCGCCTGGTCTGCAACCAGGAGCGCATTCTCAAGATCTTCCGCATCACCGGCCTCACCAAGGTGTTCCCGATTCACACCTCGGTCGAGGAAGCGGTAGCGGCCACCGACTGACCCCGGTCCGTCGACCGGATCCGGGCCGCCGTGCGGCCCGATCCGCCGTAGGACCACGGCCCGGGCCGCTCGCCCGGGCCGAAGAAGCTGATCAGGGGGGCGTGGCTTTCGGCGGCCCGGCCCCCCGACCGCACGCCCGAAGTTCCGAGGGGGATGCATGGCCACCGTTGAACTCCGTTTCAGCGCGCTGCCCGAGCACGTCCGGACCGCCCGACTGGTGGCGGCAGCGGTGGCGCGCAGGGCCGGGGTGGACGAGGCCGTACTCGACGAGGTCCGGCTCGCCGTGGGCGAGGCATGCTCCCGTGCCGTCGGGCTGCACCAGAGCTCCGGCACCACCGCGCCGGTGAAGGTGGTGCTCGTCGAGGAGGAGAAACAGTTCTCCATCGAGGTCGGCGACGAGGCGCCCCGCTCGGCCCCGGGTGACCGGGCGCCCGGCGGGTCCGGACACGACGCGGACGCGGAGGCCGAGGAGGACGAGATGGGCCTCGCGGTCATCAGCGGCCTCGTCGACGACGTGGAAGTGACCGCCGGGGAACACGGCGGGCAGATCCGTATGACCTGGCCGACCACGCCGCCGGCGGTCGCGCTCGGCTGAGGCGTTCCGTACCACCGACGCTCCACCGGTGCGATCACCCGCCACTGGCACGCCGTCGGCACCCGTCGGTGCCGTGCGCCGCGTCGGGCGTCACACTCAAGGGCCCTGCTCAGCAGGGCCTTTCGTGTTGTGGTCGGCCACCGCCGCCCGAATTCGTGAAGAAATTCACGATCAATGACCCGATAATTTGATCAAGCGTCAATGCGGGCGTCAATGCTTTTGAGGCATTACCGCTTTCGGGTTCCGTGGCGCGGCGTCGATCATTTGCTGAAGAGCAAGTGAAGGCTAATTCCGTTTACCGCGCTCTGTTTTGATCAGGTTCCGGTACCTACAATCCGTCCACATCTTGAGCTCAGCCCAAGCGTCAAGGAGGACGAATGGCGGGGCTTTCTACCCCTCATCAGTTGGGCCACCCCACACCCCTCGCAGCCGCAGTACTGACCGACGGCAACCGTGTCCTGGTGGCTGTCTTCGTGGTCGTCGCGCTGGCCGCGCTCGTGGTAGCCGGGATCCTGGTGCGCCAGGTGCTCGCGGCAGGCGAGGGCACCGACAGCATGAAGAAGATCGCCGCGGCCGTCCAGGAAGGCGCCAACGCCTATCTGGCCCGCCAGCTGCGCACGCTCGGCGTTTTCGCCGTCATCGTGTTCTTCCTGCTCATGCTGCTGCCCGCGGACGACTGGAATCAGCGTGCCGGACGGTCGGTGTTCTTCCTGATCGGCGCGGCGTTTTCGGCGGCCACCGGCTATATCGGCATGTGGCTCGCCGTGCGCAGTAATGTGCGCGTCGCCGCGGCGGCCAGGGAGGCGACACCGGCGGAGGGAGAACCGGAAAAGGATCTCACCACCGTCTCGCACAAGGCCATGAAGATCGCTTTTCGTACGGGCGGCGTCGTCGGCATGTTCACGGTGGGGCTCGGCCTGCTGGGCGCCTCCTGTGTCGTGCTGGTGTACGCGGCCGACGCGCCGAAGGTGCTTGAGGGCTTCGGCCTCGGGGCCGCCCTGATCGCCATGTTCATGCGGGTCGGGGGCGGCATCTTCACCAAGGCCGCCGACGTCGGCGCCGACCTGGTCGGCAAGGTCGAGCAGGGCATTCCGGAGGACGACCCGCGCAATGCCGCGACCATTGCCGACAACGTGGGCGACAACGTCGGCGACTGTGCGGGCATGGCCGCCGACCTGTTCGAGTCGTATGCCGTGACCCTGGTCGCCGCGCTGATCCTCGGCAAGGCGGCGTTCGGTGACTCCGGGCTCGCCTTCCCGCTGCTGGTGCCGGCCATCGGTGTGATCACCGCCATGATCGGCATCTTCGCGGTCGCCCCGCGCCGGGCCGACCGCAGCGGCATGTCCGCGATCAACCGTGGCTTCTTCATCTCGGCCGTGATCTCGCTCGCCCTGGTGGCGGTGGCGGTCTTCGTCTACCTCCCGGGGAAATACTCCGACCTCAGCGGCGTCACGGACGCGGCGATCAGCGGCAAGAACGGCGATCCGCGGATCCTCGCCCTGGTCGCGGTGGCGATCGGCATCCTGCTCGCCGCGGTGATCCAGCAGCTCACCGGCTACTTCACCGAGACCTCGCGCCGCCCCGTGCGCGACATCGGCAAGACCTCGCTCACCGGTCCGGCCACCGTCGTGCTCGCCGGCATCTCGATCGGTCTCGAATCGGCCGTGTACACCGCGTTGCTGATCGGACTCGGCGTCTACGGAGCGTTCCTGCTCGGCGGTACGTCGATCATGCTGGCCCTGTTCGCGGTCGCGCTGGCCGGCACCGGCCTGCTCACCACCGTCGGTGTGATCGTCGCCATGGACACCTTCGGCCCGGTCTCCGACAACGCACAGGGCATCGCCGAGATGTCCGGCGACGTCCAGGGCGCGGGCGCGCAGGTGCTCACCAACCTGGACGCGGTCGGCAACACCACCAAGGCCATCACCAAGGGCATCGCCATCGCCACCGCCGTCCTGGCGGCCTCGGCGCTGTTCGGGTCGTACCGCGACGCGATCACGACCGGGGCGCACGACGTCGGCGAACGGCTCTCCGGGGCGGGCGCGCCGATGACCCTGATGCTGGACATCTCGCAGCCCAACAACCTGGTCGGCCTCATCGCGGGCGCGGCGGTCGTCTTCCTCTTCTCCGGGCTCGCCATCAACGCCGTGTCGCGGTCGGCGGGCTCCGTGGTGTTCGAGGTGCGCCGGCAGTTCCGCGAGAAGCCCGGGATCATGGACTTCAGCGAGAAGCCCGAGTACGGCAGGGTCGTCGACATCTGTACCAAGGACGCCCTGCGGGAACTGGCCACGCCGGGCCTGCTGGCCGTGATGGCGCCGATCTTCATCGGCTTCACGCTCGGCGTCGGCGCGCTCGGCTCCTATCTGGCCGGCGCCATCGGCGCGGGCACGCTGATGGCCGTGTTCCTCGCCAACTCCGGCGGCGCCTGGGACAACGCCAAGAAGCTCGTGGAGGACGGCAACCACGGCGGCAAGGGCAGCGAGGCCCACGCGGCCACGGTGATCGGCGACACCGTCGGCGACCCCTTCAAGGACACCGCGGGACCCGCGATCAACCCGCTGCTGAAGGTGATGAACCTGGTGTCGCTGTTGATCGCGCCGGCCATCATCAAGTTCTCCTACGGCAGCGACAAGAGCCTCGGCGTGCGGATCCTGATCGCGGTCCTCGCGCTCGTGGTCATCGTCGGCGCGGTGTACGTCTCCAAGCGGCGCGGCATCGCCGTGGGGGACGACGAGGAGAACGCCGAGCGGGCGTCCGAGTCGGCCGATCCCGCGGTGGTTCCCTAGGCGGTCCCACCAAGGTCGCTCAACGGGCGGGGGGGGGGGGGGGCGCCGGCCCCCCCCCCCCCCCCCCGGGGCGGCCCCCCCCCCCGCGCCCCCCCGGCCCCCCCCCCGGGGGGGCGGGGGGGGGGGACGGAGGCGGGGGGGCCCCCCCCGCGCCCCCCCGGG
>NZ_JBIWKB010000071.1:0-43110 GCF_044765425.1 Streptomyces sp. NPDC102462 | reverse complement strand
TGCCGTTCAGGGCCTCGGCCATCGCGTTGTCATAGCTGTCCGCGACCGAGCCGACCGAGGCCGAAGCCCCGACGTCGGACAGCCTCTCGGTATACACCGCCGTTAGATTACACTCCCGCTGCAGGCGTACACCGACAGCCACTCCCTCGTAGCCACGCCCTGAGCGGGCCGGATGCGCGGGCACGGAGCCCGACCACGGGACCACGTGCCCGCGCCCCGGCTACTGCCCCCGGCGGGGCGCTGCCAGGGAGGACGGCTTCCGCGCGATCGCCCCCCCTGCCGTCCGGCACATGACGCAGACCCGCCGCAGGGCCTCGGCCTGCGGGCCGGGACGACACCGCCGCCGCACCGTCCCCACGCGGGACGGCCGGCAGTAGTCGGGCGCTCCCCCGCTGCAGCCCCAGGGCGGTCTCAGGTGCGCGGTGTCCCAGGCAACCCGGCACCGACCGGGGCGTCGTCCGCGATGCCCTCTTCCTCGCCGATGCCGATGCCCGCGTCCGGCAGGCACGGGTCGGCAGGCCGCGTGCCGGCGCCGGCACCCTCGGGGTGTCGGGGACGCTACGCCGTCGGGCGCCGCCGTCGTACCGTGCGTCGAACAGCCGTCGGTGCCAGCCCGACCCCCACGCTGAGCACGACCGCCGCCGCGGCCAGCACAGTGGGCCGCCAGGGCCAGGATGCGCCCCTCGGCTCCAGGTGGGCCGAGGGGTACTCGGAGAACTTCGCGGTGACCAGCGCCGTACGGCGGTCGCTGTGCTCGGCGAGGTGCCGCAGCACCGGATCGAAGCCGAACTCCCCGGAGCGCCGTCCTCCGTCGGGCAGTTCGGCGGTGAGCCCGCTGCGTCGGGCCCAGCCGCGCAGCGCACTGCCGATGCCGGAGGTGTCCTTGACGCCGGGCACCACGAAGCGGTCCGCCCCGTGGGCGCCTCCCTGCGCCGGCCGGGTGACGAGGACCAGGCCGTGGCGGGTGGTGACGGTGTCGCCGGCGCCGATCATCACCGTCCGGGTGGCGAAGGAGACTCCGCCGTACCCTTCGAAGGCCGCGGCCGCGTCGATCTCCTCGACGCCGTCGACCAGGCCGATGGCCGTGGTGGGGCGCAGCCATGGGAACGCGGCGTTGAGGGCGTACGGCAGGTCGCCGAGGGCGAGGTGGTTGGCGGGTATCTCGGTCGGTCCGTCCGGAGTCCAGCCGGGGTAGGACAGGCCGGTGCCGATACGGGTCGCCTCCGCCCTGCCGGCCAGTTCCTCGACCACCCGCAGGGCGCCCACGGTGCCGGAGGTGACACCCGCGGTGGTGGTCACCCGCCCGTCCTCGACGTAGCGCTGCCCGCGCTTCCAGTCGACGTGTGGGTAATTGCGCTCGAGGGAGCCGATGTTGGACCAGAACGACGTGGCGTCGCGGTGATCGAGCAGACCGGAGGCGGCCAGCAGTTCGGAGCCCGCGCACACCCCGAGGATCCGGGCGCCCCTGCGGTGGCGTTCGACGATCCACCGGCGCACATGTTCCTCGCCCGCGCCTGCGGGGTCGGTCACCGCAGGCACGACCACCACATCGGGTTCCGGCACGATGCCGTTCTCCACCTCGGCCAGCGTGTGGTCGGGCAGCAGATGGGCGCCGCCGGACAGCGGGGAGACACGGCGTTCGGCGGCCACCGTGTAGACGAACATTTTCCGCGACTCGGCGAACACCTGGTAGGGCGCGAGTACGTCGGTGGCCACGGAACCCGCGTTGCTGACCGCGACGGCCACCGTGATACGGCCGTCCGGCACCGGCCGGGCGGCCGGCCACGCCCTGGCATCGGATCCGCGGGGGGCGGCGGCGAAGCTGTCGGCCATCGACGCGCTCACCCCCGCGAAGGCGATCCCCGCGAAGGACGCCGCGGACAGAGCCGTACCCAGCAGTACCCAGCCGATACGGCGCACCGCCCGGCGCCCCTTGCGCGCCTCGGAACTCACCTTGAACAAGACATACCTCAACAATCCGGGCGTCGATCGGCAATGCGGTGCCGTCGGCCCTCATGGAAACGGGAACGGGGAAAGGCAAAGAGAGAAAGGGAAGAAGCCCGAGTCAGGGCGGAGTCCGGGAACCGGGCCCCACTCAGGGGGCCGGGTCTGTCAGACGGCCGGCGGCAGGGGTGCGCGCAACTGCGAGGGCGGGGCTCCGAAGGCGCCGGCGACCACCCGGCGCAGCTGCCGAGCGTCACGGAATCCGCAGCGGAGCGCGACCGCCTCCACCGTCAGGTCGGTAGCGGACAGCAGGGTGCGGGCCCGCTCCAGCCGCAGTTGCCGCTGGTAGGCGAACGGGGTGATACCGGTGGCCGTGGTGAAGGCCCGCGTCAGACCCCGCGGGGACAGCCCGGCGACGCCGGCGAGGTCACGCAGGGTGAAGGTGGCGTCGAGATGCTGCGCCAGATGGTCCTGCACCCGGTGCACCGCGGGCTGGACGTGGTCGCGGTGCCGCAGGAACGGACTGATCTGTGCGGCGTCCCCGTCGCGCCGCAGATAGAGCACCAGTTCGCGTGCGACTCCCGCGGCCAGTTCCGGGCCGCGGTCCCGCTCGAACCAGGGACAGCGCGAGATCGATCCCCGACGAGATGCCCGCACTGGTGCTGATCCGCCCGTCGTGCACGTAGAGCGCGGCCTCGCGCACCCGGGCCCGCGGGTACCGGTCGCGCATCGCCGAGGTGAGCGACCAGTGGGTGGTGCACGTGCGTCCGTCCAGCAGCCCCGCCTCCCCCAGGACGGCGGCAGCGCTGCACACCGACGCCACCCGGGCACCCGTGTCGTAGGCCTCGCGCACCCAGCGCACCACGGCGGGTGCCACCAGCCGGTCGGATCCGGTCAGCCGCGGCCCCGGTACGAGCACCAGATCACCGGGCTCCGCCCGGCTCGCCGACAACGGTGCCAGCCCCGCCAGGCGCAGCCCCTGGGCGGAGCACAGACCCTCCGTCTCGGCGACGTACTCCAGCCGGTAGCCGCCGCCGAGATGCGCCGCGGCGTCGAACACCTGCACAGGACCACCGAGGTCCAGCAGATTCACCTCAGGCAGCACCAGGACCAGTACCCGCCCGGTGCACCCGTTCGTCTCCTTGCTCACCCCGCCACGGTAAGCCACCACAGACCACCCGCACGCGGGCTGCCGAGCACGGATAGTGGACAGATCTGGCACTCAAGAGGCGGCGAACACGGATCCGTTCCTGCACGCGCCATGTGTGGCCGCGGTTCGACAGGACGTTCCAGGCCCCCGCGTCGGCACCGCGGTCGTCCCCTTTCGGTGAGACGGCCGCGGTGACGGGGTGTGAGCGCCGTTACTGGGTGACCGGGACGAGCCGGTACCGGCCGCCGCGGCGGGTGCCGAAGGACACCACACTCCGCTCGGGGCGGTCCACGGCGGCGCCCTCGACGCGCACCGGGTGCGGGGTGCGGATCCGTACGGGATTGCCGAGCAGCGAGCGCACCTCCGCGCGGGTGATCCCCTCCGCCGTCCACTCCAGGTCGATCTCGAAGCCGCCGCGCGCCCGCAGTCCCCGGAAGGATCCCGTGGGCCAGGCCTCGGGCAGGGCGGACAGCAGCTCGATCTCGCCGGCGTGGCTCTGCAACAGCATCTCGGTGATGCCGGAGACCCCGCCGAAGTTGCCGTCGATCTGGAAGGGCGGGTGCAGGTCGAAGAGGTTGGGCGCGGTGCGCGCCGGGGTGAGCAGGTCCGCCAGGTGCTGGTAGGCGCGCGCCGGGTCCAGCAGCCGGGCCCACATGTTCATCTTCCAGGCGAGGGACCAGCCCTGTCCCGCGGCACCGCGCAGCTCCAGGCTCTTCTTGGCGGCCGCGGCGAGTTCCGGCGTGCCCCTCGGGGTGATCTGCGCGCTCGGAAACACCCCGTACAGGTGGGACATGTGTCGGCTTCTGACCAGGGCCGCCTCCTCCCAGTCCACCAGCCACTCCTGGATCTGGCCCAGGTAGCCGACGCGGGTGGGAGCGAGCCGGTCGCGGACCTCGGTGACTCGTTCGACGAGCCGGGGGTCGCGCTCCAGCACCCCGGCGGCCTGCCGGTAGGCGTCGAAGAGGTCCCGCAGCAGTTGCATGTCCATGGTGGGGCCGGCGCAGATGCTGACACTCTCGCCCTCGTCCTGGTGGTGGGTGACCTCCGGCGACTGCGAGGGATTGGTGACCAGCCAGCCGGTCTCCGCATCCACCTGCAGGGTGTCGAGGAAGAACTCCACCGCGCCCTTCATCACCGGGTAGTTGCGGCTCAGCGCGCCCGTGTCACCGGTGAACTGGAAGTGGTCCCACAGCATCACGCACAGCCAGGCGCCACCGGTCGGCCACATGCCGTACTGGGCGGCGTCCACCGGTGCCGTGCCGCGCCAGCCGTCGGTGTTGTGGTGCAGTACCCAACCGGGGGCGTCGTAGAGGGCCTTGGCGGTGCGGGTGCCGGACTCGGCCAGTTCGTGCACCATCCGCACGGCCGGGTCCCAGCACTCGGCGAGGTTGCCGGGTCCTGCGGGCCAGTAGTTCATCTCGAAGTTGATGTTGACGGTGTACTTGGACTCCCAGGCCGGGTTCAGGCCGTCGTTCCACAGGCCCTGGAGGTTGGCGGGCTGTCCGGGCGACCGGGAGCAGGAGGCGAGCAGGTAGCGGCCGTACTGGAAGTAGAGCGCGGCCAGTTGGGGATCCTTGCCGTCGGCGAACAGCGGGATGCGTTCGTCGGTGGGCAGCCCGGCCCGTTCCGAGGGGCCCAGGTCGATGGCGACCCTGGCGAACAGGCGCCGGTGGTCGGCCACGTGCCGGGCGCGCAGGTGTGCGTACGGCTTCCTCGCGGCCGGTGCCAGGTGGTTGCGGGCGCGGGAGGCGGGGTCGGCGCCGACGTCGAGGTAGTTGCGGTAGCTGGTCGCCATCGAGATCACGAGGGTGACGCCGTCGGCGCCCTCGACGGTGAGTGTTCCGCCGTCGGTGCGCACCCGGCCGCCCTCGGCCTCGGCGCGCGCCAGAGCCCTGAAGCGCACCGAGCCGGGCAGGCCGTACCAGTCGCCGCTGACACCGTCGAGGGCGATGGTGTGCGCGTCCACGGCCGAGTCCCCGGAACGCTGCGGGCTGGTGAAGCGGGCGGAGAAGCCGACGGTGCCCGGGGTGTCCGTCGTCATCCGGACGACGAGGACCTGGTCGGGTGCGCTGGCGAAGACCTCCCGGACATGGCGTACGCCACCTTGTGTGTAGGTGGTGCGGGCGATGGCGGTCTCCAGGTCCAGCTCGCGTTCGTAGTCGCTCACCTCGCCCTGGCCCGCGAGGGTGAGTTCGAGGTCGCCGAGCACCTGGTACGCGGCCTGCTCCGAGGGGCTGCCCAGGAACTCGGCGTCGATCAGCCGCTGTGCCTGGTTCCACTTCTCCTCGACCACGAGGCGGCGGATCTCCGCCAGGTGCTTCACCGCGTCGGGACGGGCGTAGTCGTTGGGGCCGCCGGCCCACAGGCTGTCCTCGTTGAGTTGGAGCCGTTCGGTGTCGGTGCCGCCGAAGACCATGGCGCCGAGCCGGCCGTTGCCGACCGGCAGGGCCTCCAGCCACTCCCCCGCCGGGGCGCGGTACCACAGCCGCATCGGGTCGGCGGCGTGGTCCCCTCCTCGCGCCGCCGACGCGCTGGTGTCCGCCGCCTCCTGCGCGGCCTGTGCGGGAGCGGCGCTCAGTGCGGTCGCCGCCGCGGAGGCTCCGGCCGCGGCCAGGACGTTTCGTCGGGACAACTCGGGCATGGCAATGCCTCCAGGTATGTGTTGAGGGCGGTGCGGGTGCCTGGGCTCTCGGCACGGGCGGGCTCGGGCCCGCGCCCACCGCACCCCGGGCAGCGGCACGTGCGGCACGCTGCCCGGGGGCGCTCGTCGGACGCGAACGCTCAGCGACCGCTCACTGGGTGTCTCCGTCGGGCAGCGGGTAGGGGAAGCCGGCGGTGACGCCGATCTTGTCGTACTCCATCCTGGAGGCGTCGTATCCGTCCTCCCAGTTGGCGTTCTTCACGTCGTTGCACCGGTAGCTCTGGTACGACTGGTCGGTGGTCCTGCCGACCTCGATGTCCTCGAAGGTGAAGCCGCAGCCGCCGGCGTCCATGTGGATGCCCCGGGTGCCGCTGTCGGGCATCGACTCGTCCGGGAGCACGTCGCCGACGACCATCTGGCGCACGTGGTTGTCCATCGGGTACGGCTCGACGTTGTTGACGCCGTAGGTGTAGAAGGCGCCCATGTCGCCGCTGTCCAGGCCGGCTTCGTCGATCCGCAGGTACTCGAAGGTGTTGCCCCGGGCGTAGTTGTCCTTGAGGGCCACTTCCGGTCGGACCTCAAGGCTGATGCCGTAGCGGGCGCTGTGCTTGACGTGGCTGTGGCTGACCGTGTTGTGCCCGGTGTTCATCAGCTCGATGCCGGAGGCGTCGCCGGGGTTCAGTTCGCCGTAGTGGGTGATGTAGTTGTTGGTCAGCAGGTGGCCGTTCGAGGTGTTTCCCTCTCCCGGGTAGGGGCCCTCCACCTTGATTCCGTCGGCGCCGATGTTCTCCAGCAGACTGTCGCGGACCGTCAGTCGGTCGTTGGCGGCGAGTGCGTAGACGGCGTGGTAGCCCGTGTCGGAGATCTTCAGCCGGGACAGGGTGATGTCCCGGCTGTTGGTGACCAAGACGGCTCCGAACCGGTTGCGCGGCATCTCGATCTGCCGGTCGTACTCCGGGTACTTGTGCACCTCGCCGGAGTCGCCGTCGCTGATCCACCCGTTGCGGTACCAGTCGACGAAGTCGGTGTACTGCAGGGCGAGTCCGTCCAGGGTGATGTCCTGCGCCCGCCGGTCGGGGCCGGTGCCGGCCAGTTCGAACAAGGTCTTGACCGTGGGACGCAGCACGGTGACGTCGTTGATGTCGCCCCGGGGCTTGTAGTAGAGCTGGCCCTTCTTGAAGTCCAGGTAGTACTCGCCGGCCTGGTCCAGGAAGTCGAGCGAGTTCTGGAGGAAGTAGCGCGAGCCGCCGCGGGAGTTGTTGAGCGCGTACCGGGTCCAGTACTTGAGCGTCATCTGGTTCTTGGCGGGGTTCCAGTCCCGGATCGGGACCGTATCGGTGAACCAGCTCCAGCTGCCGCCGGACCAGACCACCGCCTGGGCGTTGCTGAGGTCCCACTTGGCGTCCCAGTCACCGGGGTTGGAGTACAGCCACTGGTGGACGGCCTCCTTCTCCGGCTCCGGCAGGGTGGACGTGAGGTACGGGGCCCACTCGTCGTCGGACTTGCGGTTGGGGTAGCGGGCGGTGGTGGCGCGCGTGCCGTCCTCGAAGAGGGTGTAGAAGGGGTTCTCTGTGCCGACGTCGGCACGGTAGATGCCGTCCTTGTACTCCTCCCAGCCGGTCACCGGCTCGGCACCCATCACCCGGGCCTTGCCGGGGCCGTCGTAGGAGCGGTAGACGACCTGGTGGCCGCCCGTGCCCGAGTCGCGGTCGTCGAGTTCGACGGTCCGGCTCACCGGATAGTCGCCGGCGCGCAGGTTGACGTGGATGTCGCAGCGCATCGTGCCGGGCCGGTTGAGGCCCTTGTCGCGGATGTGGTCGCGCGCCTTCTCGATGGTCTTGAAGGGATGGCTCCTGGTGCCCTTGGCCTTGTCGTTCCCGTCGGGGGACACGAACAGCTCGGTGGCCTTGCAGCCGGCGGCCTGGGCGCTCGCGTCGGGCGGGTCCAGGGTGGCGCCGCCGACCAGCAGGGCGCCGGCCGCAAGCAGCAGGGGAATTCTTCTGGTCCTTCGTCGTACGGGTCGTACCTGGGTGGTTGGCACGAGTTCTCCTTGCCGCGTGGAGTGCCTGATGTCGTTGTCCGGATCCGCGTGGATGGGCCGGTGTGTTCCGTGCCGTCACCGGCGCTGTGCCGCGCGGGCTCGTGTTCCTGGTGCGGAACGTCGGCGCCGTCCGGGGGCGTCTCGTCGGCCGCCGCTGGACCCGGGGGGCCCGAAGGGGGCGGGGCCCGCCCCTCGGGGTGCTCGTTCCGGAGGAGCACGCGCACGGCATCGCGTACACGATTAGTGGGTCACTGATCGAGCACCGATAGTTAATATGTTCGTGCCGTGGTGTCGTCAATACGCTTGGCTGACCCTGAAATTGATGACCTGAGGGGCGACGGGCTCGCGGCCCGTGAGTCATAAGTTCACGCATCCCAGGAGGCGCGGTGCCATGACCGATTCCGACCCGCCGGCATTTCCCCAGCTCAGTGCGGAGGACCGGGCGGCCCTTGCGGACCTCGCCCGGCGGCCGCAGGCCGGCCTCCGGCTGCGCGGCCGGATCGTCCTGGCCTGTGCGGAGGGACTGACCAACGCGGAGGTCGCCCAGCGCCTCAGATGCGCTCCCACCACGGTGGCCAAGTGGCGCGAGCGCTATCTGCGGCGGGGCGTCGCCGGTCTGCACGACGCGCCTCGCCCGGGACGGCCCCGCAGCACCAACCGGCAGGAGGCGGAGGCCCGGGTCGCGGTGCTGCTCGAACAGGCCCGTGCCGGTGCCCCGGTGCCCTCGACCCGCTCGCTGTCCGACACGCTGGGCCTGTCGCAGTCCACGATCGCCCGGATCTGGCAGGAACAGCAGGCCAAGCTGCCCGTTCCGCCTGACGCGCGTCCGAGCGGGCCACGCCGGGGGGCGGACGGGGAGGCGGGCCGGACCGAGGGCGGTCCGGTGCCGGGCGCGCCCCGCATGCCGCGGCAGTTGCTCTCCGACCACGTGTACACGCTGTTGCGGGACTGGATCGTCAACGGCCGGCTCGCACCCGGGCAACGCCTGGTCGAGTCGGAGATCGCGCGCGGCTTCGGCACCAGTCAGGCCCCGCCCCGCGAGGCGATCAAACGCCTCGCGTACGAGGGGCTGGTCATCTCCCAACCGCATCGCGGTACTTATGTCGTGCGGGTCTCCGAGCGGCAGGCGCAGGACGTCCGGGACATCCGGGTGATGTTCGAGGAGTACGCGGCCCGCCGGGTGGCCGGCCGACTGGACGCCGAGCACACGTGGCTGCTCACCGAGGACGTGACCCAACTGCGCCGGGCCGCGGCCGAGGACGACATCGGCGCCTTCCGCGACGCCGACATGTCATTTCACCGACATGTGTGCGAAGCTGCCCGCAACGCGGCGCTGATCCGCCTGTGGCACATGATCGAGTCCAGCCTGTGGGACCTGCACGTCCTGGGTGACCCGCGTTACGCGGGCGGCTGGGGCGCGATGGCCGAGCACCACGCCGAACTTCTGGACGTCCTGCGCTCCGGTGACCCCGATGTCGCCGGGCCCATGTTCGCCGACCATGCCGCGGGCGAGGCCGCCCGCTACCTTCCCGGCCCTCCTGGGCCCGCGGCCGGGCCCGGGCGGTGAAGCGAGCGCCGCCACCACCGGTTCCATCTCACCGAGGGGCACAGCATGACCGATCCGGCCCGCAGACGACTGCTCCGTCTCGGCGTCCTCACGGCCGCCGCCGTCCCACTGGCCCGCGCCACCGGCGCGGCGGCCGACGACCGGGGTCGCCCGCACTTCCCCGACGCCTGGTTCCCCGTCACCGACCACGGTGCCGTCGGCGACGGCACCACCGACTGCACGGCCGCCGTCCTCGCGGCGGTCCGAGCCTGCCACGCCGCCGGCGGAGGACACGTCCTGGTCCCGCCCGGGCGCTGGGCCACCGGCCCGATCCATCTGCTCAGCGGCGTCGACCTGCATGTCGCCGAGGGCGCCACCGTCCTGTTCAGCACCGACCCGGCCGCCTATCTGCCGGTGGTACGCACCCGCTGGCAGGGCATCGAGGTCTACAACTACTCCCCCATGGTCTACGCCCACGGTCAGCACGGCATCGGGGTCACCGGCCGCGGAGTCCTCGACGCACAGGCCGACGACACGCACTGGTGGCCGTGGAAGGGCTCCGGGAAGTACGGCTGGAAACCCGGCATGCCCAACGAGTTCGCGGACTGGGCGACGCTGGAGCGGTGGAGTGCGCAGGGCGTCCCGGTACGCGATCGTGTCCTCGGCGCGGGGCACCTCCTGCGTCCGAGCTTCGTCCAGCCGCACTCCTGCGAGAACGTCCTGATCGAGGGCGTCACGCTGCGCAACTCCGCGTTCTGGAACATCCATCCGGTGCTGAGCCGGAACGTCACCGTGCGCGATGTGCGGGTCGAGTGCGAGGGACCCAACAGCGACGGCTGCGACCCGGACTCGTGCGAGAACGTCACCATCGAGCGGGTCACCTTCGCCGTCCACGACGACTGCATCGCCGTCAAGTCCGGGCGGGACGAGGACGGGTGGCGGGTCGGCGTGCCCTCCCGGCACATCCGGATCCAGGACTGCGTCTACCTCAGCGGCGGAGCCGCGGTGGCGATCGGCAGCGAGATGAGCGGCGGCGCGTCGGACGTCGTCGCGCGGCGCCTGCGCCTGCCGCTCGACCCTGGCCTCGACGAGGCCTCCGTCGCCTCGGTCCTCAACGTCAAGTCGACGCCCGCGCGGGGCGGGTACGTCCGGGACGTCCGCGTCACCGACGTCGACGCGCCTGCCTGGACGTATGTGCCCTTCGAGGTGACCTTCCAGTACGCGGGCGGTACGGGCGGCGACCGGCCGGCCGAGGTGTCCCGGCTGACGGCCGAGCGCTGGTCGGTGCGCGGGCACTGCGAGTACCCGGTGCGCGTGCGGGGGCTGGCCGATGCGCCGGTCGACGGGGTCCGGCTCGACCGACTCGCCTTCGACGACGCCGCCCAGGACATGCTGCTCCAGTCCGTCACGGACCTGTCGCTGCGTCGTGTGACGGTCAACGGGCGCGCGCAGTAGGGGCACAGACGGCGCTCAGGCCGCCGCGCCCACCCTGCGCACGAGGTCCTTGATCAGTGCGGCGAGCGCCGCCACCCGCTCGGGTGTGGCCTGGGACTTGAGCAGCGAGGAGCTGACGGCGAAGGGCCGGCCGCCCGGCGGCGGTCCGGGCACGGCCGCCGCGACGCACACGATGCCCTCGGCGGCCTCCTGGTCGTCGACGGCGTGACCGGCCGTGCGCACGTCGCGCACGTCCGCGAGCAGCGCGTCGAGCGTCGTCACCGACCAGGGCGTGCGTGCCTCGAACGGCTCCCGGTCCGCCAGCAGTTCACGCACCGCGGTGTCGTCCAGGCCGGCCAGCATGGCCTTGCCCAGCGCCGTGCAGGTGACCGGCAGCCTGGCCCCAGCCCGGCTGGTGAGGCGCATCAGGACGGTGCCTTCGTGCACCGCCAGGTAGACGACGTCCGTGCCTTCCATGGTGGCCAGTTGGAGCGTCTCCTCCCGGTCGCCCAGGCGGCTCACCTGCTCCCGGAAGCTGCGGACGGGATCGAAGGCGTCCAGGTAGGACTGGGCGAGCCGCAGCAGGCCCGGTCCGAGGGCGAAGCCGCCGTCCACGGCCCGGACCAGTTCCCGTTCGTGCAGGGCCGCGCAGATGTTGACGACGGACGCCCGCGGTATGCCGCCCGCGGCGGCGGCCAGTTGGGCGGGCGACAGCGCACGGCCACGGGCGTCCGCCAGCGCGTCGAGGATCGCGCCCGCCCGCAGCACGGCCGGCGCCGGTGCGGCACTGGCCCATACCGATCCGTCCCGAGTACTCATGGCGCCACACCCTAGTTGTCAGCCTGTTGACAGTAAACCAGTCCATTGACAACAAGCGGTGCCGTACACCGATACTGGGCCCGCACGTCCCAAAGCGGCGGCGCCGGCACGGCGCCGATCACGGCGGACACCCGCGCCCACCCGGGAATCGACACCCGTCCCGTCACCGCGACGGCCGCCTTCGCCATCTCCACGACCGGCCGACCGGGACAGACGCATCCGGCACGGCCGGCGGCCACGGCCGGACCCGGCCCTCGACCAAGGAAAGCGGCACATGAAACTCGTACGGCTCGGAGACCCCGGGCAAGAACGCCCCGCCGTCATCGACGACCTGGGTGTCACCCGGGACCTCTCCTCCCTGACCTCCGACATCGACGGCACCTTCCTCGCCGCGGACGGCATCGCCCGCACCCGCCGGGCCCTGGCTGAGGGTGCCCTGCCCGTGCTGGAGGCCGAGGGGCTGCGCTTCGGACCGCCCGTCGCCCGGCCCGGCGCGGTGGTCTGCATCGGGCAGAACTACGCGGCGCACGCGGCGGAGTCCGGCAGCGAGCCGCCCACCCGCTCGGTGATCTTCTTCAAGCACCCGAACACGGTGGTCGGCCCGCACGACGAGGTGGAGATCCCGCGCGGCTCCGCCAGGACGGACTGGGAGGTCGAACTCGCCGTCGTCATCGGCCGGACGGCGCGCTACCTGGACTCCCCCGAGCAGGCCCTGGACCACGTGGCCGGCTACGCCGTCTCCAACGACGTCTCCGAGCGCGACTTCCAGCTGGAGCACTCCGGCGGCCAGTGGTCCAAGGGCAAGTCATGCGCCACCTTCAACCCGCTCGGCCCCTTCCTGGTGCCGGCCGACGAGGTGCCCGACGTCCAGGGCCTGCGGCTGCGGTCCTTCGTGAACGGCGAGCCGCGGCAGGACTCCCGCACCGCGGACATGATCTTCTCCGTCGCGCAGATCGTGTACGACCTGAGCCAGTACCTCGTGCTGGATCCGGGTGACGTCATCAACACCGGCACTCCGGAGGGCGTCGCCCTGTCCGGCCGCTTCCCCTACCTGGCGCCCGGTGACGTGATGGAGATCGAGATCGAGGGGCTGGGGCGTCAGCGCCAGACACTCGGCGCCGCCTGACCGCCGTCGTCCGGCCCTCGCGCGGGTCCCGGCACCACCTCCGGAACCAGTGACCGAGACCTCTTCTCAGTCATCACTTGTATGATACGTTACGACTAGATGAGGGCGCGGTTGCGGGAGTGCTTCCCGGCGGCCGCACAACGCCCGTTCCCCTGGCCCGACGGCACGCTCCCCCACTTCCCACGCCCCCTCGGTCTTCCCTGGCGCGGGGTGGGTGGGCCGGCGGGCGGGACGGCGAGGAGAGCACGAAGAGGGGGAGCAGTTGAAGATCACCGGATTCCGGAGCCTGACGACCGTGCACCGCTGGGGGCGTCCCGTCGGAGACGCCAACGGCTTTGTCGCACAGGGCGTCACCGAGGTCCCGGTCCTGCTGGTCGAGACCGACGGCGGCCTCACCGGAGTGGGCCTCGGCGCGCACGGCGACGCCTCGCGGGTCTTCCCCGCACTCGACGGGCAGGATCCACGGGCCGTCACCACGCTCTACGACCGGATGCTGGCCCACACCTTCAAGAGCGGCCACGCCGGCACCGCCTTCGGCACCATCGGCGCATTCGACATGGCGCTGTGGGACCTCAAGGCGAAGATGGCCGGCGAGCCGCTGTGGCGCACCCTCGGCGCGGCGGACCGCTTCGTGCCCGGTTACGCGTCCGGTCTCGACATCGCGCTGGACGAGGAGGAGTTGGTCGCGCTGTACTCCGGCTGGGCCGCACGCGGCTTCACCGGCGCCAAGCTCAAGGGCGGCCTGGACACCGAACGCGACATCGCCAGGCTGCGCGCGGTCGCCGCAGTGCTGGGCGCCAACACCCGCTCCCCCGCCCTGATGCTCGACGTCAACGAGTCCTGGGGCAGGCACCAGGCCGTACGGCTGCTCGCCCGCATCGAGGACCGCGTCGAACTCGCCTGGATCGAGGAGCCGGTGCGCCGCTGGGACGCGAGGGGACACCGGGCCGTGGGCCGGGCCGCCCGTACCGCCGTCGCCAGTGGCGAGAACCTGACGGGCCTGGAGCAGTTCCGTCCCCTGCTGGCGGCCGACGCGCTCCAGGTCGTGCAGACCGCCGGCGTCTGGGGCATCACCCACTTCCTGCGGGTCGCGACCCTCGCCCACGGCCACGACCTCCCGGTCAGCCCGGTCGGCTACCACGCCAACCCCTTGGCGCACGCGGCCGCCGCCACTCCCAACCACCTGGTCACCGAGGTGCAGGACACCGGCACACCGGCCGGGCTGACCGTGGATCAGACGATCGAGGACGGCGGCATCGTCCTCGGCGACGCGCCGGGACTCGGCATCACGGTCGACGAGAGCGCACTCGCCGCCCCGGAGGAGAACGCCGGCTGGGCCCGCCCCGACGGTCCCCATGTGCGCCCGCGCGACGCCGGTCTGCGGCTGGTGCCCGAGCCCGGTCCCCCGGGTCCGGCCCCCCGCACCCCCGCGGGCACCGCCTCTCCTGCCGTTCCCGGTCCCGTCCACCGTCCCGCGCGCAGTGAGCACACCGAGAGGGAGAGCACGACGTGACGCGACCACGTGCCGTCTTCGCCATGAACCCCCGACTGGTCCACGCCGTCTTCGACGAGGACGCCCTGGCCCGGCTGCGCCGGGCGGCCGACATCGACACCTCACTGGTGCTGTGCGAACTGGAATCCGCCCGTTCCCGCGACGCGCTGGCCGGCGCCGAGATCCTCGTCGCGGGCTGGGACGCGCCCCTCGTACGGGCGGAGCACCTGGCCCGCGCCGAGCGGCTGCGGGCCGTGGTCTACGCGGGCGGGGTGGCCGCGTCCTGTCTGGAGGACCCGGCCGCCTTCGCCGCCCGCGGCGTGGTCGCGGCCAACGCCCGCGCCGCCAACTCCGGGCCCGTGGCCGAGTACACCCTCGCCATGATCCTGCTCGCCAACAAGCGCGTCCTCGCCGAGGAGCGCCGCTACCGCGCCTCGCGGACCCTGCCCGACCACTTCGGCGCGTACACCGGACGCGGCAACTACCGGCAGACGGTGGGCATCGTGGGCGCCTCCACCGTGGGCCGGGCGGTGCTCGCCCTGTTGCGCCCTTTCGACCTGGACGTCCTCCTGTACGACCCGACGCTCACGCAGGAGCAGGCGGCCGCCCTCGGCGCGCGCCTGGTGCCGCTCGACGAACTGATGGCGTACAGCCGGGTGGTGTCCCTGCACCAGCCGCTGACTCCCGCGACCCGCGGGCAGATCGACGCGGGACGGCTGGCGCTGATGCCGGACGGGGCGACGCTCGTCAACACCGCGCGCGGGGCCGTCGTCGACCAGGACGCCCTGCTCGCCGAGGTGCGCACCGGCCGCATCGACGCCGTCCTCGACGTCACCGATCCGGAGCCGCCCGACCCCGGCAGCGAGCTGTGGACGCTGGACAACGTCGTGCTCACCCCGCACCTGGCGGGTTCGCTCGGCGGGGAGCTGCACCGCATCGGTGACGCTGTCGCCGACGAGGTGGAGCGGTTCGCGGCGGGCCGGCCCTTCGCCCACCCGGAGGACCTCGCGGCCTCCGCGCGTACGAGGGTGTGGTGAGGCCGATGCGTTCACGTGCCCTCGCCCGCGGTCCGGAGCTGACCGAACTCGGCCTGGGAGCCGCCCAGTTGGGGAATCTGGCCCGGGAGACGAGCGATACGGACGCGCAGGGTGCCGTCGACGCGGCCTGGGACAGTGGCGTCCGCTACTTCGACACCGCCCCGCACTACGGACTCGGGCTGTCGGAGCGCCGCCTCGGCGCCTTCCTCGCTCGGCGTCCGCGGGGCGAGTACACCGTGTCCACCAAGGTGGGCCGACTGCTGGTGCCCAGCCCCGGGACCGCGCACCTTCAGGACGACGGCGGCTTCGCGGTGCCCGCCGCCTTCCGGCGCGACTGGGACTTCTCCAGGGACGGCATCCTGCGCTCCCTGGAGGGCAGCCTGACCCGGCTCGGGCTCGACCACGTCGACATCGTCTACCTGCACGATCCCGACGACCACTGGCACCAGGCCTCCACCACCGGCGTCGACACCCTCGTCGAACTGCGCGACCAGGGGGTGGTGAAGGCGGTGGGCGTGGGCATGAACCAGGCCGCGATGCTCACCGAGTTCGTCCGCCGCTCGGACGTCGACCTGGTCATGGTGGCCGGGCGCCACACCCTGCTCGACCAGTCCGCGCGGGGCGAGTTGCTGCCGCTCGCCCAGGAGCGCGGGGTCGGCGTCGTCGCCGCCGCGGTCTACAACTCCGGCCTGCTGGCGGCCGACCGTCCGCCGGCCGACGCCACCTACGACTACCTGCCCGCGCCCCACGAGCTGGTCGCCCGGGCCGGCGCACTCGCGGACGTCTGCGAGCGACACGGCGTCACTCTGCCCGAGGCCGCGATCGCCTACCCGTTGCGGCACCCGGCGGTCGTGTCGGTGGTGCTCGGCGCCCGCGACGCGCGGCAGTCCCGTACGAACGCGGGGCGGCTCGCGGCCCGCGTGCCCGACGCGCTCTGGGCGGAGCTGGCGGACCTCGGCCTGGTCCCGGACGTCCCCGGCGCAACACCCGCTCCGTCCGCGCCGTCCGCGCCGTCCGCCGCGAGGGAGCGGTCATGACCGTCGTCGACTCCCATCTGCACGTCTGGGATCCCGGCCTGGCCGCCTACGACTGGCTGGGGCCCGCGATGTCGCCCGTCGACCGCGCCATGCGGTTCCGCGACGCCCGTCCGGCCCTGCGCAGGGCCCAGGTCACCGCAGCCGTCCTCGTCCAGGCGGCCGACAACGACGCGGACACCGACCTCATGCTGGCGACCGCCGCCAGGAACCCGGAGGTCGTCGGCGTCGTCGCCTGGGTCCCGCTGGACGACCCGGACCGGGCCCGGGCCCGCCTCACCGTGCTCCGCCACGACCCGCACGTGGTGGGCGTACGCACCCTGCTCCACGAGCGGTCCGACCCGGAGTGGATCCTCGGCTCCGACGCCGGCGCGGGCCTCGCGCTGCTCGCCGAGGCCGGCCTCACCTTCGACTACCCGACCTCCTCGCCCGCCGCGCTGCGCCACCTGCCCGAGCTGGCGGCCCGGCACCCGACCCTGCGCCTGGTCGTCGACCACCTCGGCAAGCCGCCCGTCGGCGGCGGCCGCGAGGAGCGGGCCGAGTGGCACCGGCTGATCGCCGCCGCCGCGCAGCACCCTCGCGTCCACGCCAAGGTGTCCGGGCTCTACTCGGCCTCGGGCGCACTCGACGCGTGGACCACCGACGAGGTGCGGCCGTTCGTCGAGGACGCGCTGGAGCTGTTCGGGCCCGAGCGGCTGATGTACGGCGGCGACTGGCCGATCTCTGTGCTGGCCGGGGGCTATGCGCGCACCTGGGAGGCCGTGTGCGAACTCCTCGCCCCGCTGGCCCCCGACGACCGCGCCGCCGTGCTCGGCGGCACCGCCGCCCGCTGCTACCGCCTCGACCCCGCCCTGCTGGACGCCGCGCACGACGCGGCCGTGTGATCCGCTCCGGAAGGAACGCCATGGAACACCAGACCACCACGCCGGACACGGCCGCGCTGGCCGGCTGGCTGCACAGCTGGGTGACCGACGAAGGGGCGATCAACGGCTTCCACAACCACAGCGTGTGGGGCACCAACCCTGCCACCTTCCTGGACTTCACCAGTGGGCACACCACGTTCGCCGGTCCGGCCGTCGGCGCCTGGGCCCAGGCCCTGGCCGCGCGGCCGGACGAGCGGGGCGTCGCCCTGCTGCGCCGGCTGCTGCGCTACCAGTGCGCCGAGGTGCAGCCCGACGGGCAGTACCGGCACATCGGCTTCCAGGTCGGCGAGTCGGCGACCAGCGGCCTCATCCACAACGCCGTCGGCAGCCTCGGCATGCTGCTCGCCGTGCGCCACGCCGGTCACCTGCTGCCGGCCGAGGAGGTCGCCGCCGTACTGGCCGCCGTACGGCGCAACCTGGACGCCTGCGAGGTCTACGGCGGCGGGCGCCCGGGCGAGGACGGCACCTGCAACCAGGAGTACGCCCGGGTCTGGGTCAAGCAGCTCTACACGGAGCTGAGCGACGACAAGACCTACGCCGACGAGATCGCCGAGGACCTGGCGGAGCTGATCCGGCTCTTCCACCACCGTGGAGTGCCCGACACGGAGAGCGCCGGCACGTTCCGCACCGTGCGCGACCGCATCGAGGGCGGCATCCTGGAGCCCGCCGAGTACTACGGGCTCATGATCGTGCCCCTGGTGCTCGGGTACCGCGCCCAGGGCGACGGGGAACTGCTCGCCGAGGCACGGCGGTTGTGCCGGCACGTCGCCCGTTCGGCCTGGACCGACGAGACGGGCGCCACCCGCTACCACCGCTACTGGTACGTCCAGGGCGAGCGCGCCCTGAAGACGGACACGCCGATGCTGATCGCCGGCATGGGGCTGACCCTGTACGGCATCCACGAGGTACTGGCCGAGGGCCCGGACGCCGAGTTGGAAGCGTTCACACGGGCCTGCCTCGCCACCTACGCCCGCTACCAGACTCCGGCCGGCTACTTCGCCTCCGCGAGCGGCTGGCACAACGAGGCCGACATCGCGCCCAGCACCGCCTGGCACGCGCACGATCTGCTGTTCCTGATGGCCCGGTACGGCCCGGACGAGGACTTCTGGGACCGGGTGACCGCGCCGCGCGAACGGCAGTCGGTGCTGGTCAGCGATCGCGCGCACTGGGCCGAGTCCGGCGTCCACTGGTCCGTGCGCAGCCCGCTGACCGCGGGCGACCTGCATCTGTACGGCCGCAAGGACCGGGCCACCTTCGCCCGGGAGTTCTTCGCCTGGACGGACCGCGAGCCGCTGCCCGAGGAACTGCGCTACCCGGACGTCCCCGAGTTCTTCGTCGCCGACGACGGCATCTACCGCGTCGACCGCGGCGAGGCCCCCACCGACATCACGGCCGTCGGCCCCCTGCCCTACCGGGGGCGGCTGTGACCACCGAACGACACCGCCGGCTTTCCCCACCGAGGAAAAGAGAGATGACAATGACGTCGACCACCAGAGGGAGCAAGGCGCGCGGTGCCGCGCTTGCCGCCGCGGTTCCACTGCTCCTCGTCGCGGCCTGCTCGTCGGGCTCCGGCTCGGCGGGGGGCGAGGACGGCGAGATCCGGATGATGGTGAACCTCACCGACAACCTCAACCATGCCTACTGGGAGAAGCTGGTCAAGCCGTTCGAGGACAAGACCGGCCTGAAGGTGAAGATAGAGGGCCCGACCGGCAAGTCCGTCGCCGAGTCCTTCCCGCAGCAACTGGCCGCAGGCACCGCGCCCGACGTCATCCAGTCGATCTTCCCCGACGACGACACGGCGCCCGAACTGATCGACCTCAGCGGCGAGGCCTGGGCCAAGGGCACGCCGATGTTCGACGAGTACGCCATGGGCGATGCGCACTACGCGGTCGGCGTCGGCACCCAGACGCAGTCGCTGGTCTACTACAACAAGAGCGCCTTCGAGAAGGCCGGGATCAGCAAGCCGCCGACCACGTGGGACGAGCTGACCAAGGACCTCGGCGACCTGAAGAAGGCCGGTTACACGCCGATGCAGACGGCCGGCGACTTCCAGACCGGTCTCCAGCTCCAGCAGATCTACCACCCCACGCTGAACCAGCTGCACCCGAAGTGGCAGACCGCGGTCTTTGACAAGAAGCTCTCGGTCGGTGACGCGTACAAGCCCGCGTTCCAGATGTACGCCGACTGGATCAAGGCCGGCTACATCGACAAGAGCGACGTGGGGCTCAGCCCCTCCCAGGCGGACGCCAACTTCACCGCGGGCAAGGTGGGCCTCTACACCAACGGCAGCTGGTTCGCGGCCACCCTGAACAAGGCCGGGGACCTGCCCTTCGAGGTGGGTGTGTTCTCCCCGCCGGCCGCGGACGGCCAGGCGTACCCGGGTCCGCAGGGCGCCACCATGGCCAACCCCTACATGATCCGCAAGGGCATCGGCGACGAGGACGGCGCCAAGCAGCTGGTGGAGTACCTGGTCACCGACGCCAAGGCCATCGAGGCGCAGCTCGGCTCGGACGGGGTGTTCCGCAAGGGTTCCGAGCCGAAGCAGTCGAAGGTCGACGCGCAGATCCAGGGCATCCTCGACGCCGCCCCGGCACTGGTCGCCGTGGGCGAGGGCCAGGGCAACGTCCGACTGCCCGTCACCGGCTTCAACCCGAAGTTCACCGAGGTCGCGCAGAGCCTCTACACCGGGGCGGGCCCGGCGGACGCCGCCAAGAGCATCGACCAGTGGGTCGACGAGAACCGCTGACCCATGCAACGGACATCAGTCTCCAAGCCGCGGGGTTGGCGCGATCTGGCCGCCCGCGTCAGCATGGTCGTCCCCGCGGTGCTCATCTACGTCGCCCTGCTGGTCATACCGGTGATCTACGCGATCTACTACAGCTTCACCGAGTACAACGGATTCCCCAACCGTGTCCCCGAGTTCGTCGGTCTGGACAACTACAGGACCATGTTCGAGTCCGACGACATCACCGGCACCATGGTGGTCACCGCCGTAGTGGCCGTGGTGGGCGCGGTCGCGGTCAACCTGGCCGCGCTCGGTCTCGCGCTGCTGCTGCAGCGCACCAACCGGTTCAACACCTTCGGCCGGGTGGTCATGTTCTACCCGCACGTGCTCAGCGCGCTGGTCGTGGGTTTCCTGTGGCAGGCCATCCTCGGCCCGCAGGGCGTGGTCAACACCATGCTGGAGAAGGCCGGCACCGACAGCCTGCCCTTCCTCAGCGATCCCGACTGGGCCCTGTGGTCGATGATCCTCGTCATCGTCTGGTCGCTCTTCGGCGTCCAGCTGATCCTCTACCTGGCGGGCCTGCAGGCGGTGCCGGCGGATCTGCTGGAGGCGGCGCGGATCGACGGCGCGAGCAGGTGGCAGACGTTCCGTGCCGTGACCTGGCCCTCCCTGGCGTCCACCGTGACGGTCGCCGTCATCACCTCGGGCATCTCGCTGCTGAAGACGTACGACGTGGTCGTGTCGCTGACCGGGGGCGGTCCGGCGGGATCCACCAAGACCCTCGCCTACTCGATCCTCGCAGTCTCCTTCCCGCAGCGGGACATCGGCGTCGCCTCGGCCCAGGCCGTGCTGCTGATCGTCGCCGCCGCGGTCCTGGCCATCACAGTCCTCGTCCTGCGCAGGCGTGCCGAGGACGACGCGGAGTCCATCGGATGAAGAAAACACTCACCTCGGCCGCCGCCGTCCGGGTCGCGTTCGTCTCCCTGGTGTCCCTCGGCATGCTCGTGCCGATGTACCTCCTGGTGGTCAACGCCTTCAAGAGCCAGCAGGAGATCCTCGCCAACCCGTTCTCGCCGAGCTTCGGCACGGCGACCTTCCGGTACCTCGCGGACGCCTGGAACAACCCGGACTTCAGCATCCTGAAGGGCTACGGCGTCACCATCGCGCTGGTGCTCTGCGTGAACGCCCTCGCCATGGCGGTGTGCGCGCCCGCGGCGTACGTGCTGGCCCGCACGCCGAAGCTGATCTCGCGGCTGCTGCTGTTCTTCTTCATCGCGGGCATGTTCATCCCCACCCAGGTCATCCTGGTGCCGGTCATCTTCGTGCTGCGTGCGATCGGTCTGATGGGGACGCTGCCGGGGCTCATCCTGTTCATGACGGCCACCACGATCCCGTTCACGCTGTTCGTCTTCTTCGGCTACGTCCGGGTGCTGCCCAGGTCGCTGGACGAGGCCGCGGCCATCGACGGGGCCGGCAGGTACTACACGCTCTGGCGGATCATCCTGCCGTTGATGCGGCCGATCATCGCCACGGTCTTCATCCTCAACTCGCTCAGCGTCTGGAACGACTTCGCCAGCCCGCAGATGATCCTCGGTCCCGGCAGCGGCGTCTACACCGTCACCACGGGTGTGTACGCGGCCGTCGGTCAGTACTCCACGGACTACACCAAGGTGTTCCCGACCCTGCTGCTCGCGGTGATCCCGATCCTGGTGATCTTCATGGTGATGCAGCGGCACATCATGAGCGGGCTCGCGGCGGGGGCGGTCAAGGGCTAGCGCCCCTGCCGCCCGTGCCGGGCCCGCGGCACCGAGAAGTGACCCGTTTCGCGAAGGAGTGACCAGCCATGCCCGCATCCCGCACACCCCGCCGGGTCGCGTCCGTGATCCGGCTGCGCCCCGAACACGCCGAGGAGTACCTGGAACTGCACCGTTCGGTGCCCCGGCCGGTGCTGGACACCCTCTCCCGCGCGCACGTCACCAACTACTCCATCTTCCTGCGCGACCACACCCTCTTCGCCTACTTCGAGTACACGGGCGACGACTACGAGGCCGACATGGCCGCCATCGCCGCCGACCCGCAGACCCAGCAGTGGTGGACGCTCACCGACCCTTGCCAGCGGCCATTGGACTCGGCGCAGCCTGGGGAGCGGTGGGTGACCGGCGAGGAACTCTTCCACCTGGACTGACCACCACCCCATGCGAAGGAACACCGTCATGCCGCACACCCCCTCTCCCCCGTCCCCCGAACTCGACGGTCTCGGGGCCGTCGTCACGGGCGGCGCGTCGGGGATCGGGCTCGCCACCGCCAGGCTCCTGGCCCGCCGCGGCGCCCGGGTCGCCGTCCTCGACCTCGCCCCGGACGCCCTGCCGGCCACCGACCGCGAGGCCCTGCTCCCCGTCCGGTGCGACGTCACCGACGACGCCTCGGTCCGGGCCGGCGTCGCCCGGGCGGTGGACTTCCTGGGCGGCCTGGACATCCTGGTGAACAACGCGGGCATCGGCGCCCAGGGGACGGTCGCGGACAACGACGACGCCGAGTGGCGGCACGTCCTGGACGTCAACGTCCTCGGCATCGTGCGGACCACCCGGGCCGCGCTGCCCCACCTGCGTGCCTCCCGTCACGCGGTGGTGGTCAACACCTGCTCGGTCGCGGCGACCGCGGGGCTGCCCCAGCGGGCGCTGTACAGCGCGAGCAAGGGCGCCGTGCAGTCCCTGACCCTCGCCATGGCCGCCGACCACATCCGTGAGGGCATACGGGTGAACTGCGTCAACCCCGGCACGGCGGACACCCCGTGGATAGACCGCCTGCTGTCGAGCGCGGCGGACCCGGGGGCCGAGCGCACCGCGCTCAACGCCCGCCAGCCGACCGGGCGTCTGGTGAGCGCCGAGGAGGTCGCCGCGGCCATCGTCTACCTGGCGTCCCCGGCGGCGGCGTCCGTCACCGGCACGGCCCTCGCCGTCGACGGCGGCATGCAGGGTCTGCGGCTGCGCCCCGAGGGCAGCTGACCGAGGCACCGCGCACCAGCCCCGTCCGTGCATCGCACCCCCCACGTCAGTCACATGAGAACCGACGAAAGGGCAACCTCCATGCTGAGAACTCGGCGACGACCGTCGCGGACACTGATGGCCGCGGTCGCCCTGGCGCTGACGGCGGGCGTCGGTGGGCCGGCGGCCGGGTCCGCCGCCGCGGCCGGCCCCTGGACCGCTCCCGGGAAGCTGACGGTCTACGTCTCCGCCACCGACGGGGACGACACCAACAGCGGCGGCAGGAAGGACCCGTTCCGGACCATCACGGCGGCACGGGACGCACTGGCCGGCCACACGTCGGCCAAGGCCCGCGGCACGGTGCTGATCCGGGGCGGCACCTACGTCCTCGACGACACAGTCGAGTTGAAGGGCGCCGCGAACTCCTGGGTCACCTACGCGGCCTACCGGAACGAGAAGGTGACGATCACCGGGTCGCACGAGCTGCCCGCCGAGGGATGGAAGAAGCTCACCGACCTCTCCGAGGAGACCCTCGCCCAGCCGCAGTACTCCTCCCACACCCGTCTGAACACCCCCGGGCTGCGTGCGGGCGTGTGGGTCTACGACCTCGGCGCCCAGGGCATCGACCCGGGCACCCTGTACAAGAACGGCTTCAACTGGGTGCAGGAACCCTTCGCTCCCGAGCTCGTCGTCGGCGGTGACACCCAGGTCCTGGCCGAGTACCCCAACGGCAACTCCTGCGCCACGACCGAGACCGACTGTCACCTGTGGGGCACGGGCGACAAGTGGAAGGCCGAGGGCCCCCGGGACCTCATGAACGTGGACCTCGACGCCCGCTTCGGCCGCCAGGACGACTGGAACTCCTCCGGCACGACCCCGCGGGCCCAGTTCGAGGACAAGAAGCAGCAGCTCGAGGACCCGGAGCAGCGCGACACCTGGTCGCCCACGGAGATGCGGCGCATGACACCGCAGATCTTCACGGTCGGGGGCCGTGCGCTGGCCGCCGACCGCTACAAGAGCTGGGCGCCCGAGGCGGTTCCGACGGTGGACGACCTCGGCACCCGTGGCTTCGGCGAGTACACCGACGTCCCGGTGCAGCTCGACCCGCGGTGGATCGAGCACATCGACAACACCAAGGCCGAGACCGAGGGCTGGCTGTCGGGGTACTTCGGCAACAACTACGCCAACGACATGGTGCGGATCCTGTCGTGGAGCGGCGACCGCATCTACACCAAGTACCCGTCGATGTACATTCCGCAGGACGCGTGGACCAAGGTCAAGGTCCTCAACGTCCTCTCGGAGATGGACACGGCCGGTGAGTACTACATCGACCGCTACGACGACAACGACGTCCTGTACTACCGGCCCGAGGGCGGGACGATCGAGGGCAAGGACACCACGCTCCAGACCTTCGACAAGAACTTCTTCCTGCTCGACGGGGTGCGGGGCGTGACCCTGCGGGGCCTGGCCATGACCGGGTCGCTCGTCAGCGGCGTGCAGCTCCTCGACGCCGTGGGCACGCTCATCGACGCGGTCGACATCTCCAACGTGAGCATGGACGCGATCCGCATCGGGCGGACGACCGACACCATCACGAGCATGCCCGACTACGAGACCCTGCAAGGCGGCCACGACAACGTCGTGCAGAACTCCTACCTCCACGACCTGGGCGGCGGCGGGGTCCTGCTCGGCGGCGGCGACCGGGCCACGCTGGAACGGGGGAACAACGTCGCCCGTCACAACGAGATCGCGCGTTTCTCGAAGCTGGCCACCTACACACCGGCCGGCTACCTGTACGGGGTCGGCAACTCCTTCGAGTACAACTACGTCCACGACGCACCGCACATGGCCGTGCAGATCATGGGCAACGACATGCGGGTCAACCACAACCACTTCTACGACGTGGTGAAGAACGCCGGCGACATGGGGGCGGTTTACGCGGGCCGGGACTTCACGTACCTGGGCAACGAGATCGCGTACAACCACTTCGAGAAGATCGGCGGTTCCAACGACGCGCTGTACATGGACGACGGCGCGTCCGGTGTGCGCTTCCACCACAACGTGGTGAACGGCTCGAACTCCGGCGTCAACCTCAACTCCGGGCACAGCAACACCGCGAACGACAACGTGTTCATCGGGGTCAAGCACGTGGGCCACGGCGGCATCTACCACAAGAAGGGCGAGAAACGGCTGCCGCTGGACAACAGCTGGGTGCTGCAGAGCAGGTTCAACGCGTTCCTCGATGTCCGTGAGGGCGAGAAGTACAGCGCTACGCCCGAGACCGTGGCGGCCTGGCACGAGCACTACACGAGCGGGGAGGCGTCGTACTCCGACGGAAGGCCGATCGTGTACCCGCAGGTCGAGCGGTGGTACGTGCCGAGGGTGACCGCGACGGGCCGGGACTGCACGGCGGCCGACTACTCGACGGCGGGCACGAACGGCTGCAGTCGGGCGACAGTGTGGGACGACGCCGACTCGCTCTATGTGCCGTCCGGTGTGGAGATCGACCACGCGGTGGTCGTCGGGGGCGGCTCGGGATTCGTGGAGACGACCGCGGCGTTCACGGAACCTGCGGCGGAGTACAACCTGTCGCGCTGGAGCGACAAGGTCAACACCCGGTCGGCGGAGGCCACTTCGGTGGCGGAGACGGGCCTGGACCTCGACACGCTGAAGTTCTCCGGCTCCGGCACGGTGGCCGAGTCGTACGGGGCCGCGTGGGTCGCGGAGTGGAACCGGCACGTCGGCGCGGAGGGGATCGGCCGGCCGTGACCGGCTGAGCACGGCCTGCAGCGCGGCCGAGGGGTCCGTCGGACGACGGGTCCCTCGGCCGCCTCGTCGTGGCGCCCTACGCTCCCTACGCGTCCGGCACGTCGGCCGGACGCCGGCGGGCCCACGACGACGTGATGTGCTCGCGCATCGCCTCGGCGGCCGCGTCGCCGTCCCCCGCGAGCACCGCGGCCGCGACCCGGGCGTGCGCCTCGTGTGTGAGCTCGATGTCCTCGCGCGTCGGGTTCCCGCTGTACTGCGGCGAGCGCACGGCCTTGCCCTGGATGCTGGAGACGATGGCCCGTCCGAACGCGTCCCGGGAGGCGCGGTGGATGATCTCGTGGAACTCGATGTCCGAGCGCGAGTAGGCCTCGGGATCGTCGATCAGGCCCGCGAGTTCGTCGAGCTTGGCCGAGAGCGCCGCCGACTGCTCCTCATCGATGCGCCCGGCGGCACGGGCGGCCATCGCGCACTCCAGGGTGGTCCTGATCTCGATCAGGTTGTCCAGGTAGACCAGGCGGTCCTTGCGCTGGAACAGCGCGTCGAGGACCAGCGGGTCGAGCAGGCTCCACTGGTCCTGGCCCAGGACGACGGTCCCCCAGCCCTGGCGGGTCGCCACCAGTCCCTTCTCGGCGAGCGTCGTCGTCGCCTCCCGGATCACGGTCCGGCTCACCTCGAACTCCTCGCAGAGGTCACCCGCCGACGGCAACGCCGTGCCCGGCGGGTACTCACCGAGCACGATGGCCGTCGCGAGGCTCTGGACGACGGCCGCAGCGAGCGGCGGCCGTCGTCGTTGAGGGCGGGACACGGCGGTGGTGTCCGCGGATGGCTTGATCATCTGGTCAGAGACTCCCAATGTTCGTGCAGGTTCGCCCGGCCCCCGCTGTCCAATGACCCAAGGTTAGCCGAACGTGCTAAGGTCATCACTCGTATCACAAGTTACGACTTACCGTGTGACGCGCCGGCCGGGAGCGGGCGCCGCGCGGGCGCCGCGCGCAGACCAAGGAGAAGCGCGATGCGAATCACCGGATACCGGTCCCTTGCCACGGTTCACGAGTGGGGACGACCGGTGGGCGACGTGAACGGCGTCGTCACCTCCGGCGTCACCGAGGTGCCGGTCCTGCTGCTGGAGACCGACGAGGGCCTCACCGGCGTGGGCCTCGGCGGCCACGCCGACGTGGCGCGGGTCTTCCCCGCACTGGAGGGCCAGGACCCCCGAGCGGTCACCTGGCTCTACGACAGGATGCTCGCCCATGTCTTCAAGTCCGGGCACGGCGGGCATGTGTTCGGCACGATCGGCGCCCTCGACATGGCGCTGTGGGACCTCAAGGCGAAGATCGCCCAGGAGCCGCTGTGGCGGACGCTGGGCGCCGCCGACCGCTTCGTTCCGGGTTACGCCTCCGGCCTGGACTACGCGCTGACCGATGACGAGCTCGTCGCGTTCCACGAGCGGTGGGCGCGGCGCGGATTCACGGGCGCCAAGGTCAAGGGCGGCCTCGACGTGGACCGGGACGTGCGGCGCCTGGCGGCGGTCCGCGACGTGTTCCGGGTCAACAGCGACCGTCCCGCGCTCATGTACGACGTCAACGAGTCCTGGGGACGGCACCAGGCGGTGCGCCTGGCCCGGCAGGTCGAGGAGCGGGTCGAACTCACCTGGATCGAGGAACCGGTCCGGCGCTGGGACGTGGCGGGACACCGCGCGGTCGCGACCGGCATCCGTGCCGCCGTCGCGACCGGGGAGAACCTGACGGGCCTCGAACACTTCCGGCCGCTGCTGGCCGCGGACGCGGTGGGGGTCGTGCAGACCGGTGCCGTGTGGGGCATCACCCACTTCCTGCGCGTCTCCACGCTGGCCCTCGGGCACGGCGTGCCAGTGAGTCCCGTCGGGTACAACGCCAACCCGGTCGCGCACGCGGCGGCCGCCGTGCCCAACCACCTGGTGACCGAGGTGCAGGACCTGTCCTTCCCGGTCGGGCTGCGGGTGGACCAGGAGATCGCCGACGGCGGGATCGTCCTCGGCGACGCCCCGGGCCTGGGTGTCGAGGTCGACGAGGAGCGGATCGTCGCGCGGGCCGGGTCGGGCGGGTGGTCCCTCCCGTCCGGACCGCACGTCCGTCCGGCCGACGCCGGCCTCAGACTCGCACCGCAGGCGCGATGAGGACGCGTTGAGGACGCATTGAGGACGTATTGCGTACGTATTGCGTACGTATTGCGTACGTGAGGGGGAGCAGGACATGAGGACGCGAAAGGCCCTGGTGGTCCGCGGCGGGTGGGAGGGCCACGACCCGGTCGGCTGCACCGAAGCGGTGTTGCCCGAACTGGAGCGCGGGGGGTTCGAGGTCGAGGTCGCCGAGGATCTGTCGGTGTACGAGGACCCGGGACTGCTCGCCGCCACCGATCTCGTCGTGCACTCGTGGTCGGCGGGCGGGCTGACGGCGGACCAGGAGGCGAACCTGGTCGACGCGGTCGAGGCCGGCACCGGCTTCGCCGGCTGGCACGGGGGCGTGGTCGCCACGAACGTCGCCAACCCCCGCTATCTGCGGATGGTCGGGGGCCGCTTCCTGTGGCACCCGGACGGCTTCCAGGAGTTCACCGTGCGGCTCGCCGCCGCGCCGGACCGGGACGGCGAGATCACCGAGGGCATCACGGACTACGACGTCGAGACCGAGCACTACTGGGTGCTCACGGACTCCCTCAACACCGTCCTGGCCACGTCCGTGCTCACCCCGGGCGCGGCCGACCCGTGGGACGGCCCCGTCGAGTTCCCCGTGGTGTGGACGCGCCGCTGGGGAGCGGGGCGGGTCTTCGTCTGCACCCTCGGACACCGCGTCGCGGACCTCCGGGTGCCGCAGACGGCGGCGATCGTCGGCCGCGGGCTCGTGTGGGCGGCGCGCGCGTGACGCCCGGGGGTGTACGGGCCGTCCGGCGCTCTAGGTCCTGTCGTCAAACTCCCGTCGTTCGCCCGGAGGGCGGGCCCTGCGGCGTCAGGTGCGTGCTCTCGGTGTGCCGGGCACAGGTCCTCGTACTGGACGTACTTGGGCCTGTGGCCGGTGCGGCGAGAGTGCGTGCATGGCGTCGCGGGGCAGGCGGGGGTTTGACGACAGGGCCTAGCCCGCGCCGGCCCGGCACTCCCCGCGTGTCAGGTGCTCTCGCGCGCGACGACCCGGTACCCGACGTCCCGGTGCGGGACGTCGACCGGGGCGCCGCGCATCCGCGTGAGCAGCAGCTCGGCGCTCAACTCCCCGATCCGCGCGCTGGGTACGGCGACCGTGGTCAGCGCCGGGACCAGGTGCCGGGCGAGTTCGAAGTCGCCGAAGCCGGCCAGGGCGAGCGTGCCCGGCACGTCGATGCCGCGCCGTACGCAGGCCTGGAGGGCGCCGGCGGCGAAGACGTCGCTGGAGAACATCACGGCGTCGGAGTCCGGGTGGCGCTCCAGTGCCAGGTCCAGCAGGGCGACACCGGTGTCCATGGTGACCGGCTCGGGACCGGCGTCCACGGTGCGCGGTTCGCTGCCCAGCAGGTCGCGGACGGCGCCGGTGTAGCCGTCGAGGCGTTCCGCGGCCCGGGGGTCGCCCGAGGTGTGCCGGCCGGCGAAGGTGATCCGCCGCCGGCCGCGCTCGACGAGGTGGCCCACCATCGCCGCTGCCGCCGCCGCGTTGGAGAATCCGACCAGCAGGTCCACCGGGTCCTCGGACCAGCCCCAGGTCTCCACGACCGGCACCCCGGCCGCCCCGAGCAGCGTCAGCGTGCCCGGGGTGTGGCGGGTCCCCACCATGAGCAGTCCGTCCGGCCGCCGTCCCAGGAAGCTGCGCAGCACCTCCTCCTCGTGCTCGGGCCGGTAGTCGGTGGTGCCGACGAAGATCTGGTAGCCGTGGGCCGCCAGTGCCGTGGAGAAGGCGTGCACGGTGTCGGCGAAGACCGACGCGTTGATCTGCGGCACCAGGGCGGCGACGGTGCGGCTGCGGTTCGACGCCAGGTTGCTGGCGGCCAGGTTGGGCACGTAGCCGGTGGCCGTGAGGGCCGCCTGGACCCGCGCGCGTGTCTCGTCGGACACCGACAGGGGGTCGCGGACGACCCGGGAGACCGTCTGGGCCGACACCCCGGCGGCCGCCGCGACATCGGACAGGGTCACCGAACGGGTCGCGGATCGTTTGCGGGGACGGCGGGACGGCGGCTGGGTCACGCCGGAAACGATATCGGGCGTCACAGTGCTCCCCGCGCCACCAGCGCCCGCATCAGATCCGCGATGCCGAACGTCCACGGCACGCACGCGTCGCTCGGCCGGATCCGGTTGACGAGCGTGCCGAGCTTCGGCGTGGCGATGGCGACCAGGTCGCCGTCGTGATGGGTGAACCCCTGTCCGGGCGCGTCGCGGTCCTCCACGGGCGCGAACATCGTGCCGAGGTAGAGCACGGCGCCGTCGGGGTACTGGTGGTGCGGGCCCAGCAGCTGCGCCACGAGGTCCAGGGGGTCGCGGCTGATGGCGGCCATCGAGGACTCGGCGTCCAGCCGGTACCCGTCGGCGCCCTCGACGGTCAGGGTCACCGTGGCCCGCCGTACGTCGTCGATGCGGAAGCCCGGTTCGAACAGCCGCAGGAACGGGCCGAGGGCGGCCGAGGCGTTGTTGTCCTTGGCCTGGGGCAGCAGCAGCGCGGAACGGCCCTCCACGTCACGGAGGTTGACGTCGTTGCCGAGTGTCGCGCCGACCACGGCCCCGGTGGAGGAGACGGCCAGCACCACCTCCGGCTCCGGGTTGTTCCAGCGCGAGCCGGCGTGCACCCCGGCGTCGGCGCCGCTGCCCACGGCGGCCAGCACGGGCGCCTTGGTGAAGATCTCGGCGTCGGGGCCGATGCCGACCTCCAGGTACTGGCTCCACGCCCCCTGCGCGACCAGGATCTCCTTGAGCGCGGCGGCCTCGTCCGAGCCGGGCCGCAGGGAAGCGATGTCGTCGCCGACGAGCCGGCGGATCCGTTCCCGGGCCTCGGCGGCACCGGCGGCGTCACCGCGGACGCGTTCCTCGATCACCCGCTCCAGCATCGAGACCACGAAGGTGACTCCGGCGGCCTTCACGGCCTGCAGGTCCACCGGCGCGAGCAGCCACGGCCGGCGTGGGTCCCGGGCGTCGACGGGCGTGTTGGCCAGTACCTCGTCGAGTCCGGCGATCCGCTCGCCGCGGGCGGCACGCAGGCGTGCGGCGGGGTCCGGCGTCTCGCACAGGTCGCGCACGGTCGGGAAGGCCCGGGTGACGTCGTGCAGGCCGTCCTCGCGGACCGCCACGACGGACGGCCCGAGGCCGGGGCGCCAGACCCGGCCCACGAGCGCGCCCGCGGTGCCGTCGGCGGGCAGGGTGGTCTCGGCGTCCGGCCACTGGTTCATCGGGTTCCTTTCGTGGCTGCCCCGGCCTCCTCAAGGAGGGGGCGATGCGGTCCGGGCAGGGGCGTTGACACTGCGAGCGACGCCCGCTTAGCGTGCATGTTAGCGCTGCCGATAGCGCTAACACCAGAGTCTGGGCGGTGATCGCCGCGCGCACGGACGCGGCGGCGTCGCACGACAGCCCGCACGTCCTCTCCTCCGGTCCCCTCCCGCCTCGACCGGCGCCGCCGTCCGCGCCGGTGCCGCCCGCCGCCTCCAAGGAGCCCCATGACCTCGCGCGACAAACCCGGCGTCCTGGCCGGGTACCGGGTCCTCGACTGTTCCATCGCCATGGCCGGCCCGTTCGCCGCCCAGCGCCTCGGCGACCTCGGCGCCGACGTCGTCAAGGTCGAACCGGTCACCGGGGAGTGGCAGCGCCACGCCGCGGCCGGCGGAGCGGCGGGCAACCGGATCAACGTCTCCTTCCTCTCCCTGAACCGCAACAAGAGATCCCTCGCCGTCGACCTCAAGGACCCGGCGGGCAAGGAGGTCCTGCGCCGCCTCGTCGCGGGCGCCGACGTCTTCCTCCAGAACTACCGGCCAGGCGTCGCCGACCGGCTCGGCGTCGACTACGCCTCCCTGGCCGCGATCAACCCCTCCCTCGTCTACGTCTCCATCTCCGGGTACGGCGAGGACGGCCCCTACGCCCAGCGCCCGGGCCAGGACCTGCTGCTCCAGGCGATGTCGGGGGCCATGCTGTCCAGCGGCCGCTCGGGCGAGGCACCGCGGGCGGCGGGCCAGTACCTCGTCGACGCCGTCACCGCCTCCACCGCGTTCGAGGGTGTGCTCGCCGCGCTGCTGCACCGCGAACGCACCGGCGAGGGCCAGCTGGTGACGGTGAACATGCTCGACGCCGTCACCACCCTCCAGATGCAGGAACTCTCGGTCCACACCGTCGGCGGGCTGCCCCAGACCCGCTCCGCCGAGCCGCACGCCCACGTCTACATCCGCTCGCCCTACGGCGCCTTCCAGACCTCCGACGGCTATCTCGTCCTCGCCTTCCCCCCGTTGAAGAAGCTCGGCGAGATCCTCGGCGAGGACACCTTCCTGTCCATGGAGGACGAGGAGCACGGCTGGACGCACCGGGACGAGATCTTCGCCCGAACCGCCGCCCGGCTGCTGACCCGGCCCTCGCGGCACTGGCTCGACGCCTTCGCCGCCGCCGGCATCTGGGCTGGCCCCGTCTACGGCTACGCCGACCTGGTCCAGGACCCGCAGATCCGCCACAACGGCACCTTCGTCACCTACGACCATCCCACCGAGGGCCGCGTGACCGTGCCCGGCTTCCCCTACAAGTTCTCCGCCACCCCGCCCCGCATCGACCGCGGCGCCCCGCTCGTCGGGGAGCACACCCGTGAGGTACTGACCGAAGCGGGCCTCGCGGACGGCGAGATCGAGGAGTTGTTCGCCACCGGCGCCGTGGCGGAGACGACCTCATGACGCAGACCCGACCGACGCACACCGGGCCCGCGTACACCGGACTGACGTGGGACCACCCCCGCGGGTACGACGCCCTGGCCGCATCCGCGGGTGGCCTTATCCACTGGGACGTACAGCCGCTGGAGGGCTTCGAGTCCCACCCGATCGACGAGTTGTGCGCCCGCTACGACCTCGTCGTCCTCGACCACCCCCACCTCGGCGAGGCTCTGCGCACCAGGTGCCTGCGGCCGCTCGACGACCTGTTCACCCCGGAGGAACTGGCCCGCTGGGGCGCCGACTCCATCGGCCCCACCATGCGGTCCTACGCCATGGACGGCCGTCAGTGGGCGCTGCCGCTGGACGCCGCCACCCAGGTCGCGGCCACCCGGACCGACCTCGTCGGCGCGGCGCCCCGCAGCTGGGACGAGGTCCGCGGCCTGGCCCAACGGGCCCCCGTGGCCCTGTCCCTCGCCGGGCCGCACGCCTTCCTCACCTTCACCTCCGTCGCAGTCGCCATGGGAGAGGAGCCGGCCACCGACCCCGACGAGCTGATCGGCGACGACACGGGGCTCGCGGTCCTCGACCTGATGGCCGCCCTCGACGCCCTCGCCCCACCCGAAACCCGCACACTCAACCCGATCGGGTTGCTGGAACTCATGGCCGCCACGGACCGGCTGGCACACTGCCCGCTGGTGTACGGCTACGTCACCTACGCCGACCGCCTGGCCTTCACCGACGCCCCCAGCATGACGGCGGGCGGGCGCCCGGGCTCCACGCTCGGCGGCACGGGAATCGCGCTCAGCGCCCGCTGCACGCCGTCCCCCGAACTCCTCGCCCACGTCCGCTGGCTGATGTCCCCCAAGACACAGGGCGACTTCCTGCCACGGCACAGCGGACAGCCGAGCGCCCGCGCCGCCTGGACCTCCCCCGAAACCGTCGCCGCCGACTTCTACCGACGCACCGCCGCCACCTGCGAGCAGGCCTGGGTGCGCCCCCGGCACGCCGGCTACATCGGCTTCCAGACCGCCGCGTCGGCCGCCGTGCGCGCCGCGCTCGCCGGCGAGACCGACCACCGTGCAGCACTCGCCCGGATGCGCACCCTGTACCGGACGAGCCGGACCCCGAAGGAACGACAGTCATGACCGACACCGGCCCCCTTGAGCCGCCCGAACTCGGCACCGAGCACGTCCTGCTGGACGTCTCGGACCGGGTCGCCACCCTGACCCTGAACCGGCCCGCCAAACTCAACGCCGTCACCCCCGAGATGTCCCGTGCGCTGGTGCGGGCGATCGAGTGGTGCGACACCACGGACGACGTCCGGGCCGTGGTCGTCACCGGCGCCGGAGAGCGCTCCTTCAGCGTCGGCTCGGACATCGGCGCACTCGACCAGTACGCCACCCCGTGGGACTTCCGCAACCGCGTCGACTACTGCGACGCCATCCGCACCGCCCGCACTCCCACCGTCGCCGCGGTCGGCGGCTACGCACTGGGCGGAGGACTGGAGACCGCGCTGTCCTGCGACATCCGGCTCGCCGCGGACACGGCGTCCTTCGGGGCGCCGGAGATCACGCTCGGCTGGATCGGAGGCGGTGGCATGGCCGCCTTCCTCAGCCGCGCGGCCGGGCCGAGCAACGCGGCGCTGATGCTGCTCACCGGCGAACGCATCGACGCGAAAAGGGCATTGGACTGGCACCTGGTGAGCGAGATCGTGCCCCGCGCCGGGCTGCTCGACCGGGCCCGCGCCCTCGCCGCCGTGATCGCCTCCCGCGCCCCCGTGGCGGCCGAGACCGCGAAGATCAACCTGCGCGCCGCCGGGAACCTGCCCGAGGACCAGGCGCTCGCCTACGAGCGCGACCTGCAGACCATCTGCTTCGCCACCGAGGACGCCGCGGAGGGCCGCCGCGCGTTCGCCGAGAAGCGCAGCCCCGTCTTCCACAAGCGCTGAGAGGAACGTCATGAAGCAACCCCGAGCCGCACTCGTGACCGGTGCCGGCGGCGCCCTCGGCCGGGCCACCGCCGTCCGGCTGGCCGCCGACGGACACGACGTCGCCGTACTCGACCGCGACACCGAGTCCCTGGAGAGCACCGCCGCGCTGGTGGAGAAGACCGGCGCGCGCGTGCTCGCGCTCACCACCGATCTGCGCGACGCGCAGGCGATCGAGGAGGCCGTCGGACGGACGGTGACCGAACTGGGCGCGCTGCGCGTGCTGGTCAACAACGCGGCCGTGTATCCGAGCCGGGCCTTCCTCGACGTACCGCTCGCCGAGTACGAGGAGGTCGTGGCGGTCAACCAGCGTGCGTACTGGATCGCCGCCCAGGCCGCCGCGCGGCACATGACGGGCGGGGGCGGCGGGGCGATCGTCAACGTCGCGTCGATCACCCTGCACGGCGGCTGGGACTCGCTGGCCGCCTACATCTCCACCAAGGGTGCCGCCGTCGCCCTGACCCGCGCCCTCGCCCGGGAACTGGGTCCCGCCGAGATCCGCGTCAACTGCGTCTCGCCCGGAGCCTTTCCGACCGCGGCCGAGAACATCCACGAGGACCCCGAGGCCTACCGGCGCCACGTGCTCGACCACCAGGCCCTGAAGCGGCGCGGGCGGCCGGAGGAACTGGCCTCGGTGGTGTCCTTCCTGACCGGCCCCGACGCTTCGTTCGTCACGGGTCAGTGCGTCGAGGTCAACGGAGGGTGGGTGATGGCGTGAAGCTGTACGGACGTTCTCACGACCGGCAGTCCCTCGCCCGGTGCGCGGGCGACCTGAGCGCGGCGGGCGGTGTGCGGTCCGTCGTCCTGGACGACGGCTCCGAACGCGGCATCCGCACGCTGGAGTTCCGGACCGGTGCCGGACTGTCCTTCGACGTGCTCGTGGACCGGGCGATGGACCTCGGCGGGGCCGAGTTCGAGGGCCGGGGCTTCGGCTGGCGCTCGGCGACGGGCTTCAGGCACCCCGGACTGCACGAGTACCGCGACGACGACGGCCTGTCCATGATGCGCAGCTTCTCGGGGCTGCTGCTCACCGCGGGCCTGGACCACACGCTCTTCGGCGCCGAGGTGGACGCCTCGCAGTACCGCTATCCGCCGCGGCGTACGGCCGTGCACGCCCTCCACGGGCGGGTCGCCAACCTGCCGGCCCGGCTCACCGGGTACGGCGAGCGGTGGCAGGACGACGGTCGCTGCGTGCTCTATGCGGAGGGCGAGGTGCGCCAGGCCGCGATCTTCGGGGAGCACCTGCGGCTCACCCGCCGCATCGAGGCCGACCTCGGCGGCAGCGAGATCCGCCTGATCGACCGGGTGCGCAACGCCGGCTTCGACCCGACGCCGCACATGTACCTGTACCACGTCAACGTCGGCTGGCCCTTCCTGGACGAGGGCGCGCGCTACGAGTTGCCGCCGCACCGCACCCTGTGGCGCAGCGGCAGCGTCGCCGAGCAGGGCGTGTCGCACACCGAGATGCCCGCCCCGCTGCCGGGCTTCGTCGAGCAGGTCTACGAGCACGAACTGGAGCCCGACGCGGCGGGCCTGGTCCGGCCCCGCCTGGTCAACGAACGCCTTGGCGTCTACTTCGAGTTGGAGTTCGACACGGCCCAGTTCCCGTCCTTCTTCCAGTGGCTGCACCTGCGCGAGGGCGCCTACGCGGTCGGCTTCGAACCGTCCACGCACCATGTGCAGGGCGAGGCCGCGGCCCGGGAGGACGGGTCCATGACGTTCCTGTCCCCCGGTGAGGAGCGGGAGTACACGACCACGTTCCGGGTGGGCCACCTGGGCTGACCACCGGATCCATGGCTCGGGCGCGGCGCGTCACGGCTTGTGCCGGGCCTCCTTACGCGCGGGCCCGGTCAGCCGCGCGGCCGTCACCAGCGGCGCGGGGGCAGCGGGGCGGCGCCGGGCAGCAGGCGCTCCAGCTGCGTGGCGGCGGCCGCGCCGAGGATCAGCAGCGTCATCGTGACCAGGACGCACCACTGGACTCGCCGGGCCGTCACCGCGTCGGTGACGGCCCCGGTCAGCAGACCCGTCGGGTACGCGGTCGACGCCTGCGCGCCCATCGCGACGCGGACGGCGGCGTTCGGCAGCCCATCGCGGCCGCCACCGTGCCCAGCATCGCCGTGCGCGCCCGACGGGGCCACCGGGTCGAACCGGCGGAGGTCGAGGCGAAACGCTGCGTGAACTCGACGATGTCACCGACGCCGTGGTGCCGGTCGACGCGCCCGCCAGGCCCGCGGCGAGAACGCCGGCGTCCCGCACGACGAGGCCTGCCGCCGCGTGTTCGGCGGAGCCGCGGCGTGACCTGCGAGGTCATCCACCAGGAGCAAGCACAGCAGGACCGGTGTCACCGGCCACGGCGCTCCGCCGGTCGCCCAAGCTGCCCAGCGGACCCGGCGGGTGGAAGGTGTGTTTGAACCCGTGCGCCGGGCCATGGCGGAAGGCGCTTCGATCGGTCACAGGCCGGCGACGTCCCCGGCCCTCTTCAGCACAGAGTCGAAGGCATCCACCACGGCGTTGTGCCGCCTCGCGCGCGCCGCCCGGTCCGCCGGCACCAGCCGCGCGGCGGCCTGCACGGCGTAGGCGTCCGGGTCGCCGAAAGCGGTCTGCGGGTGCTCTCCCGTGTCCGCGCAGTGCGCCGTGACATCCTTGACCGCCTGGAGCACGACTGCTCGGTCCACGCCCGGCTGCATGGCCAGCCGTACCTGGAAACGCGCCATCCACTTTTCGCGGTCCTTCTCCCCCGACGCGTCCGTCGTCTGGTCCTTCTTCGCCACGTGCTCTCCCGGTTGATCGGCGGCCGTCCGTCATGGAGTGGGACGCCGGGGCATCGCAGTGGGTTGCGGAAGCGGGAATCTGATGAGTCCCAGGTGACTGCCGGGGCACCCGCACCAGCTGTATTGACCCGCAGGGTTGTTGACACGACTGATGGGCGGCTGACCACTGAGCGCCGTGTGGCCGCGGTGATGGTTGTAGGTGTGGATGAATTCCGCCTAGGCGTCGGTGCGCTCGGCGTTGCTGGAATACGGGCGCACGTAGGCCCATTCGTCGAGCAGGGTGCGGTTCAGGCGCTCCACCTTGCCGTTCGTTTGCGGGCGGTAGGGCCGGGTGCGCGTGCGGACGATGTCGGCGTCTTTCAGAGTCAGCGCGAACAGCCTGGATCTGTAGCAGGAGCCTGTGTCAGTGAGGACTCGCTCGACGGTGATGCCGTACCCGCCGAAGAAGGCGCTGGCTCGCTGCCAGAACTCTGCAGCGGTCTCCTTGCGTTCATCGGTGAGGGCTTCGCTGTGGGCGAGGCGGGAGTGATCGTCGACGGCGGTGTGGATGAAGCTGTAGCCCATCACCGGACTGCCGCCTTCGCGCGCGCTGGTCGTGGCTTGCCGGTTGGCACCGCCCTGCTGCCGGGGCATGATCCGATGCCCGCCGCCGTCGGGGATGTTGCCGAGCTTCTCGATGTCGACGTGGACCAGTTCCCCAGGTCGTGATCGCTCGTATCGGCGGATGACCTGGCCGGTGGGTCGGTCCATCCACCGCAGACGGTTCAGGCTGTGCCGGGTCAGGACGCGGTGGACGGTCGGGCGGGCATGGGGGTGGGACACAACGGCCTCTGCGGTGGTGGGGAGCGGCGGTAGCCACCGACAGGCCGGCGAATCGGGCAGGATCAGCGACAGGTCACCGTTGGCTGGCCCGGGGCAGCAGGTACGCGGCGCCGCACGATTCGGCGAGGGTGGGGCCGAAGAGGGCGGCCGGGGTGTACGCGCCAGGTCGGCCCTCACCAGCCAGCAGGCGTCGGGCGATCTCTGCGGGCACTGCTCCGGTGTACTCCTGCGCGTCGCGCAGGCGCAGCCAGCCCTCTCGGGTCTCGCCGTCCGTCCAGGTCACGACGGCGTGCCCCCAGGAGTGTTCGCGGGGGCGCTCCTTCGCTTTGACGCGTACCCGGGCGAGGTGGCGTGTGGTGAACGAGCGCAGCCGCTCCCATCGCATCAGCGTGCTCAGGGCGGGCATCATCGCCCGGAGCAGGGGGGAGGACGGGGCTTCGCTGGTCGCCGAAAGTACATGGCGGGCCCCGCTGGCTCGGTGGGCCGCGAGCAGTTCGCCCGACGGCATGCTCGCGGTGGTGACCTGCGAGCCGTCCGGCAGGGTGAGGCGCACAGCGTCGCTGAAGATCCGGGCGGGTACCAGGCGGCCGTCGGTGATCCGACGTCCATGGAGGCTGCCCAAGAGGGTGCCGATCAAGGCTTCACCGGCGGTGCCTTCCTCCATCGCGATCGAGGGCACCATGTCGACACGGACCCGAAGCGGCGCGGGTCGGCCCTCGCACAGCTTCACCACGACGCTCTCCGTGGCGGTCACGCCGAACCCGGCACCGGTGACCAGAGTGTGGCCCGCCCGGGTGGCTGCGTCGTGCATCTCGTATGCGGCGGAGAGCGCCGCGACATCGTTCGCCAGGTCGATGTAGTCGCTGCCGGCGGCGCGGCAGGCGTCGATGATCTCAGGGGCCGTTGTGGTGAACGGTCCGACCGTGTTGATGACCACGGCGGGGCGTTGCTGCCGGATTTCTGCGGCGGCGGCTGCAAGGGATGGGGCCGGCAGTGTTTCGCTGCCGGTCTGCTGTGCCGCGGTGTGCAGTCGGTGCACGTCCCGGCCGACGAGGACGGCTGTCACGCCGCGCCGGGCGAGTTGTGCTGCGATGGCGCGGCCGCTGCGCCCGGTGCCGCCGAGCACCCAGATCTGTGCGGTCATTCGAAGGAGCTCCTGTAGTGGTGGGCGAGGGCCGGCCGGATGTGAGGGTCAGTCGGTCGTGATGATGAGCTTGCCGCCCTTGGGCGTGCCGTTGCGCTCGAGCTCTGTGAGTGCCGCGATCGCTTCCGTGAGTGGCACCGTGCGGGCGATCGGCACCCGCAGTGTGCCGCGTCCAGCGGCGCGCGACCTCCTCCAGGTCCGCCGTGACGGGCCTGGTGATCAAGACGTTGTACGGGCCCGGGAGTGCGCTCTTCGCGATGTTCGCGGGGGTGGGGTGGATGCTGACGATGCGTCCGCCGGGGTTCAGCATCTTCTTCGCTGCGGCGGTCGGGAGCGTGTCGGCAGTGTCGACGACGAGGTCGAATCGGCCGCTGATCGTCGTCGGGTCGAAGCCGAATGCGACGATCGGGTCGAGGCCGAGATCGCGCGCGTCGTGTGTGGCGGTGTCGCGGCAGCTGCCTCCCACTGAGGCGCCGTGCGCCAGCGCGATCTGAGCGCCGGCTCGGCCGACTCCACCGAGACAGCCGTTGATGAAGACCGACTGCCCGGGCTGCAGCTTTCCCTTCTGGAGCACGGCCTGGAAGGCGGTGAGGCCAACGGTCGGGATGGCAGCGGCCTCCTCGAAGGAGAGGTTCGCGGGCTTCTTCACCACCCCTTTCTCCGCGGCCAGGACCATCTCGGCGAAAGCTCCCGACGCCTTGATCGACGCCCCGCCGAGCACTTCGTCGCCGACGGCGAGCCGGGTGACGCCGTCGCCGACCGCCTCGACGACGCCCGCGAAGTCGTAGCCCAGTCCGCGCGGGAACTTCCGCCCCGTCACCATCTTCATGGCGCCGCTCCGGATACCCCAGTCCATGGGATTGGCCGCGGCTGCCCGCACGCAGACCAGAACCTCGCCGGAACCGGGACGAGCCGGCTCGAAGCCCTCCAAACGCATAACTTCGGGACCGCCGTCTCGCCCGAAGCAGCCCGCATCACGCCCGCGCCTCCTGGTCGCTGTCCGGGACCCGTGCCGCCCACGTCGGCAGCCGCTCCGTCTGCCGCCGGCCCGTCCCGTTGTGCCGGGCCTGCCGCTCGCTCCGGCCGCGCAGCGCGGTGCGCAGCCATGCGGCCCTGCCGTACCCGGCACGCACGGCTCGGCTGCCTTCACCCCGACCCCCCGGCCCTGCACGCGATCCGGCTTCCGGGTCGCAGCCGAGGGGAGGCACTTGTGCGGGAGCCTGGGCCACAGCTCCATCAGGCCACCCATGGCCGAGCACCCGCGATCCCCTGGCCCCCGATCCGCCCTGTTCCAGCTCGCGATGCATCCCGGGCACGAAGCCTGCGTGGCGCGTGGTCAGGGCGCGCCACGCAGGCGGTCAGGAGGTCAGCTCGACCACGCGTGGCCGGTCTGGAGAGGGGCGCAGGATGCCGGCCGCTGCGGCCGCGGTCGCGCAGAACAGGGCGGGGAGCAGGAAGGTGTGGTTGAGGGCCATGAGATGGGTCATCCAGCCGATGACCGCGGGGCCCGCGAGCATGCCGATGTAGCCGAGTCCGGCGACCCGGGAGACATTGGTGCCCGCAGCCGTGGGGTCGGCGTGTCCGGCGGCGCTGAACAGTTGCGGAATGCATCCGGACAGGCCCAGGCCGAACAGTGCCCAGCCGGTCAGCGCTGCCCAGATCCAGGGCGACAGGGCCACGACCGTGATGCCGACGGCGGCCAGAGCCGCGCCGTACCGCAGGACGGCGACCGGCCCGAATCGGGCGGATACCCGGTCCGCCAGGAACCTGCCGGTGGTCATCGTCGCCGCGTAAGTCCCGTAGGCGAAGGCGGCGGTGCTCTCCGGCGCGCCCAGCACGGTCTTGAGGTGCAGGACGCTCCAGTCGTTGGCGGCTCCCTCGCACAGCATGACCAGCAGAGCCAGGACGGCCAGGAGCCAGATCCGGGCGGGAACAGCGCGATTCCTCACCACGGGCTCACCTGCGGCACCGGCCGCGGGAGCGGTCGACTCGGCGGGCAGGAGACCACGAGCTGACGCCAGGGCGATGACGACGCCGATACCCGCGGCGGTGCCCAGTGTCGCAGCCGGGCCCCATCCGATGCCTATGGCCGCGGCGCCGGCGAGCGCGGCCAGGACACCGCCGACGGAGAACGTGGCATGAAAGGCCGACATGACAGGCCTCCCGTACGCCTTCTCCACCTGCACGGCATGCGCATTCATGCTGACGTCGAGGGTGCCGTTGCCGAATCCGAAGAGCAGCAGGGCCGCTCCGAGGAGCCACGGTTCTCGGGCGAGACCGGGCAGTACCAGGGTCACGCTGCACAGCACTCCGGCCAGGGGAACGACGGTGCGTGTGCCGAGCCGGTCGGACAGACGTCCGCCGACCTGCATGCCGGCGAAGGCCCCTGCCCCCAGGAGCACAAGGAACCCGCCCAGGGCCGCGTGGCTGATGCCCACGCGTGCCTCGATGGCGGGGATCTGCACCACCCACAGGCCCAGCAACGTGCCATTGAGCACGAAATAGACAAATGTCACAACGCGAGATGCATGCAGTGCCCGTTCCATGCGGGACACCATAACGAACAACCGCTATGTTCGAAACACCCAGCTTCGAACCTCATCACTGTTCGGTCGGGGGTGGTGTTGAATCACGCTATGAGCACCGTGGAACGTCACCGACTGATCACGCAGGCCGTCCAGGAGGCAGGCACGGCCACTGTCACCGAACTCGCCGATCTGACGGGCGCCTCGGAGATGACCATTCGTCGCGATCTGGATCACTTGGCCGCGCAAGGCGTCCTCGAACGGTTCCGCGGCGGCGCACGCACCCTCCTCCTGCGAGGAGACGAACCTCCCTTCGCGCTGCGCGCCCACGAAGCCATCGATGCCAAGCGCCAGATCGCGGCGGAGGTGGCCTCACTCATCACCAGCGGCGAGACCGTGCTGCTCGACAGTGGAACAACGTGTTTGGAAGTCGCGCGCACACTGCGCGGACGCCACGTCACCGTGATGCCCCTGTCACTGCAGGCGATTCACGTCCTCAGTGGCGCGCCCGAACCGACCGCGCTCCTGGTCCCCGGGGGCCGGCCCCGCGCCGGCGAGGGTGCACTCACCGGGCCCCTCACCCTCGCCTCCCTGTCGGCGCTGCGATTCGACACCGCCGTACTGGGCTGCTGCGGCTTGACCGCCGACGACGGTATGACCGCCTACGACCTCGAAGAAGCAGCGGTGAAAAAGGCGGTCATCACCTCGGCACGTCGCATCATCGCCGCCGCCGACGGCAGCAAACTCGGCCGCACCACCCACGCCTACGTCGGCCCCTCCACCTTGGTGGACGTCCTTGTCACCGACACCACCGCACCCGCCGACGAGACCACCGCACTCGAAAACAGCGGCACCACCGTCAGGATCGTCTGAGCCCGGCCACCGGCGACGCTCCGGCGCCCCTCAAGGCACGAACAGAGCCCTGCGCAGTGCGCTGAGCCGACGTGACCGGACTCTTACCGTCAGGTCGGCGCCGAATCCGGTGTTGACGAAGCTGGAGGGCGTCGACGAACGATCGTCCAGCATGGGAGAGATGAGCATCAGGTAGGCGATCTCCGGGCCGCCGCGGTCACGGGCGAGCAATGCGGTGGCCGTTGCCAGGCAGCCACCCGCACTCGGTCCGTAAAGAGCGATGCGGCGCGGGTCGACGCGCAACTCATGCCGGCTTTCAGCGATCCAGGAAAGAGCCGCGAAACAGTCGTCGATCGCGGCGGGATACGGGTTCTCGGGCGCGAGACGGTATTCGACCGAGACAACGACGCAGTCGGTAGTCCGGGCTAGTGTCTCGTGACCCTGATTGAGTTACTTCGAGTTGTTATTGACGAGTTTCTTCACGCTGGTCTGGACGAGTCGGACCTTGGCGAGGATCTC
>NZ_JBIWKB010000070.1:0-47345 GCF_044765425.1 Streptomyces sp. NPDC102462 | reverse complement strand
CATCGTCGTCCACGCCGACGACTGGCCGGCCTACACCGCAAGCCGCGGCGCCTACTTCGACATCACCACCGAAGCACCCGGCCATGTCTCCCACTGCTACGAGGAGTTGGCGGCGCTGTTCGCCTCCGGCCGCTGGCAGGACGCCGAGTCGGCCCGGCTCCGGGACCGATTCCGCTCCCGCTTCTGCGAGTTCGACGACGGACGGGCCGCCGAACGCGTCGTACGGACCCTGATGCTCGGCGGGACCATGCCGGAGCCCGATGCCGTCCGGGTGCCCGGCCCGGCCGCCGGCCGCGACCTGCTGGCGTCGACATGAGGGCGCGTACCTGGGTGCTGCTCCTGGCCGCCGTGTTCGCGCTGCTCCAGCTCGCGTCCGTCACCGGCCGGGACACCCCCGACTCGAAGAACTACGTGGCGTACGCGCTGACGCTGGGCGGCGCGGACAAGCGGGAGGCCGCGGCGGCCGCCATCGACTGGACCTGCGCGGGCCGGGCCTCGCTCGCCCGGCGCGGCCAGAGCGTGGACGTGGTGCGCTTCCACCGGCCGGACCCCACCTCCCGGGTGGTCGCCGAGTGCCGGGCCGACGCGCTGGGGCGGGTGGAGCGGCGGCTCGCGGCCGGACAGACGGACGGGCACATCCCGCCGTTCATGAAGCCCCGGCTCAAGCGGATCTTCGAGGTGCGGCCCGGCTATCCGGTGTTCCTGCTGCCGTTCGTCACGACGCTGGGCGTGACCTGGGGCGTGTGGACGGCGAGCGTGCTCGTCGCGGTGGCGGGCGGAGTCCTCGCCTTCCTGATCCTGCGCACCCTGGCGGTGTCCGTGCCGCTCGCGCTGACCGGGCAGGCGCTGTACTACGTCCTGCCCTGCGGCACGACGGCCATGCGGCCGATGACCGAGGGCCTGATGCTGGCGCTGACCCTGGCCGCGGTGTGGGGGTGTGCGCTGGCGCTGACCGGCCGGGTCCGGGCGGGCACGGCCCTGGCCGGCGGCGCCCTGCTCGCGCTGTTCACGGTCAAGCACTCCCAGTCGCTGTTCCTCGGGCTGACCCTCGCCGTCGCGGGCACAACGGTCGTCGTGCTGCGGCGGCGGCGCGGGCGGGCACCGGGGCGCGGGGCCGTGGCGATCGCCGTGGTGGGGTGCTGTGCGGCACTGGGCACCATGCTGCTGGCGCGGCTGCTGCACTATCCGGCCGAGTCAGAGAGCATGCAGGACCTGCTCACCGATCACTTCGCCCGGCCGGACCGGGCCCGCCCGTGGCCGGAGTTCCTGCATCTTCAGGGCAACTTCTGGCTGGAGTGGGCGCGGCGGCAGGCGGGGCAGCCGCTGTTCGTGGCGGCGCTGGCGGCCGGGCTGTGGGGCGCGCTGCGGCGGCCCGCGTTCGGCTGCTTCCTGCTGGCCGCCGCGGCCACCGGGTTCCTCACCCACGCGGGCCACCCGGACATCAACATCTGGGGCGAACGGCTGATCGTGCTGGCCTGGCTGCTGCCGGTGGTCGGGGTGCCGCTGCTGCTGGAGCCGGTACTCAGGCGGACGCTGCCGCTGCCCGCGCAGGGGCCAGGACGGCGGCCGGCTCACTCGATGAGGTGAGCGGCGGCAAAGCCGCTCATCCGGGCGGGAACACTCGGCAAATGCCCCGCCTCGTTCGTGTCCCGGCCCTCCGGTGACCCTCGGCGTCCTGGTCCCGCGCCCCGTGCGCGGGGCCACCGCGCTGCGCGCCGCCCGTGTCCGGCGGCCGAGCCCCTACCAGCTCTTCGGCCTGCTGTTCTGGCTGGTGATGACGCTGGCGTACTGGCGGGTGCCGCCGTGCTGCGATGCCGGGCCGCACGCGGCGGCGGTGGCCCGGCTGCGGGCCGGCCTGCCGGACGCGGTCCCCTTCTCGCCGTACGTCCTGGCGCAGGGGGCGCTGGCGCGGCTGACGGGTCTTTCGGGCTGGGCGGTGCTGCGGGTCTGCGGCCCGCTGAACCTGCTGGTGCTGCTGACCGGCGTGGCCCGTCTCGTCCGCTTCCTCACCCCGCGGGTGTGGGCGCCGGTGCTCGCGCTGGCTCTGATGAGCGTGCTGTGGGGCACGACACGGGTGTGGGGCGACGGTTATCTCGCGCTGATGCCGATGACCGGCAACCTCGGCTTCCCGTCCACCTGCGCGATCGGCCTCGCGCTGTGGGCCTGGGCGCTGACCGGGGCCCGGGCGCGGGACGCCCGGCCGGTGCGGTTCGTCGGGCCGAGCGGGCTGCGCGGCCCGACCGGGTACGCGGCGCTCGGGGCGCTGTACGGGCTGGTCGCGCTGGTCGATCCGGTGATCGGGGTGGGCGCGGCGGTGGGTGGGGTGGCCTTCGCTGCGGGCGGGCGGCGCGGCCTGCGGGCGCCGGTGGCGCTGCGCTGGGCGGTGACGGCGGGGGCGGCGGCGCTGGTGGCCGCCGGCGGTGCGGTGCCGGCCGGGGCGCGGGCCTCGGCCGTCCTCGACGCGGTGGCGTCGGCCGGCCGCTCGCAGCCGCTGCCGGCCGGGCTCGCCGGGAGCTGCTGGCTGGCGCTGCTGCTCGGGCTGCCGGCGCTGTGGCTGCGGGCCCGGCGCGGCTCTTGGCGGGATCCGCTGGTGCTGTTGGGTGCCCTGGAGTGGTCGGCGACGGGGTGCGGGCGGCTCGGCGGGCTGCTCGGGCTCGCCCTGGTGGCGCCGCAGTGCGCGCTCGCGGTGGAGCTGGCGGCGGCGCGGCCGTGGCCGGTGTGGCGGCGGGTGCTGGGCTGGGCGGCGGCGGGCGGTGCCTGTCTCGGCCTGCTGACCGTGCAGGCCGGCGCGGTGGTGCCGCGGGCGCTGGACCCGGTGGGCTTCGCGCAGCCGCCGCGCTGGCCGTCGTACGACTGGGCGGCGCGCCATCTCGGGCCCGGTGACGTGGTCCTCGCGGACGATCCCCGGGCGGTCCGCACGCTCCCCGGGTACGGGGCCGTCCTCGCCGACGGCCGCGCCTATCTCTCCCCGGCGGCGACCCGCGCCGGGCGCGCCGCGTTCGTCCGTCGGCACCGGGTGCGCTGGCTGCTGCTGACGCGGCGGCAGCGGGTGCCCGAGGAGGCCGTGGTGGTGGCGTGGAGCCTGCGCACCGGGGAGGTGCTGGCGCGGGTCGGCCGGGGGGAGGCGGCGGCGCGGCCCGCCCGGTTCCCCCGGTTCACTCGATGACCAGCTCCACCGGGACGTTGCCACGGGTGGCGTTGGAGTAGGGGCACACCTGGTGGGCCTGCTCGACCAGCTTGCGGCCGGTGTCCGCGTCGACGGTGTCGGGCAGTTCGACCCGCAGGGTCACCTTCAGGGCGAAGCCCTCGCCCTGCTTGCCGATGCCGACCTCGGCGGTCACCGCGGCGTCACTGACGTCCACCTTGGCCTGGCGGCCGACGACGCCGAGGGCGCTGCCGAAGCAGGCCGCGTAGCCGGCGGCGAAGAGCTGTTCCGGGTTGCTGCCCTGGCCGTTGCCGCCCATCTCCACCGGCAGGGCCAGGGCGAGGTCGATCCGGCCGTCGGAGGAAACGGCGCGGCCCTCGCGGCCGTGGGTGGCGGTGGCGACGGCGGTGTAGAGCGCGTCCATGGAAAACCATCCCTCATTGAAGTCGCGTTCGTGGTCCGGCGGCTCCGGTCCGGCCGCCCTCACGACCACAAGTAGAGCACACAATTAAATTGTGCACAACTAAATAGCCCGTCGGGGGCTACCCTGGAGCCATGACCGCCACCGAGACCCCCGCCGCCGATGCGGACTGGCTCCGACTGGACCAGCAGATCTGCTTCTCTCTGCACGCCGCGTCCCGTGCCTTCAACGGCCTCTACCGGGTGCTCCTGAAGGACCTCGGGCTCACCTATCCGCAGTACCTGGTGATGCTGGTGCTGTGGGAGCGGGGCGACGTGCCCGTCAAGAAGCTGGGCGAACTGCTGCGCCTCGACTCCGGGACGCTGTCGCCCCTGGTCAAGCGGCTGGAGGCGGCCGGTCTCGTCCGGCGGGAGCGCAGCACGCGCGACGAGCGGTCGGTGGATGTGCGGCTGACCGAACAGGGCGCGGCGCTGCGCGAGCAGGCGCTCAGGGTGCCGCGCAGCATCGCCGCCGCGACCGGTTTCGAACCCGCCGAGATCAGCGAGCTGCGCGAGCGCCTGGACCGCCTCACCAGCGCGCTGGACGCCGCGGTGTCTCGCTGAGAGCTCGGCCGGATGTGCCGCGCTGGGCCGTCGGTTGTCTGCGGCGCCGTCGTGGCTGGTCGCTCCCCCAAGTTCTCGGCTTCGCTCGAACAGGGGGGACCCCCATCGCGGCGGAGCCGCATATCGACACAGCCCCGCGCCCCTTCGGGGGCGCTGTTGAAACCGCCCTTGCCCGGTCACCAGCGCTCCGGACGCTGCGGCACCGGAGGCCCGGCCGGTGCCACCGGTGTCTCGGTGGCGAGTGTGCGGCGCACATAGAGCCGCAACAGCACCCGGCCCCGCACCGACTGCTCACGCAACGCGAACTCCTGTGTGACGACGGAGAGTTTGAGCCGGTCGAGCGAGTCGCGCGGGTGGCCCGGACGCTCCACGGCGTACCGGTCGGCGACCACCCACACCCGGTCGAGTCCCGCGAGCCTGCGCCGCAGGGCCTTCGCGTCCACCTCCGTGCCGTACAGCGTGCCCGACGCGGGCGCCCCCGTCGCGAGGGCCACGTCCCGCACTCCGCGGAACCCCGCCGGATACGCCAGCGCGGTGGCCCGCGCATATCCCGGCACGAACAACACCGGGTCACCCGGCCGCAGTTCACGGGCCGCCACGCGCGAGACGGCGGCCAGGTTGTCGGGGCGGTGGTCCGCGGAGCGGTCCGCGCGCAGCAACGGGAGCTGATGGACGAGCGCCACGGCGACGGCGAGGGCACCGGCGAGGGCGAGCAGCGGTGAGCCGGCCCGCGCGCTCCCCAGCCACCGGGCCCCCGCGCGCCCCAGCCACCCGGCCACCCGGTCCGCCCCGGCCGCCACCAGCAGCGGCGCCCCGGCCAGCGCGTACAGCACATAGCGGTCGACGTACAGCGGGGAGAACCGGGAGACGAGCATCAGCGTCACCGGCGGCACCACCGCGAGCGGCAGCGCGACCGCCGCGCAGGTGATCTCGCCGCGCCGGCCGACCAGCCGGGTCAGCGCCACCGCCGCCAGCGCCAGGCACGTCCAGTACACCGCGGGCGTCGGCCCCGCGAACGCCCGCAGCAGGGCCTGCGCGCTGCCCAGACCGGGCTCCCGCAACCAGGCGACCTGCGCGGACTGCGCGTGCGAGACGACCACCAGCGGCAGCAGCGCGAGGACGACGGCCCCGGCCGCACACGCCCAGCGCCGCCACACCCCGCGCGCCACGCGTGCCAGCGCCAGCGTCACGGCGTGGGCGAGCAGCAGCAGGACCGCGAACTCGTGCAGCAGACAGGTGACGCCCAGGACGGCGCCGTACGCCCACCAGACCCGGCCGCCCCGCACCCGCCGGCCGGCGTCCCGCCCTCGCCCGTCGGCGTCCCGTCCCCGCCCGCCGGGTTCACCCGGACCGGGGGGCGCGCCGACCGCCCGTACGAGCAGCAGCGTCGCGCCCGCGGCGCCGGCCGCGACCAGCGCGTACGAGCGGCCCTCCTGGGCGTAGTGGCCGACCATCGGCGTGACGGCGTACAGCAGCCCGGCCCACAGTCCGACCCGCGGTCCGACCAGCCGGGCGCCGAGCGCGGCGACCAGCGCCGCGGCCGCCGCCGCGCCGCACACCGAGGGCAGCCGCAGCAGCACCTCGCCGGGCCGGGGCGCGATGACGGCGTGCATCACCAGGTAGTACAGCCCGTGCACGGCGTCCACGTCGTGCAGCAGCCGCCAGATCTGCGGTATCGAGCGGCGCGCCACCTGGAAGGTGACAGCCTCGTCACGCCACATGCCGCCGCGGTCCAGCCCCCACAGCCCAAGCACGAGCATGACAGCCGCGGGGACGGCCACGACCGCGGTACGACGGACACGGCTCGACGGCCGGATCAGCAGACGCCCGATGTTCACCACGGTCCGATCTTTTGCGATTAGCCAACCTTTGCCGGTCAATGACGGCGTATCGGCATGAATACACCATCCGCGCGGCTTACGCTCCCTGGTGATGAACCGCCGTCAGTTCCCCCTCGTGTCCCTCGCCGCACTCTGGCTGACCACCCGCGCGCTGATGCTGTGGCTGCTCGCGCACGACACCGCGCCGCTGCTCGGCCGGGGCGCGGTGGCCCGTGAGGTGTGGCGGCTGTACTTCCACTGGTACGGGCTCCTGTCGCACGGCGACTTCCCGGCGCACGACACGCTGTGGCAGTACCCGCCGGGCGCGGGCGCGGTGCTGCTGTCCCCGGGGCTGCTGCCTGGACTGACGTACTTCCAGGCGTTCGTGGCCCTCACGCTCGCCGCCGACGCGGTGATCGTGCTGGCACTGGCCCGCGCGGGCACACGGCCGGGCCGCAGCCTGCTCGGGGCGGGGCTGTGGACCGGCGGCCTGCCGCTGCTGCTGCACCTCCCGCTGGCCCGGTACGACGTCCAGGTCACCGCCCTCGCCGTCATCTCCCTGCTGTCGCTGTCACGCTCCACACGCGTGTGCGGGGTGTTCGCGGCGCTGGGCGCGCTGGTGAAGGTGTGGCCGGTGCTGGTGCTGCTGGGCACCCCCCGGAAGCAGCCGACGCGGTCCGCGTGGACCTGGGCCGCAGGGACCGGCGCCGTCGCCCTGGGACTGTTCGCGCTCCTGTTCACCGAGCCGCTGTCCTTCCTGCGGCAGCAGAGCGGCCGGGGCGTGCAGATCGAGTCCCTGGGCGGCACGGCGCTCAGCCTGGCCCGGCACGCCGGCTGGTCCGGCCGGGTCCGGTACCGGTACGGCGCGATGGAGTTCACCGGACCGCACGTCTCCGCGGTCGCCGGGGTCTGCCTCGCGCTCACGGCCGCCGCCTGCTGCGTCCTGCTGCTGTGGCGGGTGCGGGCCCGGCGCTGGAACGAGGCGACCGCGTTCGACGCCGCCCTGTGCGCCGTGCTGCTGTTCACCATCACCAGCCGGGTCATCAGCCCGCAGTACATGGTCTGGCTGCTCGGCCTGGCCGCCGTCTGCCTGACCTCACGGCAGACCGCCCAGCGCCCGGTCGCCGCGCTGGTGGTGGCGGCGAGCGCGGTCAGCGCCGTCGTGTATCCCACGCTGTACGGCGAGGTCATCCGCTGCACCTGGACCGGCTCCCTGCTGATGCTGCTGCGCAACGGCCTGCTGGTGACCGCCGCCGGGCTCTCCCTCGTCCGGCTGTGGCGCGCCACCCGGCCACTGCCCGCGCCCGCCGCAACCGCCGTCGGCTCCCCGACCGGCCGCGAACGTGTTCCGCACCGGGCACTGAGCACCCCCTGAGGAGAGATCACGGACATTCCCACGACTCCACGGCCCACGGGGGCGAGCGTCGTCGTCATCGGTTACAACGACGCAGCCCATGTGTCGGACGCGGTCCGGTCGGCACTCGCGCAGGGACCCGCCGTCCGGCAGGTCGTCGCCGTGGACGACTGCTCCACCGACGGCAGTCCTCAGCTGCTGGCGCGGCTGGCCGCGGACGATCCCCGGTTGACGCTGGTACGCCGGACGGTCAACAGCGGTGGCTGCGGCAGCCCCCGCAACGACGGCCTGGACGCGGTGACGTCCCCGTACGTGATGTTCCTGGACAGCGACGACGTACTGCCCGTCGGCGCGGTGGCCGCGCTGCTCGGGGCGGCGACCGGGGCGGGCGCCGAGGTGGCGGGCGGCCTGTGCGTGCGCCGCGAACTGCCGTCCGGACGCGAACGCGCCTGGCAGGAGTCCCTGTATGCGGCGCACGCCGTCGTCGCGCACCCCTGCCGGCGCCCCCGGCTGGTCCACGACACGCTGTGCGTCAACAAGCTCTACCGCACCGGTTTCCTGCGCGAGCACGGCATCCGGTTCCCCGAAGGCCGCTTCCTCTACGAGGACTTCGTGTTCACCGCGCGCGTGCTGGCCGCCGCGCCGCGCATCGCCCTGGTGCCCGACCCGGTCTACGTGTGGCACGTGCGGCGCACCGCCGACCGGCTGTCGCTCTCCCTCGACCGGGCGGACATCGGCAACTGGCGGGCGCGCACCCGTGCCTGCGCGCTGGCCCACGACATCCTGCTGGGCGCCGGGCACAAGGAGCTGGCACGGGCGGCACGGGCCAAGTTCCTCGACCACGAACTGCGCATGTACGCGCGCGACCTGGAGCTGCGCGACCCGGCCTACCGGCGCGCGTGGTGGGCGCACACCCGGGCCTATCTGGAGCAGTACGAGCCTGCCGACTGGGAGCGCGAGACGACCGCGCCCGGCCGGCTGCTCGCCCGGGTCGTCCTCGCGTCCCCGCAGCCGCGGGACCTGGGCCGCATCAAGGAGCTCGCCGCCCGTCCGGCCCGGCTGTGCCCGCCGTACGCCCGCGGCCCCGACGGCACGCCCGTGTGGTCCGACGACCTGCCCGAAGTCGGCCTCGCCCCGCTGCTGACCCGGCCCATGGGCCTCCTGCCGCTCGCCGTCGACGCGGAACTGCGGCCACGCGCGCGTACCACCCTGCTACGGCTGCGCCTGCACGAGCTGTACGGGCGGGTGGCGCGGGCGGGCCCCACGGAGGTGGCGGTGGAGTGGCGGTCCCGGGCGGACGGGCGCCCGGCCCAGCGTCGCACCGCCACGTTCACGCCCGCGCCGGACGGCGTTTGGCGGGCCGCCGTGCCCGTCGAGCCGGCCGGGCTCGGCGCGGGCACCTGGGATCTGCGGCTGCGCGTCCGCTTCGCCGACGGCATGCACCGCGACATGACGGCGCACGCGGCGACGGGCGCCGGACTGCTGCGCCGCCGCGCCCTGCCGAGCGCCCGCCACGGCATCCTGCTGATCCACCCGTACGCCACCCACTCCGGCGCCCTGTCCCTACGCATCGCACCAGGCCCCCGAGCAGCCCTTTCCACCGCCCAAGCCCACCTACACCGCACCCGATAGGGGCGCGGGGAACTGCGCGACAAACCACAACGCACCCGCAGACAAACGACGCCCCGACAGGGGCGCGGGGAACTGCGCGACAAGCCACGACGCTCCCGCAGACAAACAACGACCCGACAGGGGCGCGGGGAACTGCGCAAAACCCACAACGCCGCCGCAGACAAACGACGGCCGCCCCCAAGACGCCCCGACAGGGGCGCGGGGAACTGCGCGACAAGCCCCAACGCACCCGCAGACAAACAACGCCCCGCACCCAAAGCGCGCCCCATAGGGGCGCGGGGAACTGCGCAAAAACCACAACGCACCCGCAGACAAACAACGGCCAAGCCAGAGCAACGTCAAAGCGCCTGCAGCGCCCCCACCGTGGCACGAGTGAGCGACGCCAAATACCCCTTGGGCAGCTTCGGACTGCGAATGACCACCGACCGCCAGTACAGCGGCCCGGAGATCAGATCGAGCGCCAGCTCGCGATCGACCCCGCTCCGGATCTCCCCCCGCCGCTCCGCCGCAGAGATGATCGTGCTGGCGACCCCCTCCTGCCCGTCCCGCAGCGCCTTCTGCATGGCCTCGGCGATCTCCGGGTTGCGCGCGGCCTCGGCCTGGAGGTCTGGGATGATCTGCGAGGCCACGGGATGACGCAGGGCGCGGGACGTCACTTCGTAGAGCAGCCGCAGGTCACCCTCAAGGGAGCCCGTGTCCGGCGCCGGCAGCCCCATCACCGCGACCGCCGAGACCACATCGAGGACCAGGTGCAGCTTGGACCGCCAGCGGCGGTAGACGGCGGTCTTGCCGACGCCCGCACGGCGCGCGATGCCCTCGATGGACATCCGGGCGTACCCGACGGACGCGAGTTCTTCGAAGACGGCGGCGCGGATGGCCTCGGTCACGTCCTCGCGCAGGACGGCGGCGCCGGCGGGCGTCCGTCGGCGGGGCCGCGCGCCGGGCTCGTCGGCATTCGTCGTCATGGCGTCCAGCATAGGGCGTTACGACGAAACGGTTGCGTTCCGACGTCAACACGTCCTACGCTCACGTTGCGACGATACGGTGCCGTCCCGACGTAAGAGAACGTGAAGAGAACTGCAAGGAAACACGGAGGGCCGGACCGCCGCCCGGACGCACCACCCCCACTCCCCCGAGCGAAAGCAGCGGATGTGAGCCAGGTCCTCCACACACCGCCCCCGACGACGGCCCCGGCCGACGACGACCCCGTGGCGCTCGCCGCCCGGTACGGGCTCTCGGTCAGCGGCGCCCGCCCCACCCTGCCCGAGTACATCCGCCAGCTGTGGGCACGGCGCCACTTCATCGCCGCCTTCTCCACCGCCAAGCTCACCGCGCAGTACAGCCAGGCGAAGCTCGGCCAGCTCTGGCAGGTCATGACCCCGCTGCTGAACGCGGCGGTCTACTACTTCATCTTCGGTGTGCTGCTCGGCACCAAGCACGGTGTCCCGGACTACATCCCGTTCCTGGTCACGGGCGTGTTCATCTGGACCTTCACCCAGAGTTCGATCATGTCGGGCACCCGGGCGATCTCCGGCAACCTCGGCCTCGTGCGGGCCCTGCACTTCCCGCGGGCCGCGCTGCCGATCTCCTTCTGCCTCCAGCAGCTCCAGCAGCTGCTGTTCTCGATGGCCGCGCTGGTCGTCATCCTGCTGTGCTTCGGCGTGCCGGTGGCCGCGTCCTGGGTGCTGGCGGTGCCCGCGCTGGTCCTGCAGTTCACCTTCAACGCCGGCATGGCGATGATCATGGCCAGGATGGGCGCGAAGACCCCGGACATCGCCCAGCTGATGCCGTTCGTGCTGCGGACCTGGATGTACATCTCCGGCGTCATGTGGAGCATCGACAAGCTGGCCGCCAAGAACGACCTGCCGCGGGCGGTGACCACCCTGCTGGAGGCCAACCCGGCCGCCGTCTACATCGACCTGATGCGGTTCGCGCTGATCGACAGCTTCCACGCGAGCCAGCTGCCCCCGCACGTGTGGGCGGTGGCGGCCGGCTGGTCGCTGCTCGTCGGCGTCGGCGGCTTCATCTACTTCTGGAAGGCTGAGGAGACCTACGGCCGTGGCTGAGAACGAGAACTCCGGCATCCCCACCGTCGTCGCCGACCGCGTCGACATCGTCTACCGGGTCAACGGCACCGGTGCGGGCCGCGGCACCGCGACCGCCGCGCTCAACCGCATCCTGCGCCGCAAGCAGACCGAGAAGGCGGCCGGGGTGCGCAAGGTGCACGCGGTCAAGAGCGTGTCGTTCGTCGCGTACAAGGGCGAGGCCATCGGCCTGATCGGCACCAACGGCTCCGGCAAGTCGACGCTGCTGAAGGCCGTCGCGGGCCTGCTCCCGGTGGAGAACGGCCACATCTACACCGACGGCCAGCCCTCGCTGCTCGGTGTCAACGCGGCCCTGATGAACGACCTGACGGGCGAGCGCAACATCTTCCTCGGCGGCCTCGCCATGGGCATGTCGCGCGAGCAGATCAAGGAGCGCTACCAGGAGATCGTCGACTTCTCCGGCATCAACGAGAAGGGCGACTTCATCACCCTCCCGATGCGCACCTACTCCTCCGGCATGGCGGCCCGGCTGCGCTTCTCCATCGCCGCCGCCAAGGACCACGACGTCCTGCTGATCGACGAGGCGCTGGCCACCGGCGACCGGTCCTTCCAGAGGCGCTCCGAGGCCCGCATCCGCGAGCTGCGCCGGCACGCGGGCACGGTGTTCCTGGTCAGCCACAACAACAAGTCGATCCGCGACACCTGCGAGCGGGTCCTGTGGCTGGAGCGCGGCGAGCTGCGGATGGACGGGCCGACGGAGGAGGTCATGAAGGAGTACGAGGCGTTCACCGGCGACAAGGCCCCCAAGAAGCCGGCCAAGGCCGCGCCGAAGCCGCAGAAGAAGGCACCGGTGCCGGCGCAGGACACGAAGATCGCCCTGCCCTCCTGACCCACGGCCGGCACACCCGCCGGCCCACAGCCGGCACACCCCGCCGGCCCACAGCCGGCACACCCCGCCGGCCCACGGCCGGCGCAACTCGGGCCGCCCCCTTCTTCCGATCGGTGACACTATGACCTGAAAGGTGCGGCCTGGAGACGACGAGGCGAAGGAGTCCACCCGATGCCCGAGCTGAGCGTCATCGTCCACGGCCCCGACACCCGGGGCCACCTGGCCGAACTGCTCGACTCCCTGGCCGCGCGCCCCCTGCCGGACGCCGAGGTGATCGTGGCCGCGGTCGGCGACTGGGCCCGTCAGACGGCCGAGGGGCACACCCCGGAGACGGTGGTGGTCCCCCTGCCGGACGGCACCGGCGACGCGGCGGCCCGGGCGGTGGGGGCCGCGCGGGCGACCGGCCGCTGGCTGCACTTCGTGCGCGCCGAGGACGGCCTGCCCGCGGGCGCCGTGCGCACGGTCGCCGAACGCGCCGCGGAACTCCCGGACACCGTGGACGTGCTGCTCCTCGACCACGTCCGCAGCACCTGGCACACCGCCGGCACCCGCCCGGCGGACGGCCGGCTGCTGGCCCGGGCCGGCCGCGCCGAGCTGGCCCTGGACGACGCCGCCGACCTGCTGCGGCTCAGCCCGCTGCTCGGCACCCGTGTGCTGCGCGCCGACTTCTGGCGGGCCCACGAGGAACGGCTCACCGCGGGCGACGAGGCGTACACCGCGTACGCCGCCCTGCTGGCCGCGCGCCGTGTCGCCTGCCTGAACCAGGTCGGGTACGAGCACCGCGTGCCGCGCCCCGAGAGCCTGCCGCCCGTCACCGCCGAGCAGCGCTACGCCCTCGTGGACCGCTACGAGACGCTGCTCACGCTCGCCCAGGACCGCCCCGCCACCACCCGCGCGGTCCTCTACGACGTCATGGTCCGCGACCTGCTGCGCACCTTCGCCCGCGAGGACATGCCCGAGCCGGTGGCCCGCGAGTTCTTCCGCCGGGCCTCCCTTGCGGCCGTCCGCCGCCGCCCGCCGGGCCACCGCCGCCCGGGCGGCCTCGAAGGCGTACGCCGCGGCCTCCTCGAAGAGGGCGCGTACACCAAGTACCGCGCCTTCCAGGCCGCCAACCGCACCCGCCGGGCGGCCAGGACCGCGGTGCGGACCCACCGGCGCCGGCTGGGCGCGAAACTCCGCGACCAGCAGTACCGCCGGGCCCTCGGCCGCCGGGTGGACCCCGATCTCGCGGTCTTCTCCGCCTACTGGACCCGCGGAGTCGCCTGCAACCCGGCCGCCATCGCCGCCGAACTGGCCCGGCACGCCCCGTGGATCCACCCGGTGTGGGTGGTGACGAAGGACAACGCCCCGCTGCTGCCGCCCGGCACCGACCACGTGGTCCCCGGCACCCGCCGCTACTGGGAGGTGCTGGCCACGGCCAAGTACCTGACCAGCAACGTCAACTTCCCCAACGCGGTGGTCAAACGCCCGGACGCGATCCACCTCCAGACCCACCACGGCACCCCGCTCAAGCGGATGGGCCTGGACCAGATGCGGCACCCGACCGCCGCCCAGGGCATGGACTTCGCCGCCCTGCTCGCGCGCGTCGACAAGTGGGACTACAGCGTCTCGGCCAACAGCCACTCCACCCGGATGTGGGAGCGCGCCTACCCGTCCCGCTACACCTCCCTGGACTACGGCTATCCGCGCAACGACGTCTACTACCGCGCCGGCGCCGCCGAGGTCCGCGCGGTCCGCGACCGCCTGGGCATCGCCCCGGGCCGGACCGCCGTCCTGTACGCCCCCACGCACCGCGACTACGAGGCCGGCTGGACCCCCCGCCTCGACCTCGCCGCCCTCGCCGACCGGCTCGGCGACGACACGGTGCTGCTGGTGCGCGCCCACTACTTCTACGACACGGCCGCCGCCCTGACCGGCCTGCGCCGCACCGGCCGGATCATCGACGTCTCCTCCTACGACCCCGTCGAGGAGCTGTGCCTCGCCGCCGACGCCCTGGTCACGGACTACTCGTCGATCATGTTCGACTATGCCAACCTGGACCGCCCGATCGTGATCTACGCCGACGACTGGGAGACCTACGCGACCACCCGCGGGGTCTACTTCGACCTGATGGCCGAGGCACCGGGCCAGGTGACCCGCACCCAGGAGGACCTGGCGGAGGTGTTCGCCTCGGGCGCGTGGCGGGACGAGGCCGCGGCGAAGGCACGGGCCGCGTTCCGGCGCCGCTTCTGCGAATACGACGACGGGCACGCCGCCGAACGGGTCGTCCGCCGGGTGTTCCTCGGCGAGAGCGAGCACGTGCTGCCGCCGGTGGTCCCGCTCGCGGACCGCACCCCCGCACCGAGCCCCGAGGAGGCAACGGCATGACCCCCGACGTCACGGTGACGGTGATCGTCTACAACGACGCGGCACGACTGCCGAGAGCGGTGGCCTCGCTGCGCCGGCAGACCCACGCGAACATCGAGATCATCATCAGCGACGACCACTCCACCGACGAGACCCCGTTCGTGGCACGCGCGCTCGCCGCGCAGGACGACCGCGTCCGCTATCTGCGGCTGCCCCGCAACAGCGGCGGATGCAGCGCCCCGCGCAACCGGGCCCTGGAGACCGCCCGGGCGCCCTATCTGATGTTCCTCGACAGCGACGACGAACTCCCGGACGACGCGGTCGAGTTGCTGCTGGCCGCGCACCGCGAACAGGAGATCGACTTCGCGATGGGCGCGGTGCGCCGGATACGGGTCGACGGGGGCCGCCGCTCGACGTGGATGCCGCACCTGGTGGCCGAACGCCGCACCCTGGAGGGCATCGAGGACGACCCGCGCCTGTTCTTCGAGCACCTGTCGACGAGCAAGATGTACGCCCGGGCCTTCCTGGACCGGCACGACCTGCGCTTCCCCGAGGGCATCCACTACGAGGACCAGCTGTTCTCGGCCCAGGCGTACTGCCTGGCGAAGGCGTTCACGATCATTCCGGAACCGGTGTACCTCTGGTACATAGCGCCGTACGCGGCGGCCGACGCGGCGTCCATCTCCAACCAGCGGCACAAGCTGGACAACGTCCGCGACCGCATCCATGTGCAGCGCCTCATCGACGCCTTCCTCACGGACAGCGGCCACGCGGCCCTGCGGGAGGACAAGGACTACAAGTTCCTCAAACACGACTTCCGGATGTACGCCGGTGATCTGCCCCACCGGGACGATGACTGGCTGCGGGCCTTCGCCAAGATCACCGTCCCGTACGTCTCGACGCTCGCGCCCGGCGCGTTCGCCCGTCTGCCCCGCCCGGAACGGGTCGTCCTCCAACTGGTCCGCGAGGGCCGGCTGTCCGAGGCCCGGCTCGCCGCACGCGGCCTGGGACACCCGGTCGCGCCGCGGCGGGTGACGGCGGACCCCGAGGGCGGCGGCACCTACTGGGGCGACCGGATACCGACGGCCGACTGGTCCCGGCGCGAACTGGACGTGAGCGACCTGGAGTTGGACTCCCGTCCGTTCCCGAGCGCCCAGTTCCGGCACGAGATAACGGAGTTGACGCCCGAACCCGGTGCCGGTCTGAGCCTGCGGATCCGCACCTACGACCCCGGGCTGCGGCTTCCCGTCGGCCCGCAGCGGGCGGCCCTGCTGCTGGCCCCCGGCCGGCGCCGCCTCACGGCACCCTTCCGGCTCACCCCGGTACGCCCGGGCGTCTTCGAGGGCCAGGTCCGGCTCGACCTGGCGACGGCCCCCGTCCCGCTGCGCGGATTCGCCGGCGTACGCCACCCGTTGCTGCGCATCGAGCACCAGGGGCTGGCCCACACGTCCCTCCTGCTGGCCCCGCTGACCTTCCCCGCCCTGACCACCCGCGTCGGCTACCACTCCGGCGCCGCCCCGCACGACCTCACCATCGAACCGGAGGGCCGCAACCCCGGCCGGCTGCAGATCCGCTGGCGCCCCGCGGGCGTGACGGACCGCCTGACCCGACCGCTGGTACGACGGCTGAACCGCCCGCCACTGCGCCGCGCGGCCCGCCTGCTGGCCGGCGCCCTGCACTGACCCGCACGCACCCTGCGGCTTCTCAGCGCACGGCGTACAGTGCCTGGCCGGCCGGACCCTCGGCCACTCTGCGCAGCCCGGGGTCCCGTACACCGCCGGACGCCCGGTCCACCACCCAGCGCACCCCGTACTCCCGCACGATCTGCTCGCGCGCCCCGTCCGTCGTCCCGGCGGCGAAATAGCGGCGCACGGCCTCGTCCCGCCGGCCGGCGTCGGCCAGGAACACATCCGGGTATCCGGGCGCCACCGTGTACGCCCCGTACGCCGGGATCTGCCGCGCCGGGAAGGTGCGCGCCATGACGACGTCCCCGTACCTCACCCAGGGGGTGATCCACCGGTAACCGGTCCAGGGCGCCCGGTACTTCGCCGCGACCACCCCGGGCAGCGCCGCCCGCCCCACCACATATCCCACGGTGCCCACCTGGGCCCAGGCCCCCACGAGCAGCGCGGCACCGAGCCCGCACGCCCACGCCGTCCGCACGGCCCGCCGCCCGGCCGAGACCACTTCGAGGGCCGCCGCGAGCTGCGCCGGGATCAGCGCCGCCGGCAGCGCCCGGCCCCACGAGTAGTGACCGCTCACCCCGCCCGCCGCGAACACCACCGCCCCCAGCACGAAGAAGATCACCAGGGGGTCCCACCGGTCCCGCCGCGCACGCAGCCCCAACGCCACAAGACCGAGCGGCACAAGACCGAACCGGCCCGGCAGATGCCGGTACAGCGGCCGGTGCACCGCCTCCAGATCGGCGCCGGCCGAGAACAGCGCGAAGAAGTCGTAGTACGGCCACGCCCACAGCACCGCCACCCCCAGCAGCAGCCCCGCGCCCAGCCGCGCCGGCGCCCGCCGGCCCGGCGGCGCGGCGACGACCGCGGCGAGCGCCCCGAGCGACGCCACGACCCCGGAGAACTGGTGGACCAGCAGGATCAGCGCCCACAGCGCCCCGAGCCCCAGCCATGTCCCCCACCCGGCGTCCGCGCGCAGCGCCCGCGTCAGCCACGCCCAGAAGTGGAAGGACAGCCCGAGCGCGAACACGCTCGGGTAGGACACCGTCAGCGCGAGGGAGTTCAGCCCGAGGAAGCCGCTCCAGTTCAGCGGCAGCGGCCCCCACAGGAACAGCAGGCACAGCACCGCGAGGGCGGGCGCCGCCGGATGGCCGCTCAGCGTGCGCACATACCGCCACACCCCCGTGACCAGCAGGGCAAGGCCGGCGAGCGCGCCGACGCGCAGCACGACGAACACCGACAGCCCACTGGCCTTGGCGACGACGCCCAGCACCAGCGTCCACGGCGAGTAGTAGGGGCTCGGCGTGTCCGCGTCGACCAGCGGGTTGCCGGGGTGCAGCAGACTGTGTCTGAGCCGTTCCACGGTCGCCGCGTGCATGCCGAGATCGCCCGCCCAGGGCAGGCGGACGATCACGAGGAGCAGCAGGGCGAGGACGAGCGCGGCGGCGGCCCCCGGCAGGGCCCGGCCGACCGTCACCGTACCGGCGTCAGGCCGCGCGGCGCGCATCCTGGAACACCCAGGTGCGGTAGACGAGGAAGCGGAAAGCGGAGGCGAGGACGATCGACAGCGCCTTGACCGCGTTGGATTCGATCGGACCGTGCAGTCCGAGGCCGTGATATCCGAGCCAGAACAGGCCGCTTTCCATGACCACGCCGAGCCCGCTGAAAACGAAGAACAGTGCGATTTGCCGGCGGGTGCGCCGCGCCCGGTCCCGATAGGCGAAATAGCGGAAGCCGATGTAATTCGTGGCCATGGCGACACAGCTGGCCAGCACCGTCGCGGTCATCGCCGGCCAACGCAGGCCGTGCAGCAGCAGGTTGAAGACCAGGAAATTGACCAGGACACCGCTGCCGCCGACGATCCCGAATTTCACGACTTCCAGCACGACGCGCGCGACCGGCCGGGCGGGGGCGGCGGGCAGAGCCGTGGCCGGATGGGCTGTGGTGAGATTCGCTGTCACACCGCAGACCATATCCGACACATCCCGATTAGCAGGAAACGGTAAATTCACCGCAGGTTTTTGACCAGGTGTCGGCAAGAAAACGGGGCGCCCCGGGCCGAATGCGACCCGGGGCGCCCCGTGCGCCGTACGGCGGTGCCCGCCGCGCGGCCTACGAGTGCGTGCGCAGCAGCGTCCGCATCGTCCGCATCGCCACCGACAGGTTGGCGAGGTCGAAGGAGTCCGAGCCGCGGATCTCCTCCAGGGTGGTGCGGGCCCGGCTCAGGATCGCCGAGTTCTTCTGCTCCCATGCCTTGAACCGCTGCTCGGGCGTCGAGGTGCCGTTGCCGACGGCCAGGACGTCCGCGGTGAGCGCCGCGTGCGCCGCGTACAGGTCCTCGCGGATGGAGGCGCGGGCCATGGACTGCCAGCGGTCCGCACGGGGCAGTTCGATGATCCGGTCCATCAGCTGGGTGATGGCCAGCCGGTCGGCGAGGTCGTAGTACACCTCGGCGACGTCCAGCGGCTTGCGGCCCATGCGGTCGGCCACGGAGACGATGTCGAGCGTCGGGAACGCGGAGGAGAACCCGGCCACCCGGGTCGCCAGTTCGTCAGGGACGCCGGCGCCGGTCAGCTCGTCGTAGATGTGCTGGTACCACTCCAGGTCCGCGCCGCGCAGCAGCTTCGGCAGCTGCTGCCAGACCTGCTCGACCCGCTCCGCGAAGAAGGCGACGGTCTCGGCGAGTTCCAGCGGCTGCGGCCGGTTGTTCAGCAGCCAGCGCGTGCCGCGCTCGACGAGACGGCGCGAGTGCAGCCGGATCCGGGTCTGCACGGCCGCGTCGACCTGGTTGTCCAGGTCCTCCACCGCGTCCCACACGGGCGCCGAACGGAAGATCGTGCGGGCCGCGGTCTGCGCCCGGACGATCTCCTCCAGCGAGGCGCCGGTCTCCTCGCGCAGCCGGTGCAGATAGGTCGTACCGCCCGTGTTGACCGTGTCGTTGACCAGCACGGTCGTGGTGATCTCACGGCGCAGCGGGTGGCTGCCGATCCGCTCCGGGAACCGCTCGCGCAGCGCCTTCGGGAAGTAGGTGTCCAGCAGTCCGCGCAGATACGGGTCGTCCGGCAGCGAGGTGTGCAGCAGCTCCTCGGCGACCGTGATCTTCGTGTAGGCCAGCAGGACGGCCGTCTCCGGGCCGGTCAGGCCGTGCCCCTGGCCCAGCCGCTCACGGATCTGCCGGTCGGTCGGCAGGAACTCCAGCGCCCGGTCGAGATGGCCCGCGCGCACCAGATGGCGGATGAACCGCTGCTGGGCGTGGAGCATGTCCTTGGACTGGGCCAGCGCGTTGGCGATCGCCGTGTTCTGCGCGTAGTTGTTGCGCAGCACCAGGGCGCCGACCTCGTCGGTCATCTCGGCGAGCAGCTTGTTGCGCTGCTTGACCGTCATGTCGCCGTCCGTGACCAGGCCGTTGAGCAGGATCTTGATGTTCACCTCGTGGTCCGAGGTGTCCACGCCCGCGCTGTTGTCGATCGCGTCGGTGTTGATCTTCCCACCGTGCGCGGCGAACTCGATGCGGCCCAGCTGGGTCAGGCCCAGGTTGCCGCCCTCGCCGACGACCTTGACCCGCAGGTCCCCGCCGTCCACGCGGATGGCGTCGTTGGCCTTGTCACCGACATCGCCGTTGGACTCGCCGCTCGACTTGACGTACGTACCGATGCCGCCGTTCCACAGCAGGTCGACCGGCGCCTTCAGGACCGCCTTCATCAGGTCGGCCGGGGTCAGCTTGGTGACGCCGGGCTCGATGCCCAGGGCCTCGCGGATGTGCGCGTTCACCGGGATCGCCTTCGCGGTACGCGGGAAGATCCCGCCGCCCGCCGACAGCAGCTCGGTGTTGTAGTCGGCCCAGCTGGAGCGGGGCAGCTCGAACAGCCGGCGGCGCTCGGCGTAGGAGACGGCCGCGTCCGGCTCCGGGTCGATGAAGATGTGCCGGTGGTCGAAGGCGGCGACCAGCCGGATGTGCTCGCTCAGCAGCATGCCGTTGCCGAACACGTCACCGGACATGTCGCCGATGCCGACGACCGTGAAGTCCTCCGCCTGCGTGTTCACGCCCAGCTCGCGGAAGTGCCGTTTCACCGACTCCCAGGCGCCCCGGGCGGTGATGCCCATGCCCTTGTGGTCGTAACCCGCGCTGCCGCCGGAGGCGAAGGCGTCACCGAGCCAGAAGTGGTAGGACTGGGCGACCTCGTTGGCGATGTCGGAGAACGTCGCCGTGCCCTTGTCGGCCGCGACCACCAGATAGGTGTCGTCCTCGTCGTGCCGGACGACGTCCTCCGGGGGCACAACCTCGCCCGCGACCATGTTGTCGGTGATGTCGAGCAGCGCCGAGATGAACGTCTTGTAGCTGGCGATGCCCTCGGCCAGCCAGGCGTCCCGGTCCACGCTCGGGTCCGGCAGCTGCTTGGCGACGAAGCCGCCCTTGGCGCCCACCGGCACGATGACGGTGTTCTTCACCATCTGCGCCTTGACCAGTCCGAGGATCTCGGTACGGAAGTCCTCACGCCGGTCGGACCAGCGCAGACCACCGCGCGCGACCTTGCCGAAGCGCAGGTGCACGCCCTCGACCCGCGGCGAGTACACCCAGATCTCGTACGCCGGGCGCGGCGCCGGCAGGTCCGGGATGGCCTGCGGGTCGAACTTCATGGACACGTAGTCGTGCGGCCGGCCACGGCCCGCGTCCTGGAAGAAGTTGGTGCGCAGCGTCGCCTTGATGACGGTGAGGAACGAGCGCAGGATGCGGTCCTCGTCGAGGCTCGCCACCTGGTCAAGGGCGGCCTCGACCTCTTCCAGCAGGGCATCGACCAGTTCGTGCCCGGCGCGCTGGCGCTCCGGCGCCATCCGCGCCTCGAAGAGCGAGACGAGCAGCCGCGTGGTGTGGACGTTCGTGCGGAGGGTGTCCTCCATGTAGTCCTGGCTGAAGGTGGAGCCGGCCTGCCGCAGGTACTTGGCGTACGCGCGCAGCACCGTCGCCTGCCGCCAGGTCAGCCCGGCGCCGAGGATGAGGGCGTTGAAGCCGTCGTTCTCCGCCTTGCCCGTCCAGGTCGCGGCGAACGCGTCCTGGAAGCGCTCGCGGCCGTCGTCACCCAGGTAGTCGCCGTTGACACCGCCCAGGGACTTGGGGATGCGCAGGCCGAAGTCGTAGATCCAGGAGGCGGTGCGGTCCGCGCAGCGCAGCTCGTAGGGCCGCTCGTCGATGACGTCGACGCCGAGCCGGTTGAGCACCGGCAGCACCGCGGACAGCGAGATCGCGGCGCCCTTGCGGTAGATCTTGAACCGGCGCTCGTCGGGTGCCGCCCCGACCGGCTCGTAGAGGCTGAGCGAGAAGTCGTTGCCCGCCTCGTCGCTCAGCCGCTCCAGGTGGACCAGGTCGGCGACCGCCGCGCGCGGAGTGTGGTCGGCCTTGTAGCCCTCGGGGAAGGCGTTGTTGTAGCGGCGCAGCAGCTCGGCGGCGCGCTCCTCGCCGCACTCGGCGTTCAGCGCCTCGGCGAACCCGTCGGCCCAGGAGCGGGCGGCCTCGACCAGCCGGGCCTCGATCCGTTCCCGGTCCGCGTACGACAGCTCGGGCAGCTCGGTGCCCGGCGGGACCCGGACGACGAAGTGCAGCCTGGAGAGAATCGATTCGGTGTTCCAGGCGGTGAAGTCGACGCTGGTGCCGCCCAGCTCCTCCTTGAGGATGTCGATGATCCGCAGCCGGACGCCGGTGGTGTAGCGGTCGCGAGGCAGGTAGACCAGCGCGGAGTAGTAGCGCCCGTACTCGTCCTGGCGGAGGTACAGGCGCAGCCGCCGGCGCTCCTGGAGATACAGCACGGAGGTGGCGATCGAGCGCAGCTCCTCGACGGGCGTCTGGAACAGCTCGTCGCGCGGGTAGGTCTCCAGGATCTGCAGCAGATCGCGTCCGTCGTGGCTGTTGGGCGAGAACCCGGCGCCCCTCAGCACCTCGTCCACCTTGCGCCGGATGACGGGCACGCGGCGCACGGACTCGGTGTAGGCGGCCGAGGAGAACAGGCCGAGGAAGCGGCGCTCGCCCACCACGTTGCCGGCCTTGTCGAACTTCTTGACGCCGACGTAGTCCAGGTACGACGGCCGGTGCACCGTGGCCCGGCTGTTGGCCTTGGTCAGCACCAGCAGCTTGTGCTCGCGGGCCTTGGCCCGGGCGTCGGCCGGAAGCCGCTCGAAGGACGGGCTGACCGGATGGCCCTCCTCGGCGGAGTGGTGCGGGTCGGAGCGCAGAATGCCGAGGCCGGTGCCGGGCACGGCGGCCAGGGAGTCGTCTCCGTGCAGCTGATACTCGCGGTACCCGAGGAAGGTGAAGTGATCGGCGGCCAGCCAGCGCAGCAGCTCGCGGGCCTCGGGCGCCTCGGGCCCGGGCAGATCCGCGGGCACCGGCTCCTCGGTCAGGCCCTCGGCGATGCGCAGCGCCGCTTCCCGCATCTTCTCCCAGTCCTCGACGGCCTCGCGGACGTCGGACAGGACGCGCAGCAGATCGGCGGTGATCTGCTTCAGATCGGCACGGTCGGTCTCACGGTCGATCTCGACGTGGATCCAGGACTCGATGTGCGCGTCGTGCGGGAGGTCGCCGGTGGGCGGTGCGGCCAGCACCTCGATGAGCTTGCCCGTGAGGTCCCGCCGGACGACGAACTGCGGGTGGATGACGACATGGATGCCGCGTCCCTGACGGGTCAGCTCATTGGTGACGGAGTCGACGAGGAAGGGCATGTCGTCGGTGACGACCTCCACGACGGTGTGGCTGCAGGTCCACCCGTTCTCCTCGACGGTGGGGGTGTGGACCCGGACGTTGGCCGTGCCCTGCGGGCGGTTCTCGGCGAGTCGGTGGTGGGAGACCGCGGCTCCGAAGACATCGACCGGGTCGCGGTCGCCGAGGTCCTCCGGGGCGGTGTGCAGGTAGTAGCGCTGGAGGAACGCGAGCACGGACTCGTGGTCCAAGGTGCCCTCGTCCGTCGTCCCAGTCGGTAGGTGCCCCCCGACCGGGCTGTTCTCAGCTACCCGGGCGGCCCGTTCGAGCAGCTCGGCCTTGGCTTCGTCCAGCTTGGTCTGCATTGTCCTCTGGCTCCTGTCGCGCGCCGTTGCGTGACGTAGAAGGAAGTACGGTCTCTTCCCCTTCGGCGTAACGCCACGGCCCGGGGTGTCCGGTTGTCTCCGACGCTATGCCGCAAGGTGAGAAGAAGGGGGGGTATTCGGCCAATATCCACGCACCCGACCAGTGTGACGCTGCTCTCTGTCGCGTCGTGACCCGGGATGTGCGTGGGGCCTCGGGGGCCCTTGCGCCCCGCTCCCGCCCGTGAGGATCAGCGACCGCCGCCCGGTCACGGATGTCGTCCGTGCTCTTCGGGCGCAGGGCAGGGGCGACAACTGTGCCCCCGCGAGCTATCGCGCTGATCACGCCACAAGGCTATCGCTCCTCACCCCGGGCTCGTCATGAGCCGTATGTGTACAAAACCAAGCACCAAACTTTGACGTTCTGCACAGCCCCAAACCCGCCACGACCAACGTATCCACGACGCTCCGCAGGCACCGCAACCGGACCCGACGGCCTCGGCCCACCGCCACCGTCGACCCCGACGAACGCAACCCCGCGCCGCCACCGATACGGCCGGACCCGACGCACTCGGCCCGGAGCAGCCGTCAGTACAGCCGCCCGGACCACGGTCGAGCCCGATAGACGGGACCCGGCACCGCCACCGGCACAGCCGGACAGACCCCAGCCAAGCCCGGCGAACTGGACTCCGCGCCACCGCCGATACGGCCGGACCCGACGCACTCGGCCCGGCGCCGCCGTCAGTACAGCCGCCCGAACCGCGGTCGAGCCCGACGGACGGAACCCGGCACCGCCACCGGCACAGCCGGACAGACCCCAGCCAAGCCCGGCGAACTGGACTCCGCGCCACCGCCGATACGGCCGGACCCGATGAGGCGGGACTTGACGGGCCGCGGCCGGACTCGGTGGGCTCGGCGCCGGCGCCGGGTGCTCAACCGGCCGTGCCCCGCCGGCCGGTGTGGCCGCGGGAGACCGCATCCGGCTGGGGCCGAGTTCCGGCCACGGTGGCGGGACGAAGTCCCCGCGCCCCGTCCGAGCCCGCAAACCCGAGCACCGCGTTCCCTGCGACCCACCCCCTGCCCGCCTCAGCCCTCGCCCTTCCCAGGTCTGCTGCCCCGCACCGCCCGCGCCCCGCCGCACGGCCCCCGCGCCGCCACGGTCCGCCACGCCCCACCGCTCTGGCCCTCCCACGACACAGCCGCGCCGAGCACCCCGCACCGCCGCGGTCCGCCACGCCGCCACCGCGACCCGCCGCCCCCGACCCGCCACGCCCGGGTCCCCAGACCCACCGCGACCCCCGCCGCACCGGTCCCGCCACGCCCCGCCCCGAGCCCCCGCGCCGCCGCGGTCCGCCACGCCGTCACCGCGACCCGCCGCCCCGGTCCTGCCCCGCGCCGCGCGGCCGCGGTGCCGTCGGGTCCGGGAACTGGCGGGATGCCTTGGTGGCGCGGCACGCTGGAGGCACGTTGCTCAGGAACAGCGCGCCGCCGCCCGCGGAAAGCGCACCGCCCGCGGGGCCGGCGCACGCCCGAGAGGAGCCGCCCGCCATGCCCCCGAAGATCCTCATCGTGACCGGCGACGCAGCCGAGTCACTGGAGGTCATGTACCCCTACCAGCGCCTGCGCGAGGAGGGTTACGACGTCGACATCGCGGCCCCCAGCCGCAAGAGGCTCCAGTTCGTCGTGCACGACTTCGAACCCGGCTTCGACACCTACACCGAGAAGCCCGGCTACACCTGGCCCGCCGACCTGGCCTTCGCCGACGTGGACCCCGGCCAGTACGCGGCCCTCGTCATCCCCGGCGGCCGGGCACCCGAATACCTCCGCAACGACCCCGAACTCCGCAAGATCCTCAAGTCGTTCTTCGACGCCGACAAGCCCGTCGCCCAGATCTGCCACGGCCCCCTGCTGACCGCCGCGATCGACACCCTCCGCGGCAAGCGCGTCACCGCCTACCCCGCGCTGGAACTCGACATGCAGGCGGCCGGGGCGACCTTCCAGGACGCCGAGACGGTCGTGGACGGCACGCTGGTCTCCGCCCGCGCCTGGCCGGACCACTCCCGCTGGATGCGCGAGTTCCTGACCGTACTGCGCGCGAAGGCTCCGGTGAGCTGAGCCCAGGCCGCGGAACCGGCCGCGGACGCGGACCCGCACCGGGTCAGGCCGCCAGCCGCTCCGCCTCCGCCACGGCCTGGTCCAGCGTGTCCACCACGGGCACGCCCATGGCCTCCAGGCTGGCGCGGCCGTGCGAACCCCCGGTGTACAGCACGGCCCGCGCCCCCACGTGCCGTGCCGCCACCGCGTCGTCGGCGGCGTCCCCGATCACCACCGTGCGCTCCGGGTCCACACCGGTCAGCGCTTCCAGGTGCCGGACCATGTGCTCCGCCTTGCTGCCCCCGGACGGGCCGGTCCGCCCCTCGACCCGTATGAAGTGCGTCTCGATCCCGAACCCGCGCACCAGCGGTATCAGTTCGTCGTGCCCGTACATGCTCAGCAGCGACTGGCTGCGGCCCGCCGACCGCCACATCGTCAGCAGCTCCGCCGCCCCTTCGGTGAGCGAGCACCGGATCCGGTGCTCGCTGTAGTACCGATGGAAGACCACGTCCATGACCTCCCACTCCGCCTCGGTGGGCAGTCGTCCCATCAGCCGCTCGTAGAACTTCGGCACCGGAACGCAGTACATCGCCCGGTACTGCTCCAGCGTGATCGGCGCGAGCCCCAGCTCGGCGGCAGCGGCGTTCGTCGCCCCGACGATCGCCTCGTTGTCGTGGAACAACGTCCCGTTCCAGTCCCACACGATGTGGGCGCCTGCATGCATCCCCATGCCGAAGAACGTACCCGCCGCCACTGACAATCGGGCGAACAGCGAGGTCAGAGCCGGATACGGCGCGCTAGGCGAGGCCCACGAGGGCGGGGATCTCCTGCGTCGCGTACCACAGCAGCTCGTGATCCTCCGCCCCGTCCACGACGAACTGCGCGTCGTCGTCGCCGTCGTCCGCCGCCGGGAGCGCCGTGACCGCCGCAGCGACGTCGTCCTCCGCGTCGGCCGCGTCGGCGTGCACCGCCGCCGCCTTGGCCAGCGGCACAGAACCGGTCACCCGCACCTCGCCCAGCACGGCCGGATCGAGCCCGCGGTCCGGGTCGGGCATCGCGGCGCCGTCGGGCACGTCGACGGCGACCACGACCCGGCGGCGCGGCGCGTCCGGGTCCGCCGCCAGCTGCCGCAGCGAGGCCAGCGCGGCCCGGTTCAGCGCCGCGTACTCCAGTTCCTCGATGTCGTCGGAGAGGTACCACTCGCGCAGCGCAGGCGTGACGGCGTACGCGACGAGCGGTTCGGTCGGTTCGGTCCCCAGCTCGCCCGTCCTGTGCGCCTCGGTGAGACCGGGGAGGGTCAGGGGGACATAGACGCGCATGGCTGGCCGCTCTTTTCGTGGTCAAAGGCTCCGCTGGGGCCCGGCGAGGGCGGTCCCGCGCTCCCGGGCGGCCTTCAGGATACGTGCGGGCGTCCCCTTTCGGGTCCCTGCCCGGGCCCGCGGACCCGTCCACCCGGCGCCCGTGGGGTCACCCGACCCCGCCCCGAAATTTGCCGGGTTTTCGCCCCTTTTATCACTCGGATAGGTGAATTCCGCACGCCCTCGACGCGGGCCCGCGCTTGCTTGCCCGGGCCGTCCACGGCCCCGTACAAGATCCCCACCAGCAAGTTACCGCCCGGTATCCGCCGGGCCCGCCGAACGGGGACCCCATGAACAAGGTCATGACCAGGACCGCCCAGCGCCGCCCGGGCACCCGCCCGCCGGGACGCCGCGACCCCCGCCGCCCCGGCACCACCCCGCCCCGCACCCCCACGACACGTACCCCTGCACCCCATACGACCCACCACCGCACGGCCACGCCCGCCTCCGTCCCGCTCGCCGCCGTACCCGACGCCCCCACGAGCCCTGCGGCACCCGCCGCGCCCCTGCCGCCGCGTCCCACGGACCTCTTCGCCGACCGGCTGCTCGCCGTGCTGAGCGGTCAGCGTCCCGTCCACTGGATGCTCCGGCACACCGCCGGACGCGCCTACGACGAGTTGGCGCGGCTAGCGGAGCGCGGGCCCCTGCGCAGCCGCGGCGCCCGCCCGGTCGTACGGGACATCGGCTACTACGTCCCCCGCCGGGGCGCCATCGAGGCGTTCGCACGCATCGGCGCAGGCGACCAGCTGCGCGCCATGGCGTTCCGCCTGGAACAGGGCCCGGACCTGCGCTGGCGCTGCACGGCGGTGGAACTGGGTGGCCCCCGCGCCCCGCACACCGCCGACTGAACGCCTCAGTTCTCCGCGCCCGCGACCGGGTGCAGACGCGTTGTCGAGTGCGGGTAGTACGTGGCCGGGCGTGCAGTTCCCCGCACCCCTGCGGGGGTGCAGACACGTTGTCGAGTGCAGGTGGTCTATGGCCGGGCGCGCAGTTCCCCGCGTCCCTCGGGACCCTGCCGAACCGCGACGGGAACCGGGGGAACGCCGACGGGCCGGCCCATCCGAGGATGGGCCGGCCCGTCGGGACGCTACGGCGTTCTGGGCGCCGTCACTTCTTGCGGCGTCGGCCGCCCTTGGCCTGCCGGCGGCGCTCGGCCCGCGTCAGACCGTCGGACTCGGAGCGCACCGGCTCGTCCTCGTCATAGGTGAAGTCGCCCTCGACGATGCCGCCCTCGCCGTCCACGGTCGCCGCGGAGAAGTGCAGGCCGCGGCGCTGCGGGGCGTCGAGCCCCTTGGCGCGGATCTCCGGGCGGGAGCCCGCCTGGGCCGGCACCGCGTCCTGGACGCCCTCGGCCACCGGCTGGGCGTCCTCGACCGGGACCTCCTCGACCTGCTGCTCGACCTGGACCTCCAGGTTGAACAGGTAGCCGACGGACTCCTCCTTGATGCCCTCCATCATCGCGGTGAACATGTCGAAGCCCTCGCGCTGGTACTCGACCAGCGGGTCCTTCTGCGCCATCGCGCGCAGGCCGATACCCTCCTGGAGGTAGTCCATCTCGTAGAGGTGTTCGCGCCACTTGCGGTCGAGCACCGACAACACGACCCGGCGCTCCAGCTCACGCATGATGTCGGAGCCGAGCTGCGCCTCGCGGGCCTCGTACTGCTCGTGGATGTCGTCCTTGATGGACTCGGCGATGAACTCGGCGGTCAGCCCGGCCCGGTCGCCGGCCGCATCCTCCAGCTCGTCGATGCTGACCTTCACCGGGTAGAGCTGCTTGAAGGCGCCCCACAGCCGGTCCAGGTCCCAGTCCTCGGGGAAGCCCTCGGCGGTCTCCGCTCCGACGTAGGCGTCGATCGTGTCGTCCATGAAGTGCTGCACCTGCTCGCGCAGGTCCTCGCCCTCCAGGACGCGGCGCCGCTCGCCGTAGATGACCTCACGCTGGCGGTTGAGGACTTCGTCGTACTTCAGGACGTTCTTACGGGTTTCAAAGTTCTGCTGCTCGACCTGCGACTGTGCCGACGCGATCGCGCGCGTGACCATCTTGTTCTCGATCGGCACGTCGTCGGGCACGTTCGCCATCGACATCACGCGCTCGACCATCTGGGCCTTGAACAGACGCATCAGGTCGTCGCCGAGGGACAGGTAGAAACGGGACTCGCCCGGGTCGCCCTGACGGCCGCTACGACCGCGCAGCTGGTTGTCGATGCGGCGGGACTCGTGCCGCTCGGTGCCCAGCACATAGAGGCCGCCGCTCTCCTCGACCTCTTCCTTCTCGGCCTTGACGGCCTGCTCGGCCTTGGCCAGGGCGGTGGGCAGCGCGGCCGCCCACTCCTCGATGTGCTCCTCGGGGTCGAGGCCGCGCTGCCGCAGCTCCGCCTCGGCCAGGTCCTCGGGGTTGCCGCCGAGCTTGATGTCCGTACCACGGCCGGCCATGTTCGTCGCCACGGTGACGGCGCCCTTGCGGCCGGCCTGGGCGACGATGGTGGCCTCGCGGTCGTGCTGCTTCGCGTTCAGCACCTCGTGCTGGATGCCGCGCTTGCTGAGCTGCTGCGAAAGGTATTCCGACTTCTCGACGGACGTCGTGCCGACGAGGATCGGCTGGCCCTTCTCGTGCTTCTCGGCGATGTCGTCCACGACCGCCTCGAACTTGGCGACCTCGGTGCGGTAGATCAGGTCCGACTGGTCCTTGCGGACCATCGGCCTGTTGGTCGGGATCGGGACCACACCGAGCTTGTAGATCTGGTGGAACTCGGCGGCCTCGGTCATCGCCGTACCGGTCATGCCGGAGAGCTTCTTGTAGAGGCGGAAGAAGTTCTGCAGGGTGATCGTGGCGAGCGTCTGGTTCTCGTCCTTGATGTCCACCCCTTCCTTCGCCTCGATCGCCTGGTGCATGCCCTCGTTGTAGCGGCGGCCGGCGAGGATACGGCCGGTGTGCTCGTCGACGATCATGACTTCGCCGTCGATGACGACGTAGTCCTTGTCCTTCTTGAACAGTTCCTTCGCCTTGATGGCGTTGTTCAGATAGCCGACGAGCGGGGTGTTCACCGACTCGTAGAGGTTGTCGATGCCCAGCCAGTCCTCGACCTTGGAGACGCCGGGCTCGTGGATGGCGACCGTGCGCTTCTTCTCGTCGACGTCGTAGTCGCCGGTCTCCTCGACGCCCTTGAGGGGGTTGCCCGCCTCGCCGCGCTTGAGGCGCGTGACCAGCTTGGCGAAGTCGCCGTACCACTTGGTGGCCTGGTCGGCGGGGCCGGAGATGATCAGCGGCGTACGGGCCTCGTCGATGAGGATGGAGTCGACCTCGTCCACGATGGCGAAGTTGTGGCCGCGCTGGACCAGCTCGTCCTTGGCCCAGGCCATGTTGTCGCGCAGATAGTCGAAGCCGAACTCGTTGTTCGTGCCGTACGTGATGTCGCAGCCGTACTGCTCGCGGCGCTGGGCCGGCGTCATGTTGGCCAGGATGCAGCCGACGGACAGGCCGAGGAACTTGTGGACGCGGCCCATCATCTCGGAGTCGCGCTCGGCCAGGTAGTCGTTGACCGTGATGAGGTGGACGCCGTCTCCGGAGAGGGCGTTGAGGTACGCGGGCAGCGTGCCGACGAGCGTCTTGCCCTCACCGGTCTTCATCTCGGCCACGTAGCCGAGATGGAGGGCGGCGCCACCCATCAGCTGCACGTCGTAGTGCCGCTGGCCGAGGACGCGCTTGGCGGCCTCGCGCACCGTGGCGAACGCTTCGGGGAGCAGGTCGTCCAGGGGTTCCCCGTCGGCGTACCGCTGCTTGTACTCATCGGTGAGGGCCCGCAGCTCGGCGTCGGAGAGGTCGACGAAGTCCTCTTCGATGGAGTTGACCTGGTCCGCGATGCGGTGCAGCTTGCGCAGGATCTTGCCTTCGCCTGCACGCATGATCTTCGAGAGGACGGACACGGGGGCTGGTCTCCTTGCCGGTCGGGCCTGGGACGGTCGGTTTCCGTTTGACGTACTGAGCAACGGCCATCGTATGCGAGGACCCGGCCACGCCGGGAGGCCCGGCGGGGCTACGGTCGTCCGCTGCTGATCGGCCGACGCTTTCACAGCCTCTTTTCATAGAGGACAACGGCCGGGATGCGCGGATAGTGCCGCATCCGACCGGGGATTTGTGCGAACTGTGATCACCTGCTCACCCAACGCAGTCACGGCCCCCGGGCGTACGGTCCCGTCATGCGGGCCGGCGGGATGGCGCCGGCGCGGACCTCGAGGACTGCGCGGGCGTGCGCCACAGGGATGGCGCCGGCGCGGGCGCCCGAGCAGAATCTCCCGATGGACCCCGTCACCCTCACCACCGACCGGCTCGTCCTGCGCTCCCCCGGCCCGCCCGACACCGACGCGGTGCTCGCCGCCGCGCAGGACCCCGACCTCCAGCGCTGGATCTCCCAGTTCCCCTCGCCCTATCTGCCCGAGCACGCCCGCGGCTTCACCGAACGGACGGTCCCCGACGGCTGGGCGAACGACTCGATGTTCACCTTCGGCCTCTTCCTTGCCGAAGGGGAGCTGGCGGGCATGCTCGCCCTGACGATGCGCGCCCTGGGCGTCGCCGAGGTGGGGTTCTGGTCCACGAAGGAGCACCGCGGCCGGGGCTACGTCACCGAGGCCACCCTCGCCGTCGCCCGCTGGGCCTTCACCCGCCTCGCCATCGACCGCGTGGAGTGGCGTGCGGAGGTCGGCAACCACGCCTCGCGCGCGGTCGCCGAGCGGGCGGGGTTCACCGTCGAGGGCACGCTGCGCTCCGCGACGAACAACAAGGGCGTACGCCGGGACTGCTGGGTGGGCTCGCTGCTCCCGTCCGACCTGGGCCTGCCGTCGGCCGCGCCGTACCTGCCCGCTCCGCAACGGACCCGCCGGTAGCCGACCGCCGCACGGCACCCGCCCCAGCCCCAACCCACGGATCCCGCCCGCTGCCGACGGCGTGCCCCGGATACCGCCCACGCCCGTCCCGGGCCCACTGTCAGACCCACCCCATACGCTGCGAACCCATGACGACCCTTCCGCGCCCCACCACCGACCTCTCGGCCGACGAAGCCCGCCGTATCGCCCTGCGGGCCCAGGGCTTCCTCGGCACTCCCGACCGCCGGGCCGGGGTCCGCGGTGTCCTCCGCCACCTCGGCGCGGTCCAGCTCGACACCATCTCGGTCCTCGCCCGCTCGCACGAACTGATCCCCTACGCCCGCCTCGGCGCGGTGGGCCGCAAGGCCGTGGAGAACGCCTACTGGACGGACACGCACGCATTCGAGTACTGGTCCCACGCCGCCTGCATCCTCCCCGTGGAGGAGTGGCCCCACTTCGCCTTCCGCCGCCGCGCCTACCGCAACCGCCCGCACTGGAACCACGAACTGCCCGACGGCGCCTACGAGCAGGTCATCAAGCAGATCCGGGCCGAAGGGCCGCTCACCGCCACGGAGTTGGGCGGCGCGAAGCGCACCAGCGAGTGGTGGGACTGGTCCGGCTCCAAGGTCGCCGTCGAACGCGCGCTGATGTACGGGGAGGTCGTCTGCGTGACGCGCCGCGGCTGGAAGCGGGTGTACGACCTGGCGGAGCGCGCGATCCCGGACACCCTGCTGCACGACGAGCTGGACGACACCGAGTGCCTGCGCCGCCTGGTCCGCCTCGCGGGCCAGTCCCTCGGCGTCGGCACGCGCGCGGACATCGCCGACTACCACCGGCTCAAGGGCGAGCAGGTCGACGCGGTGATCGCGGACTCGGGCCTGGTCCCGGTCACGGTGGAGGGCTGGGGCAAGCCGGCCTGGGCCGACCCGGCGGCCCTGGAGACGCCCCCGCGGGGCCGGCACCGCACCACGCTGCTGTCCCCGTTCGACTCCCTGATCTGGGAGCGCGCCCGCACGGAACGGATCTTCGGCTTCACCCACCGCCTTGAGGCCTACGTCCCGAAGCCGAAGCGGGTGTACGGCTACTTCGCCATGCCGGTGCTGGCCGGTGGCCGGCTCGTCGGGCGTGTCGACCCGGCCCGCGAGGGACGCACCCTGGTCGCCAAGCAGGTCACCCTGGACGGCGCGAAGGCGGTCCCGGCCGTCGCCCAGGCCCTGGTCGAGGCGGCGAGCTGGGTGAGCTGCACGGACGTACGGGTGGAACGGGTGGACGCACCCGGTCTCCGCGAGGCGCTGGCCGGCGAACTCGCCCGTCTGCTCGGCTGAGCCTCAGCGGATCTCCAGGATCTTCTCCCGCATCGCGTAGACCACGGCCTCCATCCTGGAATGCAGCTGAAGCTTCTCCAGGATGTTGCGCACATGGTTCTTCACGGTGTTCTCGGAGATGAACAACTCCTTGGCGATATCGCGGTTGTTCATCCCCGTGGCCACGAGTTTGAGCACTTCGAGTTCGCGGTCGGTGAGCCGCGGCGCCGGCACCAGCCGGCGCTCGTCGGTGCGCTGGATCATCGACTTGAACTCGGTGAGCAGTTTCGACGCCATGGACGGGCTGATCTGCGACTGTCCGTCCGCCACGGCGCGAATGGCCGTGGCCACCTCGTCCGTGGAGATCTCCTTGAGGAGATATCCGGTGGCGCCCGCCTTGATCGCGTCGTAGAGGTCGGCCTCCTCGTCGCTGATCGTCAGCATGATGATCTTGGCGCTGGGTGCCACCTCCTTGATGGAGGTGCACGCCTCGATCCCGCCGCGCTTGGGCATCCGCACATCCATCAGCACGATGTCGGGCAGCAGGTCGGCGGCCTTGTCCACGGCCTCGGCGCCGTCGCCCGCCTCCCCCACGACCTGGATGTCCTCCTCGGCGGCGAGCACGATCTCCAGGCCACGGCGGAACAGGGCGTGATCGTCGACGACCAGGACTCTGATCGGCTCCTTGCGTGGAGAGCCCGCGTCCGGGCCCATGCCGACGACGTCGTCGGCATCCCCCTCCCGCAACGGTCCGAAGCTGTCCGCCATCGTTCCTCCCCCTGAAGGCTGTGGCTGTGGTCCTGTGCCATCGCCAACCCAAGGCAACGGCCCACCGGTTGGGCCGATGCGGCCATGATTTCATGCCGGGACGACACCGCGGTGACAAGCGGGGCGCGAAGTGGTCGCACACCGGTGCCCCTGGGGGCGCACACGCGCTCCAGGGGCACCCGCTCAACCGTCGGCCGGGTGCGTCAGCCGCCCAGCGTGCCCCCTGCCGCGGGGGATTCCGCCCGAGTGACCATCGGGTCCGTGTTCAGGTGGATGACGCCGTAGTCGTAGGCGTGCCGCCGGTAGACGACACTGGGTTCCTTGGTCTCGGAGTCGACGAACAGATAGAAGTCATGGCCGACCAGTTCCATCTCGTAGAGGGCCTGGTCGAGGGTCATCGGGGAGGCGACGTGGGTCTTCTCGCGGACGATGAGGGGGCCTTCACCCTGTACTTCGAGGGAGCCGACCTTCTTCGTGGGCACTCCGTCCGTCTCTTCCTCCTGGACGGGGTGGCCGTTCCCGTTGAGCGTCGCCGCTCCCGGGACATGGTCGGGGACCTCGGCGGCCGAAATCCGGCGCGCGCCGCGGCGGGAGAACCGCTTGTCGTGCTGCTTGCGCAGCCGGGCGTCCAGCTTCTCCGCCGCCAGGTCCAGTGCCGCGTACGGGTCGCTGGCCGCTGCCTCCGCCCGGATCACCGGACCGCGGGAGCGGAGCGTGATCTCCACTCGGTCGCAACGGTCGGCCTGTCGGGGGTTGGGCTCCTTGGACACCTCGACGTCGAGGCTGATCACCTTGCCGTCGAGCTTCTGGATCTTCTCCAGCTTCAGCTTCTCGGCCACGTGCTTGCGGAACCGCTCGGGCACCTCGGTCTTGCGGCCCTTGACGACGATGTCCACGCAGAACTCCGTTCCCGGATCGCTCCGCTGCGGTGGCGGAGCATCTCCCTTTTGCACCAGGCCCCGGTGAACCCCGGAGCCTCGGACTCGGTGACGTCCACCTCCTCCCCCATGGGCAAGATCTCCACCACGCCGTCGCGGGTCATTACGGTCCACCGCAGCACGGCATTCGGATATGGGAGGTATGGCCTGCGGCTTTCCCTCACAACCGAACATATCTCGCCCGGACGGATGTCGTCACCCTCTACTGCGGCGTACCTCCGTTCAGGTGAATAAGCCCTCTCACTACCTGCAACGACGCACATCCGCGGTCAGTTCCGGCTCATTTCGAAGGAATCCGGCGGGGCCGCGACCACTGCCGCACGGATCAACCGCCCGGCATCCTTCCCGCTCGCCATTCCCGCTCCTCCGTTTCCCGCGTTGCGGCTCTCTTCCGTTGATCCGCCGATCCGTTCCTCCCTTCCTTCCCGACCTGCACGCCCGTACACAACCCTTCTCCCGCCGGCTTCGCCGACCGCCTCCCGTACGGCGCGCGCCGCCTCCGCCAGGGAGGCGCCGGTCGTCATCAGATCGTCGACGAGAACGAGGTGGCCCCAGGCCAGCAGCCGGACACCGCCCGCCGTCACCTCCAGCGCGCCCGCGACATTGCCGAGCCGCTGACGGGAGCTGAGTCCCGACTGGTCGGCCACGGCCCGCCGCTGCCGCAGCACCCCGACCACGCGCGCACGCCGTCCGCCGCGCCGCAGCTCACCGGCCGCCGCGAGGGCGATCCGCCGCACCGGATCGTGGCCCCGCGCCCGCACCGCCCACCGCGCGGACGGCACCGGCACGAGCAGCAGGGGGACATCCCGCCGCCCGGCCCCCGCGCGCACCGCTCGGGCGAGAGCGGCGCCCAGGGGGCGCGCCAGTGCCAGCGCGCCGCGTTCCTTGTGGGCGAGGAGGGTCGCTCGCACCTCGTCCGCGTACGGAGCCGCCGCGTGCACCACCGGCAGCCCGGGCGGTTCCGGCAGCGGCCGCACCCGGCTCGGCGCGGCCCCGTTCAGGGCGGCACGGCACTGCTCGCAGAGCACCGTACGGGGCCTGCCGCAGCCGGAGCACTCGGCCGGCAGCACCAGGTCGGTGAGGTCCTGCCACCACCCCCGCATGGGCACCACTGTGCCAACGGCCCGGCCGAGCGGCCACCCCTGTGGAAAACTCCCTGTGGACAACTCCGCGCAGGTCATCACGGCCGTCACCCACACAAGGGAACCTCACCCCGGACGGACCTCGCCCTGGGCGGTCCTCACCCCGGATAGATCGGCGCCGATCCGTCCTTGACCACCTTCTGCCACTGCGCGCCGGACGGCAGCCGCACGATCCCGTCCTCCGAGTACGCCACCAGCGGCACCCGGTCGTCCTCGGACGCGGTGATCGCCTTCACCCCGGTCAGGGCCGCGGGCGCCTGGCTCTCCGGCGCCGACCCGTCGACCTGCACGTACCGCATCTGCTGCACGCCCCCCTGCTCGCGCCCGACCACGACGAGCCTGCCGTCCCCGGCCCACGACATGGCCGTGACCTGTTCCAACCCGGGTGCCGCGGAGCGCAGTTCGAGGACCGCTGGCCCCTGCCCGGACCCGTCGCCCCGTTCGATCCGCCCGACCAGCAGTGACTGCTTGCCGCCATCCTCCACGACGAGCGCCATCCGCACCCCGTCGGCGGCCACCCGGACGTCCTTGATGTGGCCGGACAGCCCCGGGGTCCGCACCGACTGCGGCTTCCCCGAGCCCTGCTCCAGCAGGAGCAGCCGCGGGTCGTGGGGATTGCGGTCGACCACCCACAGGTCACCGCGGGCGTCCCAGCTCGGCGTGGCCAGCCGGTTGGTCTCGCCGGCGCCACCGCTGGTCACCAGGGGCTCGCCGAGCGAACCGTCCGACGTCAGCGAGGCCACGTACAACGACTTCCCGTCGTTGCCGACCCCGGCCGCGGTGCGTTCGTCCCGCGAGACCGCGACGGACGCGAACTGCTTGCTGCCGTCGCCGAGCGGCCCCGGCACCGGCACGGCGGTGGTGCTCGTGCTGGTGCCCGCTATCCGGACCAGCCGGTGCTTGTCGTCGAGGAAGTACAGGTAGTCGGGTCCCTTCACGGCGCCGTGCCAGGCGACGGACTCGGCCCGCTCCTCGGTGAGGTCGCACAGCGTCCGCTCATCCGGCCCCTGCAACTCGACCGTGTCCACAGTCGGCGTCAGGTTCTGCAGCGTGAACAGCAGTTGGGTCGCCATTTCCCGGCACTCGGCCGCCCCGGCCCGGGCTGCCGTCGCGTTCAACGGCACCGTCAGCCGGTTCTGGTCGTCGGGCGACAGCGCGCCGGCGCCCTTCTGCAGCGCCGTACCGGCCGGGAAACTCGACCGGACCCCGGGTCCGAGCCACCTCGTGGGACCGTTCAGCAGCGAGCGCACCACCTGCGTCATCGGGTCCACCCGCTTGCGCAGATAGACCGGGTCGGCGACGGCCACCGGCTGCCCGTCGGCGCCGACCGAGGTGTGCGAGGCGAAGTAGTACTTGTTGACCGAGGTGTAGTTCCGCTGGAAGTCGGACTTGCCCATCACGACGCCCTGCGGCAGCGCGTCGATGCGCCACTGCCCGCTCTTGGCGTCCCGCGTCAGATGCAGCCGCTTGGCATACGCCCCTTCGGCCGGCGCGTACGCCTGCTGCGCGTCGACGGTGGCGACCCTGCTCCCGGCCAGCGTGTAGGTGAGGCTGCTCGGGTCCTCCCGCCCACCGGCGCCGTGGTCGACGACGGTGCTCGGCGCGTCGGCGAGCACCGTGGTGGACTGCTCGGGCCGCCACTTGCGCGCGACGGTAGGGGTCAAATATTTGCGGGCCGTGTCGTATCCCGGGTCGTCGCTGGTCAGCGCCTCCAGGAAGCCTTGCACGATTTCCCCCGGTGCGGCGTTCTCCTGGGGCGGCATGGCGAACACGCGCACCTGCGTGTCCTGCCGGGGCGTCGACTCGACGTCCCGCAGATCACCGCCGTCCGGCATCGAGGCGCACCCCGCCAGCAGTACGGCACCACAGGCGGCGTACGCCGCCGCGCGCCCCGGCCGACGCCGGCCGCCCCCTTCGCGGTCAGCGCCCACGAAATGCCTCCCCTGCGGTGTTCGAATCCTCCGCGGCCGTCGCGCGGTTCGTGTCCGGCTCCGCGTCCGTGGCCGGCGCCTCGTTCCGGTGCCGCAGGGTTGCGCCGGGCCGGGAGACGACGCGCGCGCCGCTGCCGGGCAGCGCGGTCGGGTCGGCGGTCGGTGCCACCGCGGCCAGCCGCTGCGGGAGCGAGGTGTGCGGGGGCAGCGGCGGCACCTGGCCGCCCGTGGACTGGGCCGGCACCGTGGCCCGTTTGTCGTCGTCGCTCGGCGGGCCGGCCTCGCCCTGTCCCGCGTTGCGCCGCGAGTCCTTCGGCTCCAGCGGTATGGGCGAGCCCCGCAGCTGCTCGTCGGCGGTACGCGGCAGCGTCAGCCGGAACTGCGATCCGCCGCCCGGCTCGCCCCACGCCTGCAACCAGCCGCCGTGCAGCCGTGCGTCCTCCAGGGCGATGGACAGGCCAAGGCCCGTGCCGCCGGTGGTACGCGCGCGTGCCGGATCGGCGCGCCAGAAGCGGCTGAAGACCCGGGTCGCCTCGCCGGGCTTGAGCCCGACGCCGTAGTCGCGCACCGCGACCGCGACCGCGCCGCCGGCCGCCGCCAGCTTGACGACGACATCCTTGCCCTCACCGTGCTCCACGGCGTTGACGACGAGATTGCGCAGCACCCGCTCCACACGCCGGGCGTCCGCCTCCGCGACGACGGGCTGCTGGTCACCGACGACGCGTATCCGGCTGCCCTTGCGCTCGGCAAGCGGCTCGGCCCCGCTGACGACCCGCCGTACGACCTCGCGCAGGTCTATCGCCTCGGCCTCCAGCGCCGCCGCGCCCGCGTCGAATCGGCTGATCTCCAGCAGATCGGCCAGCAGCGACTCGAAGCGGTCCAGCTGGTCGGCGAGCAGTTCCGCCGACCGGGCGGTCACCGGGTCGAAGTCCTCGCGCGCCTCGTGGATCACGTCGGCGGCCATGCGCACGGTCGTCAGCGGGGTGCGCAGTTCGTGCGACACGTCGGAGACGAACCGCCGCTGCATCCGCGACAGGTCCTCCAGCTGCTGGATCTTCAGTTGCAGGTTCTGCGCCATCTTGTTGAAGGCTTCGCCGAGGCGCGCGATGTCATCCTCGCCGGTGACCTTCATCCGCTCCTGAAGACGCCCGGCCGACAGCCGTTCCGCGATCCCGGCCGCCATCCGCACGGGCGTCACGACCTGCCGCACGACCAGCCAGGCGATCGCCCCGAGGAGTACGACGACGAAGAGCCCGGCGGTCGCGAGCGTGCCCTTGACCAGGCTCAGCGACTTCTCCTCCTGCGAGAGCGGGAAGAGGTAGTACAGCTCGTACGGGTCCCCGTTCGGGTCGTTGACCTGCTTGCCGATGACGAGCGCGGGCTGGGAGTCCTTGCCGTTGCTGTAGACGATGCGGGTGTAGCTCTGGGCCGCGGTCGTACTGGTGTGGACCCGTGTGCGCAGGTCCACGGGCACGCTGGCGGACGGGTCGACATATCCGGAGCCGCGCGGGCTGCGTCCGCCGCCGCTCTCGTCGCCCGCAGGGAGCGTCACCACGTCGAAGGCGCCCTGACCGCCGCTGGACAGCGACTCGACGAGGTCGCTCATCCACTGGATGACGTTCTGCGACTGCCGGCCGTCCACCGCTGAGGCCTCGTCACCGGTGCTGCTGGCGGCCTCGTCGGCCTTCTGCTTGGCCACCGCGAACCCGCCGGTGGCCTGGCTCTGCGACGCCTTCACCTTCGCGTCCAGAAGGCCGTTGCGCACCTGCCCGATGACGACGAAGCCGAGCAGCAGGACGACACCCAGCGACATCAGCAGCGTCGTGACGACGACCTTGAGCTGGATGTTGCGCCGCCACAGCCGCATGACCGGCAACAGCGGCCGGCGCACCCAGCGCATGAACAGCCGCAGCACCGGGCTGCCCTGCACCCCGCCCTGCAACAGCCCGCCCTCAAGGAGGCGTCCCCAGCGCGACCCGGCCGCCTTGCGGCCGGCAGGCCGCCCCGGACGGTTCCCGGGCCGGCCGGGAGCCGAAGCGGCACCGCCCCCGGACACGTCAGCTCGGTCCGGCCTTGTAACCGACACCACGGACGGTCACCACGATCTCCGGCCGCTCCGGATCCTTCTCGACCTTGGACCGCAGCCGCTGCACGTGCACGTTCACCAGCCGCGTGTCGGCCGCGTGCCGGTAGCCCCACACCTGCTCCAGCAGGACCTCGCGGGTGAACACCTGCCACGGCTTGCGGGCCAGCGCGACCAGCAGATCGAACTCCAGCGGCGTCAGCGCGATCGACTGCCCGTCCCGCTTCACGGAGTGCCCGGCCACGTCGATGACGAGGTCGCCTATGGTGAGCTGCTCCGGCGCCGGCTCCTCCGACCTGCGCAGCCGGGCCCGGATCCGGGCCACCAGCTCCTTCGGCTTGAACGGCTTGACGATGTAGTCGTCGGCGCCCGACTCCAGCCCCACGACCACGTCGACGGTGTCGCTCTTCGCGGTGAGCATCACGATCGGCACCCCGGACTCCGCCCGGATCAGCCGGCACACCTCGATGCCGTCCCGGCCGGGCAGCATCAGGTCGAGCAGCACCAGGTCGGGCTTGGTCTCACGGAAAGCGGCGAGCGCCTTGTCGCCGTCGGCCACGAAAGACGGCTCAAAACCTTCACCACGCAGCACGATGCCGAGCATCTCGGCCAGTGCGGTGTCGTCGTCGACGACAAGGACACGTCCCTTCATAAACGACATCATCCCATTCTCATAACGGCGAAGGCGGCGCAGGTGAACAAGGTCACCGGCCAGTGACGATAGTCGTACCAGCCCGTCACTGTCTGCCCTCGTCACGGGCGCCTACTACCGCCGGGTGAGCGCACGCCCCCTACCTCATGTCTCCAGCCGCTGCACGACGTGACCAGAGAGCAGTTCCGCGAGCGAGGCAGCCGTCACCGGCGAGGCCACACCCGCCTCGGTGACGATCGCCGTCACCAGCTCCGGCGGCGTCACATCGAACGCCGGGTTGTACGCCTGCGCCCCCAGCGGCGCCACCGGCACCCCGCCGCCCGGCCCCCCGACCGGCACCTGCGGCGCTGTGAGCTCGGTCACCTCGTACCCGGGGCGCTGCTCGACCTCGATGGACGCCCCGTCGGGCGTGTCGGGGTCCACCGTCGTCACCGGCGCCACCACGATGAACGGCACGTGGTGGTACCGCGCGAGCACCGCCAGCGGATAGCTGCCCACCTTGTTCGCCACCGACCCGTCGGCCGCGATGCGGTCCGCCCCGATCAGCACCGCGTCCACCTCGCCCGCCGCGAACAGCGAACCGGCCGCGTTGTCGGTGAGCAAGGTGTACGCCATGCCGCTGCGCGCCGCCTCGTACGCCGTCAGCCGCGCCCCCTGCAACAGCGGACGCGTCTCATCGACCCACAACCGGCGCAGCCGCCCCTCCCGGTGCGCGGCGAGCGCCACGGCGAACGCGGTGCCCTCCCCGCCCGACACCAGCGACCCGGTGTTGCAGTGCGTGAGGATCCGGTGCCCGCCGCCGGGCAACAGTTCGTCCAGCAGCGCCAGCCCGTGCCCGGCCATCAGGGCGCTGGCCTCGGCGTCCTCCCGGTGCAGGGCCCGCGCGGCGGCCAGCGCGGCGGCGGCCGCCCGCTGCGGGTCCGCGCCCGCGGCGAGCGCGGCACGGTGAGCGGCCCGCGCCCTGCGCACCCCGACGGACAGGTTCACCGCGGTGGGCCGGGCACCCTGGAGCGCGTCCGCGGCCTCGTCCACGTCGAAGCCCCGCGCGGCGGCGAGCGCGACGCCGTACGCCCCCGCGATGCCGAGCAGCGGCGCCCCGCGCACGGCGAGCGACCGGATCGCGCCGACCAGGGCCGAGGCGTCCGTGCACACGAACTCGACCTCCTCGGCCGGCAGTCTGGTCTGGTCGAGAAGGACCAGTACGGGACCTTCGGGCGGCTCCTCCCAGCGGATCGCCGGTATCTCGGTCGCGTGCCTGCCCTCGCCGGTGTGGGCGTCCTGATCAGCCATGCGGTCAGTCTGCCCCGTACCCCACGGACAATTGAAGGTGTGCAGCCCCCACCTCGGCCGGTCCCGTGGTCACCGCCCCATGGCACGATGGCTGCCAACCTGCCGCCGCACCCGCGGACGGGCACCGAGAAGGAGCTTCGATGAACGACACTCCGGGCTGGGCCTCGCCCGGATCCGCCCCGTCCGACGGGCAGGAACCCGGCGCGTCCGGCCCTGCCGACCCCGCCGACAGGCCGGGGCCCGCACAGCCCGTCGACCAGCCGGGCGCAGGCCCGCAGGACTCCGGTGCGCAGTGGTCCAAGGAGCAGCCGCCACCCGGCCAGTGGTCCGCGCCCACGGGCGCCCCGGCCCCGGGCCAGGCCCCGCCGCCTCCGCCGCCCGGCCCGGGCTGGGGCGGCGGCCAGGGCGGATACGGGGGCCCCGGTAGCCAGGGCGGATACGGCGGCTACGGAGGCGGTGGCTACGGGGGCCCCAGCGGCTACGGAGCCTGGGGCGCCGGCTGGGGCGGCCCCCCGCCCGCGGCCAAGCCCGGCGTGATCCCCCTCCGCCCGCTCGGTGTCGGCGAAATCCTCGACGGCGCCGTCTCCACCATGCGCACCTACTGGCGCACCGTCCTGGGCATCTCGCTGACCATCGCGGTCATCACGGAGATCGTCGTCATCCTCTTCCAGGGCCTCGTCCTCAACGACACCGCGAGCACCGACGCCCTCAACGACCCGAGCGCCACCCTCGGCGAGGTCTCCCGCGCCATGGGCGAGGCGATGCTCGGCTCGGTCGCCGTCCTGCTGATCTCCTCCATCGGCACCATCATCGCCACCGCCCTGCTGACGACCGTGACCAGCCGGGCCGTGCTCGGCCGGGCCGTGACCACCGGCGAGGCCTGGCGCGACGCCCGCCCGCAGGTCCCGAGGCTGTTCGGCCTGGTCTTCCTGCTGCCGCTCATCGCCGCCGGCATCCTCCTCTGCGGCGCGCTGCCCGGCATAATCGTGGCCGCCGCCGGCGCGGGGGGCGGCGCCACCGCCGCGCTCCTCGTCCTCGGCCTGCTCGGGGCGGCCGTCGTCGTGGTCTGGCTCATGGTCCGCTACTCGCTGGCCTCGCCGGCGCTGATGCTGGAACGGCAGAGCATCCTGAAGTCGATGGGCCGCTCCGCCAAGCTCGTCCGCGGCTCCTGGTGGCGCATCTTCGGCATCCAGCTGCTCGCCGCGATCATCGCGAACATCGTCGCGTCGATCATCGTCATCCCCTTCGCCCTGATCGCCGCGGCGCTCAGCGGGGACGGCTTCTCCAGCTTCCTCGAAGGCACCGGCAACGTCGGCTGGACGTTCCTCATCGTCAGCGGCATCGGCTCGGTGATCGGCTCCACGATCACCTTCCCGATCAACGCGGGTGTCAGCGTGCTCCTCTACATCGACCAGCGCATCCGCCGTGAGGCCCTCGACCTCGAACTGGCCCGCGCGGCCGGTGTCCAGGGCTACGGCGTGACCGCGCCCGGCGCCACCCCGGGGAGCTGACGCGGTGATCCCGGCGGGGGACCTTCTCAGCACGGCGCCGGTCCTGCCACGCGCGGCCGGCGTGGCCGTCCGGGGCCTGCTCCGGGCGGCCGACACGGCCGTACTGTCAGCGGCCGGCTCGGGCGACGAGCCGCCGGTGACCGTCGGACGCGATCCCGCGCGGGAGGCCGCCCGGCGCGAGCTGGCCAAGCGGATGTACCACGAGAACGACCCCAGCCTGCTCCAGCGGGCCATGAACGCCATCTGGGACTGGCTCGGCAAAGTCCTCGACACCGCCGCCTCGGCGACCCCTGGGGGAACACTCGGCCTGATCATCGTCGTCCTGGCCGTCATCGCCGTACTGGCCGCCCTGTGGTGGCGCTTGGGCACCCCGCGGCGCCGGCCGGCCGCCGCCCCCGCCCTCTTCGACGAGCGCCCGCGCAGCGCCGCGGAACACCGCGCCGCCGCCGAAGCGCACGCGGCCCAGGGCCACTGGAACCAGGCCGTCCAGGAACGCATGCGGGCCGTCGTCCGCGCCCTCGAAGAACGGGCCCTGCTCGACGTCCGCCCCGGCCGCACCGCCGACGAGGCGGCCTCCGAGGCCGGCCGCGCCCTGCCTCCCCACACCGACCGGCTGCACGCCGCCGCCCGCGCGTTCGACGACGTGACGTACGGCGGCCGCAGAGCGGACCGACAGACGTACGACCGGCTCGCCGGACTCGACCGCGACCTGGAGCGCAGCAAACCCGCCCTCGCCGTCAGCAGCCACAGCACGGCCCGCCACAGCCGCCAGGGGGCCGCCGAATGACCACCGGGGCCACCCTTCCCTCCACCTCGGCCTCGCCCACCGCCCGCCAGGTGTGGACCCGCGCGCGAGGCATCGCCCTCGCGTTCCTGCTGCTGCTCGCCGGAGCCGTCGCGATCGCCGTCATCCGCTCCGACGCCCGGCACGGCGCCCTCGACCCCCGCTCCGCCGACCCCTACGGCAGCCGCGCGGTCGCCGAACTGCTCGCCGACCGCGGCGTGTCCACCCGCGTGGTCACCACCCTGGACGAGGCGCGCACCGCGGCCGGCCCGGACACCACCCTGCTGATCGCCGTACCCGACCTGCTCACGCCCGGCCAGCAGAGCGCACTGCACTCCGCGACCGCCCGGTCCGGCGGGCGCACCCTCCTCATCGCCGCCGGCAGCTCGTCCGTGGAACGGCTCGTGCCCGGTGTGACCGCGGACCCCGCCACCAGCTTCGGGTCGACGCTCTCCCCCGGGTGCGACCTGCCCGCCGCCGTACGCGCGGGCGCTGCCGACACCGGCGGCATCCGCTACACCACCACCCGCCTCGACGCCGACTCCTGCTACCCCAGCGAGCGCTTGGCCACGCTGGTCCGCGTCCCCGACGCCTCCGGGAACGGCGACACCGTCGTCCTCGGCGCGCCCGACATCCTCTACAACGACCGCCTCGACGAGCAGGGCAACGCCTCGCTCGCGCTTCAGCTCCTCGGCTCCCGTCCCCATCTGGTCTGGTACCTCCCCTCGCTCGCCGACACCTCGGCCACCGGCACCGGTGACCAGAAGGACTTCCTCGACCTGCTCCCCTCCGGCTGGCTGTGGGGCACGCTGCAACTGTTCATCGCCGCGGTCCTCGCCGCCTTCTGGCGGGCACGCCGACTCGGCCCCCTCGTGCCCGAAAGACTCCCCGTCGCGATCCGCGCCTCCGAGACCGTCGAAGGCCGCGCCCGCCTCTACCGCAAGGCCGACGCCCGAGACCGCGCCGCCGCCGCTCTTCGCTCCACCACCCGCACCCGCCTCGCCCCCCTCGTAGGCGTCCCCGTCGCCCAGGCGCACGCGCCCGAAGCCCTGCTGCGCGCCCTGTCCACCCACCTCCACGGCGACGGACAGGCCCTGCACTCCCTCCTCTTCGGACCTCCGCCCGCCGACGACGCAGCCCTCATCACTCTCACCGACCGACTCGACGCCCTCGAAAGAGAGGTACGCCGTCCATGATGGACCCGACCACTGACAACGCCGGGACCGCCGGGGATGCGGGCGGCGCCCGCGCCTCCCTGGAGGCCCTGCGTGCCGAGATCGCCAAAGCCGTGGTCGGCCAGGACCCCGCCGTGACCGGCCTCGTCGTCGCCCTGCTGTGCCGCGGACACGTCCTGCTCGAAGGCGTCCCCGGCGTCGCCAAGACGCTGCTGGTGCGCGCCCTCGCGTCCGCCCTGGAACTGGAGACCAAACGCGTCCAGTTCACCCCCGACCTCATGCCGAGCGACGTCACCGGCTCCCTCGTCTACGACACCCGCACAGCCGAGTTCTCCTTCCAGCCCGGCCCGGTCTTCACCAACCTCCTGCTCGCCGACGAGATCAACCGCACCCCGCCGAAGACCCAGTCCTCCCTGCTGGAGGCCATGGAGGAACGCCAGGTCACCGTCGACGGCACGCCCCGGCCGCTGCCCGAACCGTTCCTGGTCGCCGCGACACAGAACCCGGTCGAGTACGAGGGCACCTATCCGCTCCCCGAAGCGCAGCTCGACCGCTTCCTGCTCAAGCTGACGATCCCGCTGCCGGCCAGGCAGGACGAGATCGACGTCCTCACGCGGCACGCCGCCGGCTTCAACCCGCGCGACCTGCGCGCCGCCGGCGTGCGCCCCGTCGCGGGTCCGGCCGACCTGGAAGCCGCCCGCGCCGCGGTCGCCAAGACGACCGTCTCCCCGGAGATCACCGCATACGTCGTGGACATCTGCCGCGCCACCCGCGAGTCGCCGTCCCTCGCCCTGGGCGTGTCCCCGCGCGGCGCAACCGCCCTGCTCGCCACCGCCCGCGCCTGGGCCTGGCTGACCGGCCGCGACTACGTCATCCCGGACGACGTGAAGGCCCTGGCCCTGCCGGCCCTCCGGCACCGCGTGCAACTGCGCCCCGAGGCCGAGATGGAGGGCGTGACGGCCGACTCCGTCATCAACGCCATCCTCGCCCACGTCCCGGTTCCCCGCTGATGCCGCTCACCGGACGCGCCGCCCTGCTGGCGGCCCTCGGCTCCGTACCCGTCGGCATCTGGGATCCCGGCTGGACGGGCATCCTCGCGGTCAACGGCCCGCTGGCCGTGGCCTGCGCCTGCGACTTCGCCCTCGCGGCACCCGTACGACGCCTGGTCCTGACGCGTTCCGGCGACACATCCGCGCGCCTGGGCGAAACCGCCGACGTGACGCTGACCGTCACCAACCCCTCGCGCCGCCCCCTCCGGGCCCGCCTGCGGGACGCCTGGCCGCCGAGCAGTTGGCAGCCCGGCACGGAGTTCGAGGCATCCCGCCACCGCGTCACCGTGCCCCCGGGCGAGCGCCGGCGCATCACGACCCGGCTGCGCCCCACGCGCCGCGGCGACCGCCACGCCGACCGTGTGACGATCCGCTCCTACGGCCCCCTCGGCCTGTTCTCCCGTCAGGGGGCCCACCGCGTTCCCTGGACGGTACGGGTCCTGCCACCGTTCGCCAGCCGCAAGCACCTCCCGTCGAAGCTCGCCCGGCTGCGCGAACTGGACGGCCGCACCAGCGTGCTGATCAGAGGCCAGGGCACGGAGTTCGACAGCCTGCGGGACTACGTCCCCGGCGACGACACCCGCTCCATCGACTGGCGGGCCACGGCCCGACAGACCGCGGTGGCCGTACGCACCTGGCGTCCGGAACGCGACCGGCACATCCTGCTGGTCCTGGACACCGGCCGCACTTCGGCGGGCCGCGTCGGCGACGCCCCACGCCTGGACGCCTCCATGGACGCCGCCCTGCTCCTCGCGGCGCTCGCCTCCCGCGCAGGCGACCGGGTGGACCTCCTCGCCTACGACCGCCGGCCGCGCGCCCTGGTCCAGGGACGTACCGCACGTGATGTGCTGCCGTCCCTGGTCAACGCGATGGCCACGCTTGAGCCCGAACTCGTGGAGACCGACGCGCGTGGCCTCACCGCCATGGCGCTCCGTACGACCCCGCGCCGCTCCCTGATCGTTCTTCTCACCACTCTCGACGCGGCGCCGGTCGAGGAGGGTCTGCTTCCCGTACTCGCGCAGCTCACCCAGCGCCACACGGTCCTGGTGGCGTCGGTGGCCGATCCCCATATCGCCGGCATGGCGACCGCCCGTGGAAACGCCGATGCGGTCTACGAGGCCGCCGCCGCGGCCCAGGCACAGACCGAAAGGCACCGTACGGCGGAGCAGCTCCGCCGCCATGGAGTGACGGTCGTCGACGCGACACCGGACGACCTTGCTCCGGCTCTGGCGGACGCCTATCTCGCCCTGAAGGCGGCCGGACGGCTCTGAAAGGGAATCCGAAAAGGAACCGAAAGGAAAAGGGCCCGAACGGGTCGGGCCCTGAACGCAGAAAACCCCCGTGCCAAAAGGCACGGGGGTTTTCCCAAAATTAGTTCGGCGGTGTCCTACTCTCCCACAGGGTCCCCCCTGCAGTACCA
>NZ_JBIWKB010000069.1:0-48836 GCF_044765425.1 Streptomyces sp. NPDC102462 | reverse complement strand
CCCGCAGTTCTGCCATCTGTTCAGAGGAGAGATCCATACCTGACTCAACGATCACAGAAGCCTCAGGTTCCATGAACAGGATCACGAGACACTAGTGCCGCATCAACCGACGTTCGCCCTGTAGTGCCGCGCTGTTGGAAGGTGGTGCGCTCATCGCTGCCGTCAGGAACGTGATCGCCCAGCGCCGGGCCGCCTCGCCCGCGACGGGGGACGCGCAGCCAGGGGAGGGCTGCTGGTGGACTTCGAGGCGGTCGACGGCCGTCACGGCGAGGATCCCCCGCATCCGGAACCGCAGCTCCTCCGGGGAAAGGCCGGGCAGTACGCGCGCGAAGGCCGCGAGATAGCGCTCGCTGACCGAGTTCTCGGCCGCGCCGGACCAACTGCGTGCCTCCTCGGCCGGGTCGCTGAGGATCGTCACGATCAGCCGGGATGTCCGGGCGCCGCCCTCGTCGCCGGCCGGCATCTCGTCGAAAAGCGGCCCCACGAACGCCTCCACCAGTTCGCTGACCGGTGGGTCGGGGGTCCGGGCGAGCAGTTCGTCGAGCGCGGCGCACTGGGCTGCGTTGATGGGCTCGATCACGCGGCGGGCGACTGCGGCCATCAGCTCCGCCTTGGAGCCGAAGTGGTAGCCGACGGCGGCCAGGTTCGCTCCGGCGAGTTTGGTGATCGCGCGGACCGAGGTGCCGCGGTATCCGTGCTCGGCGAAGAGGTGCTCGGCCGCGTCGAGGATCTGGGTGCGGGTGTCTGGGGTCGCCACACGAGGGACTCTACATATGCTTGAATGAAACGAACGTATGAATCAAACGAACGTATGAAAGAGGGCTGTCATGAAGCTGCTCGTGTACGGCGCCGGAGTGTGCGGCAGCCTGTTCGCCGCCCACATGCACGAGGCCGGCCACGACGTCTCGCTCCTCGCCCGGGGCGAGCGCCTGACCGCCCTGCGCCGGCAGGGAGTGCAGCTCGCCGAGGAAGACGGCCCAGCTGTCAGGCGGGTGCCGGTACCGGTGGTCGAGCACCCGGACGGCGGGTACGACCTGATCACCGTCGTCGTCCGCACCCACCAGGTGGACGCGGTGCTGGAATCACTCGCCGGTGTCCAAGGTGATGTGCTGTTCCTGCTCAACTGGGCAGCCGGCCCGGAGATGCTAGGTACGGTGATCGGCCACGAGCGGGTGCTGCTCGGCTTTCCCACGACCGGCGGCACGATGGACGGCGACGTGGTCCGCTACCGCAAGAGCAATGTCATCACCCGCCGGGTCGCGATTCCGATCGGCGAGCCCGACGGCCGTACCACCCCGCGACTGGTACGGATCGTGGAGACGTTCCGTACCGCCGGGATCAACGCCAAGGCCGAGCCGCGGATGGATGCCTGGCTCAGGACGCACGCCGCGTTCGCGGTCCCGCTCGGTCAGGCGGTACACACGGCCGGCGGCCCGGCAGCGCTGGCCGACGCCCCGGACGCGGTACGCGGCATGCTCCACCTCATGCGGCAGAACCTCGCCGCGCTACAGACACCGCCGGTACCTCGCGCGTTCGCCGCGTTGCGGGCTCTGCCGCAAGGGCTCCTCGTGGCCGTGCTCCGGCGCTTCCTGAAGAGCCCGACGGCCGTGCACAGCGGACTCAGCGACCTCTCGCCTGCCACGGCGGCCGAACTTGAGCGGCTGGCCGAACAGCTCCGTGCCCCTGCGGGAGCCCGCTGAGCGACCCCTGTGGAGGTGCGCTCTGGCGGTCAGGCGTCCGCAGCCGCGAGGAGTTCGTCCGTCGTCGGTCCGTCCGGGTATCCGCCCTGCGCGCCGAGGTGGCCGCAGGCGTACGTCGCCGAGGCCACCGCCGCCCGGAGCGCCGAGTGCGGGTCCGCGCCGCACAGGGAGCGGGCGATGTAGACGCCTGCCAGGCAGTCGCCGGCTCCGGTGGTGTCGACGATACGGGCGGCGGGCGGCGGCGCCACGGCGATCTCGCCGGACTCGTACGTCAGCGTCGCCCCGCGTGATCCCCCGGTGCGTACCACCGACTTGAGCCGGTGGCGCGCTGCGAAGCCGTGCACGTCGCCTATCTCCGCCGCGGTCCGCTCGTTGAGGAAGACGACCGCCGCCCCGTGCAGGGCCGGGGCGAGCGCGTCCATGCCGTGGGCGAGCGCAAGGGGTTCCAGGTCGATCGACAGCGCAATGCCGGCGGCGCGCGCCCGCTCCGCGAGCACCGCCGCGCCCTCCGGGTGCAGGCAGGAGGTGTGGATCCAGTCCACTCCCGCCAGTTCGGCGTCGCGCACCCGCTCCGGCGGGGGGTACTGCGAGACCGACGAGGTGTAGACGAGACGCTTCTCCCCGTCCTCGGCCAGGGTGCACACCGACAGCGCGGTCATGCCCGGTGTGGTGGTGACACCCGTGACGTCGACCCCATGTGCCGCGAGGCGGTCCGTGGCGTACGCGCCGAACACGTCGTCCCCGACGACGGCCAGCAGCGCCGCGTCGACGCCCTGCCGGGCGCAGGCGACGGCCGCGTTGGCGGCCACCCCTCCGGCACTCACCAGGTGCTCGAACGCGTGCGTCTTCTGGTCCGGGTCGGGAAAGCGGGGCACGCGCAGCGCCACATCGAACGCTATGTCTCCGCAGAACAAGGCCGTCGCCATGATGCCGTTCCCCTCGTCGTGCCCTTTGCCGGTCGCAACTCGGGCCGTCGGCATCCGGTGGTCGACTACCCTCGGTCCGTGGCCGACAGACGCAGACCGAACCACCCGGCGGCGGGGTGTCTCAACAAGGCGCGGATTGCTGTGTCTTCCCCGGCCTTTCGCGTCAACTCGCCCATGATGGCGCGTGGTTGCTGGTTCCGGTATGAGGGCGGACCGGGCTCGTGAAGACCAGCTTCAAGGTCCACGCCGGTGTGGCGCTCGCGCTCAGCGGGCTCTCGCTGCTGGTGTCGGCGCTCACGCTCCTGCCGGGCCGGCCGGTGCCGTTCCACGGTGGGCTGGTGACGATCGAATTCGCCCTGCTCTTCCCGCTGTTCATCGTGACCGTCGCGCGTGGGATCGCGCTGCGGGCCGACGGGACGAAGGTCACGCGCGCGGATCACTGGCCGGCCGTGCGGCGGCTGCCCCGCTCCGTGCGCTTCCTTCTTTTCTTTCTCTTCGCGTCCGGTATCGGTCTGACGGCCGGCGGCATGGTCGCGGACACCTCCCGCCAGGCCGGGAGGACCGAGGCCGGTCGCTATTACGCCATCGACCTCGGCAGCGCCACCCATGAACAGGTCGAGGTGTCGAAGAGCGAGTACGACGCGCTGCGCCGGCACGACCAGCGTGCCGTGCACGCCATCGGCGGGCTGCTCGCGGCGGGCGCCGCCACCCTGACCTTGATCATCGGCCAGGCCCAGCCCGGCACCGAGCGGCACCTGCCACCACACGGCCTCGATTCCGCGGCATAAGCCACCGGACGCGACGGTCCGAGCCCCACCCACGCGGATCTCCCGAGGCCAGCCCACACGGCACCCCCGAGCCTCGCAGCCGCACCGGCACCACACGCACCGCCGCGGACAGGATCTTCCCGTTCGCGTCGAGCCGGGCCGCGAGCATGCCCGCCCGTTGCCCGGCGTCGCCGAGGAAGGACAGGTCCCCGGCGCGTTCCGGATGGCGCGCCGCGCCGGCCGCACCGCGCTCCGCCGCGGCCGCCGCCCGGTCGTCCAACTGGGGGGCCGCCGCCTGCAGGGAAACGCGACGAAGGGCCGCACCCCCCTTTACGGGGGATGCGGCCCTTGGTCGTTTCGGCCGGTGCCTACTTGCGGATCAGGCTGCGCAGCACGTACTGCATGATGCCGCCGTTGCGGTAGTAGTCGGCCTCACCTGGGGTGTCGATGCGGACGACCGCGTCGAACTCGACGCCCGTGTCGGTGGTCACCTTGACCGTGCGCGGCGTGGTGCCGTCGTTCAGCTCGGTGACGCCGGAGATGGCGAAGGTCTCCTCGCCGCTCAGGCCGAGGGATTCGGCGGAGGCGCCCTCCGGGAACTGGAGCGGCAGCACGCCCATGCCGATGAGGTTGGAGCGGTGGATGCGCTCGTAGGACTCGGCGATGACGGCCTTGACACCCAGCAGGGCCGTGCCCTTGGCCGCCCAGTCGCGGGACGAGCCGGAGCCGTACTCCTTGCCGGCCAGGACGACCAGCGGGATGCCGGCGGCCTGGTAGTTCTGCGAGGCGTCGTAGATGAAGGAGACCGGCCCGCCGCCCTGCGTGAAGTCGCGGGTGTAGCCGCCCTCGGTGCCCGGCGCGATCTGGTTGCGCAGGCGGATGTTGGCGAACGTGCCGCGGATCATGACCTCGTGGTTGCCGCGGCGGGAGCCGTAGCTGTTGAAGTCGCGGCGCTCCACACCGTGCTCGGTGAGGTACTTGCCGGCCGGGGTGTCGGCCTTGATGGCGCCGGCCGGGGAGATGTGGTCGGTGGTGACCGAGTCGCCCAGCTTGGCCAGGACGCGGGCGCCGGCGATGTCCTCGACCGGGGCCGGCTCCATGCCCATGCCCTCGAAGTACGGGGGCTTGCGGACGTACGTCGACTCGGCGTCCCACTCGAAGGTGTTGCCGGTCGGGATCGGCAGCGCCTGCCACTGGGCGTCGCCGGCGAAGACGTCCTTGTACGACTTGGCGAACATGTCCTCGCCGATGGCGTTGGCGACGACGTCGTTGACCTCGGCCTCGCTGGGCCAGATGTCCTTCAGGTGGACCGGGTTGCCGTCCTGGTCGGTGCCCAGGGCGTCACGCGTGATGTCCACCTTCATGGAGCCCGCGATGGCGTACGCGACGACCAGCGGCGGGGAGGCCAGGTAGTTCATCTTGACGTCGGGGTTGATCCGGCCCTCGAAGTTGCGGTTGCCGGACAGCACCGAGGTGACCGCGAGGTCGTGGTCGTTGACGGCCTTGGAGACCTCCTCCGGCAGCGGGCCGGAGTTGCCGATGCAGGTGGTGCAGCCGTAGCCGACGAGGTTGAAGCCGACCTTGTCCAGGTACGGGGTGAGGCCCGCCTTGTCGAAGTAGTCGGTGACGACCTTGGAGCCCGGGGCGAGGGTGGTCTTGACCCACGGCTTGCGGGTCAGGCCCTTCTCCACCGCCTTCTTGGCCACCAGCGCGGCGGCGACCATGACGTACGGGTTGGAGGTGTTGGTGCAGGAGGTGATGGCCGCGACCGTGACCGCACCGTGGTCGAGGGTGTAGGTGGTGCCGTCGGGGGCGGTGACCTGGACCGGGTTGGAGGGGGCACCGTTCGGGGCGACCGCCGGGGAGTCGGAGGCCGGGAACGACTCCTTGCCCGCCTCGTCCACCACGTCCACGTAGTTGAGCACGTCCGACTTGAACTGCTGGGCGGCGTCGGCGAGGACGATGCGGTCCTGCGGGCGCTTCGGTCCTGCGATCGACGGGACGACCGTCGACAGGTCCAGCTCCAGCTTCTCGGAGAAGTCCGGCTCGGCCTTCGGGTCCAGCCACAGACCCTGCTCCTTGGCGTACGCCTCGACCAGCGCGACCTGCTGGACGCTGCGGCCGGTCAGGCGCAGGTAGTTCAGGGTCTCGTCGTCGATCGGGAAGATCGCGGCGGTGGAGCCGAACTCCGGCGACATGTTGCCGATGGTGGCGCGGTTGGCGAGGGAAGTGGCGGCGACGCCCTCGCCGTAGAACTCCACGAACTTGCCCACGACGCCGTGCGCCCGCAGCATCTCGGTGATGGTGAGCACGAGGTCGGTGGCGGTGGTGCCGGGCCGCAGCTCACCGGTCAGCTTGAAGCCGACGACGCGCGGGATGAGCATGGAGACGGGCTGGCCGAGCATGGCGGCCTCGGCCTCGATGCCGCCGACGCCCCAGCCGAGCACGCCGAGGCCGTTGACCATCGTGGTGTGCGAGTCGGTGCCGACCAGGGTGTCCGGGTACGCCTTGCCGTCGCGCACCATCACCACACGGGCCAGGTGCTCGATGTTCACCTGGTGGACGATGCCGGTGCCGGGCGGGACGACCTTGAACTCGTCGAACGCGGTCTGGCCCCAGCGCAGGAACTGGTAGCGCTCCTTGTTGCGCCCGTACTCAAGGTCGACGTTCGCCTTGAAGGCGTCGTTGGTGCCGAACTTGTCGGCGATGACGGAGTGGTCGATGACCAGCTCGGCCGGGGCCAGCGGGTTGATCTTGGCGGGGTCGCCGCCCAGTTCCTTCACCGCCTCGCGCATGGTGGCGAGGTCCACGACGCACGGGACGCCGGTGAAGTCCTGCATGATCACGCGGGCCGGGGTGAACTGGATCTCCTGCGACGGCTGGGCCTTGGAGTCCCAGCTGCCGAGGGCGCGGATGTGGTCGGCGGTGATGTTCGCGCCGTCCTCGGTGCGGAGCAGGTTCTCCAACAGGACCTTGAGGCTGTACGGCAGGCGGGCCGAGCCCTCCACCTTGTCCAGCCGGAAGATCTCGTACGACTCGTCGCCCACCTGCAGTGTGCTGCGGGCGTCGAAGCTGTTCGCCGACACGACAGTCTCCTTCATTGATGTGCGCGTACCACCACGATCCTGCCGCCACGGCCACGGGGCCGATCCGCTAAGGTAAGGCTAAGTTACGTAATCCTTACCCGGGTGGCGGCTGTGGTGCCCTCGGCAGATATCTCGATGTCGAGATAACTCTAGTACATGGGGCCGGAATGGTCATGCCCGGACCGCCCCGCGCATACGGGCGCGAGCGCCCGCCCCCATGCCGATGCGGGCGCGGGCGCGGGGCGCCAGGACGGACGCTCGTTCGAAGTCGACACGCGTGCGCGACATAACGGGACATCTAATGATTTATCACTCTGTCCGGTTACCCTGAATCTGCCACATCACCCTTGGCATCAGGGGACACTGACGTCCCATCACCCTGGTGGACCCCCCCAGCGGGCGCCATCTCATATCTGAGATAACCTCAACCTCATGGCAGACGACTACCTCGTACGCATCGGCAAGCTCATCCGTGACGCCCGCCAACACCGCGGCTGGACACAGGCACAGCTCGCGGAGGCACTCGGCACCAGCCAGAGCGCCGTCAACCGAATCGAGCGCGGGAACCAGAACATCAGCCTTGAGATGATCGCCCGAATCGGCGAAGCCTTGGACAGCGAGATCGTGTCGCTGGGTTACGCGGGCCCCATGCATCTCCGGGTGGTCGGAGGCCGTCGCCTGTCCGGCGCCATCGACGTGAAGACCAGCAAGAACGCCTGCGTGGCCCTGCTGTGCGCCACGCTCCTGAACAAGGGCCGCACGGTACTGCGCCGGGTCGCCCGCATCGAAGAGGTGTACCGCCTGCTGGAAGTGCTCAGCTCCATCGGCGTCCGCACCCGCTGGATCAACGACGGGGTCGATCTGGAGATCGTGCCCCCCGCCGAGCTGGAGCTTGAGTCCATCGACGCGGAGGCGGCCGTCCGCACGCGCTCCATCATCATGTTCCTCGGCCCCCTGCTGCACCGCATGGACGCCTTCAAGCTGCCCTACGCCGGCGGCTGCGACCTCGGCACCCGCACCATCGAACCGCACATGATCGCGCTGCGCCGGTTCGGTCTGGAGGTCGCCGCCACCGAAGGTCAGTACCACGCCACGGTGGACCGGTCCGTGCGTCCCGCCCGCCCGATCGTGCTGACCGAGCGGGGCGACACGGTCACGGAGAACGCGCTGCTCGCCGCCGCCCGCTACGACGGCGTCACCACGATCCGCAACGCCTCCTCCAACTACATGGTCCAGGACCTGTGCTTCTTCCTGGAGGCGCTGGGCGTGCGGGTCGAGGGCATCGGCACCACCACGCTCACCGTGCACGGCGTGCCCACCATCGACGTCGACGTCGACTACTCGCCCTCCGAGGACCCGGTGGAGGCGATGAGCCTGCTGGCCGCCGCCGTGGTCACCGAGTCGGAGCTGACCGTGCGCCGGGTGCCGATCGAGTTCCTGGAAATCGAACTCGCGGTCCTGGAGGAGATGGGACTCGACCACGACCGCACCGCCGAGTACGTCGCCGACAACGGCCGTACCCGTCTGGTGGACCTGACCGTGCGGCCCTCCAAGCTGGAGGCGCCGATCGACAAGATCCACCCGATGCCGTTCCCCGGCCTGAACATCGACAACGTGCCCTTCTTCGCGGCCATCGCGGCGGTCGCCCAGGGCAAGACACTGATCCACGACTGGGTCTACGACAACCGCGCGATCTACCTGACGGACCTCAACCGCCTGGGCGGCCGGCTGCAACTGCTCGACCCGCACCGCGTCCTGGTCGAGGGCCCCACCCGCTGGCGCGCCGCCGAGATGATGTGCCCGCCCGCGCTGCGCCCCGCCGTGGTCGTCCTGCTCGCGATGATGGCCGCCGAGGGCACGTCGGTGCTGCGCAACGTCTACGTCATCAACCGCGGCTACGAAGACCTCGCCGAACGCCTCAACTCGATCGGCGCCCAGATCGAGATCTTCCGGGACATCTGATGTACGAATGCCGCCGCACCCTTCCTTGACCTGCTACTCAGCGGGTCAAGGAAGGGTGCGGCGGCATCTCTGCTCCAATAGTCCGGAGAATCGCCGGGCCGCACAGCGCGGGAGCCGACCCCTACTACCGCTCCTGGCCGGCCGCGCCGGCGGTGAACACCTGGCGGATGAAACGCCGTTGCCACGGCACCTCGACCGCACGGGAGTGGTAGTTCCGCCGCACCCATTTGACCGCCTCTTTGGGGTCCATGCCCTCGAAGACGCACAACGCGGAGAGAGCCGTGCCGGTGCGTCCGACGCCGCCCCCGCAACAGATCTCCAGGCGTTCGTCCGTGGCGCGGTCGTACGCCACGCGGAGTTTGCGCATAGCGTCCATGGAGTCGGCGGGAAGCCAGAAATCCCGCCAGGGAATCCACAGAGACTCCCACGGCGTCTCGGGTGGCTGATGCTCCGTCAGATGTACGGCCAACGTGGGAGTCTGTCCCTCCGGAAGGTCGTATCTGAGCCCACGTCCGCGAACCCTCCGCCCCGAGGGGAGCGTCATCATTTTGGGCGTATCGGCGTTCCACGGTTCGGTCATGGTGAATTCCGTTCCGATCGGTCCCTTGCAATTGATCCGCCGGCCATGGCAATCATCCCCAAAGGGATCTGGGGAAGCACCAGTTGGGCATGGAAGAGTAGCGCAAGGCCAAAGCCTCGGCCTGCCCGAGGAAACCCGCCGTCGCGCCCAGCACGGCCGCTTCGAAGGTGCCCGGTTGGCCCGGCAGGGTCGGCAGGATGTCGGACACCTCGATCGACAGGAGCACGAGCACCAGGAAGGGCACCAGGCCCAGGCTGGACGCTGCCTGGACGGCGAACTCGATCCGCACCAGGAGCGGGAACCGGAGGCGGGAGTCGGTGAACAACGCATGGAACTCGGCCGGGCTCAGGGATCGCTCCTCAGCCGCGCCCCCGACATCGGCCGCCACAGCGCGCGCCCGGGCGAGCAGCGGCGCCCACTCAGGCGTCACCTGGCGTACGACGAGGACTTCCCCCCTCCCCAGCGCGTCAGCGTCCGCGATCTCGTGGATCACCCGGGCACGGCCCGTGCAGCTCCCCGGGCTCACGGCCGATCCACTCAGCCGGTCCTCCCCGTCCACGTCCCGCTCGATCCCGGACAGGGCCAGGGAAGAGCATGATGCGCGCGTCGGTAGGGACCACATCGGGCGGGTTGAGCCTCCGCCGGCGTCGCAGGCGGCGCTCGTGCACCAGGTCGCGCCATCCGCACGCGGCCCAGCAGGCGACAGGACGCGTGTCGCCGGCGGCGCCGGCTCAGCGCCGTGCGGGGTGGGGGTCGGTGCGGTGGGTCACTCCGCTGGGGTCCAGGCCTTCGGGCCGCCGCCGCGCCACTCGATCAGGGCCGGGTCGTCGAGCGTCGTGTCGGTCTCGGGCAGGCCGGTCCGGCGCAGGAACTCGACCAGATCGAGCAGGTGATACGCGGTGCCCACGTACTCGCCGCGGATCGTGACCCGCCTGCCGCCGTCAGGGCTCGGCGGCTGCACAATCACAGGCGCGCCTTCCATAGCTACTGAATGCCCCTTGCCGCGCCGCTCATGCCCGTCCGCGCCCGTCGAACGCCGCCGGTAAGCAGTCGAACACCCTCGGTACGCCGCCGGACGTCATCGGACGCCGGCGAAGCCCGCCGTACGGAGGAAAGCGACGGGGTCGACCGGCGCGCGCGGGAAGGAATGAAACCCGGCATTCCTGCCTACTCGGAACGCATGGCTCGGTCCAACGACGAGGTCGCGGCGCTGTTCCAGGAGTACGCGGACCTGATCTCGATCACCGGCGGAGACGCCTACAAGGCACGTGTCTACGAGAAGGCGGCGCGCGCCATCGGCGGCTATCACGCCGACGTGTCCACGCTCGACGCCAAGGGACTGCGGGAGATCCCCGGAGTCGGCACGTCGATCGCACAGAAGGTCACCGAGTACTTCCGCACCGGCAGCGTGTCAGCGGTGGACGAACTGCGCGCGCAGATCCCGGCCGGGGTCCGGCGGCTGACGGCCATCCCGACGCTCGGCCCGAGGAAGGCGCTCGCCGTCTACGAAGAACTCGGCATCTCCTCGGTCGACGAGCTGGTCGACGCGATCCACGCCGAGAAGCTGCGCGACCTGAAGGGCTTCGGCCCCAGGACGGAGGAGAACATCCTGCACGGCGTGGAGCTGCTGCAGTCCTCCGGCGACCGGGTGCTGCTCGACGTGGCGATGGACCTCGCCGACGACATCGTCGGGGAGCTGTCCCGCGTGACGGGCTGCCGCCGCTGCACCTACGCCGGGTCGCTGCGCCGCGTGCGGGAGACGATCGGGGACATCGACGTCCTCGTCGCGGCCGAGGAGTCGGACCCGGTGATGGACGCCTTCACCGGTCTGCCGTACGTCACCGAGGTCATCGCGCACGGCCGGGCGAAGACCTCGGTACGCACCGTCAAGGGGCTGGCCGTGGACCTGCGGGTGGTACCGCCGGATTCCTGGGGCGCGGCGCTGCAGTACTTCACCGGTTCGAAGGCACACAACATCCGCACCCGGGAGCTGGCCGTGCACCAGGGGCTGAAGCTGTCCGAGTACGGGCTGTTCGACGTCGAGAGCGGGCAGAAGATCGTCTCCGAGACCGAGGAGGAGGTCTACGCCCGGCTGGGGCTGCCCTGGATCCCGCCGCCGCTGCGCGAGGACCGCGGGGAGATCGAGGCCGGGCTGCACGACGCGCTGCCCGACCTGGTGCGGGAGCCGGACCTGCGGGGTGACCTGCACACGCACACCGATCTGACCGACGGGCTCGCGCCGCTGGAGGAGATGGCCGAGGCGGCGGCCGAGCGCGGCTACGCCTATTACGCGATCACCGACCACGGGCCGAACCTGTACATGCAGCAGATGACCGAGGAACGGATGCTGGCCCAGCGCGAGCGGGTGCGGGAGCTCGACGGGACGTTCGGCCGGCGGGGCGGGCGGCGCGGCATGCGGCTGCTGCACGGCGTGGAGCTGAACATCGACCCGGACGGCGGCGTCGACTGGCCCGAGGAGTTCCTGGCCGGCTTCGACGTGTGCGTGGCCTCGGTGCACTCGCACTTCAACCAGACCCGCGGGGAGCTGACCCGGCGGCTCGTGCGGGCCTGCGAGAACCCGTACGTCAACGTCATCGGTCACCCCACCACCCGCATCATCGGCAAGCGGCCGCCCCTCGACGCCGATCTCGACGAGGTGTTCGCGGCGTGCGCCCGCACCGGCACCGCGCTGGAGATCAATTCCCATCCGGACCGGCTGGACCTGCGCGACGAGGACATCCTGCGGGCCCGGCGGCACGGAGTGAAGTTCGCCGTCGACAGCGACGCGCATTCCGTCCTGCACCTGGCCAACATGCGCTACGGCGTGGGTACGGCGCAGCGCGGCTGGCTCACCGGGGACGATGTGATCAACACCTGGCCGGAGACTCGTTTGCGGCGGTTCCTGCGCAAGGGGCGGGCCGGGCGGAGGTCCCACGCCTGACCAGCCTGACCGTGCGGTTCGTGGGTGCCACGCCATGCCCTCGGGCGGGTGCGGGTGCGGGTGCGTTGTGGCTGGGCGCGCAGTTCGCGGCGCGCCTTTGGGGCGCTGCCCGGAGGGGTCCCCGGCGTTCAGGACCGGTAGGCGGCCGTCGCGATGTGGGCGAAGGAGCGGAGCAAGGGGTTCGGGTCGTTCTCGTTCCAGGCCGCCACCACGCGGCTCGGCGCCATGTCGGTCAGCGGTACCACGACCAGTTCGCCGAGTGGTTCGTGGCCGAGCGGGGTCATCCCCACCGTGCCGTTCCAGAGCACGGCCTGCAGACACTCCTGGACCGCGCGCACCACGGGGCCCTCGCGCGGCTCACCGCCGTTCCAGTACGCCTGCCAGAGCGGGTCGGTGCCGTCCGGGAACCGGAACCAGCGCCGGTCGGCCAGGTCGGCCAGCCGCAGCCGGTCGCGGCGCGCCAGCGGATCGTCGGCGCGCAGCACCGCTCCCACCGGGTCGGCGCGCAGTTCGTGCACCGTCAGGCCGGTCTCGTCGAAGGGCCCGCGGGTCAGCGCGATGTCGACCAGTCCGGCGCGCAGCCCGCACGTCGGGTCGGTCAGGTCGGTGTCGCGGATGCGGACCTCGACGCCCGGGTGCCGCCTGCGGTAGGCGGCGGCCAGCCGTCTCGCGCCGGGGTCGGTGCTGTCGCCGAGGATGCCGACGGTGAGGGTGGCGGTGCCGGCCGCGGCGGCCACGCGCACGCGTACCCGGTCGGCCCGGGCGAGCAGGGCACGCGCCTCCTCCAGCAGTGCCGTACCGGCCGGGGTGAGCGTGACGCCGGCGGCGGATCGGTTGAGGAGCACGGCGCCGATCTCGGTCTCCAGTTGCCTGATCGCCCGGCTCAGCGGCGGCTGGCTCATGTGCAGCCGGGTGGCGGCCCGGCCGAAGTGGAGTTCTTCGGCGACGGCCACGAAATAGCGCAGCGTGCGCAGCTCCATGACCTGCGACGTTACCCGTGGGGTATCGGCGTCACCTAATCGGTCTTGGCCGGCCGCGGCGCCCGCGCGGTGGATCGGATCATGACGGACCAACCGATGACGTGGGCGGCGGTGCGCCGACCCCGCAAGCGAGCGTGCGGGCGATGAGCCGGTACGCGACCGAGCCCGCCGACGACTTCGCGTAGACCCCGGTGTCCGCAGCACCGACCACCGACCACCGACCACCACAGATGGGAATCATGAACCTCGCGTATGGGATCGTCGCCGGCCTGCTCGCGCTCTTCTACCTCTACGGGGGTGGGATCAAGGTGATCAGGACCCGTGAGCGGCTGCGGCCGATGATGGCCTGGGTGGACCGCATGCCGATGCCGGCCGTGCGGACCCGGGGTCCTCGAAGTACTCGGCGCGACCGGGCTCGTCCTGCCGCCGCTGACCGGCATCGCGCCCTGGCTGGCCCTGGCCGCGGCCATCGGGTTCGTGCTGCTGCAGATCGGTGCGATCGGCGTCCACCTGAGCCTCGGCGACCGCCGGATCGCCCTGAACGTCACGCTCGTCACCACCGCGGCCCTCACCTGCTGGCTCGCCACGACCTGGCTGTCCTAGGCCCTGTCGTCAGACCCCCGCCTGCCCCGCCCCCGAGCATGAACTCCCGGCAGGCCGGCCGCCGCGTCCGCGCCCTGCGCCGCGACGGCTCACTTCCGGCGCCGTAGTGGGACGGCTCGCCTCCCGTGCCGTCGTGGTGAGGGCGTACGGGTTCGTGAGCCGGCGCTCGTTCGGCCGGGGCGGAACGAGCGCCGGGGACGCGGGTCAGCGTGCGACGAGCGTCACGTCCTGCCGACCGGTGGCGTGGAAGTACGGCAGCGGCAGGCCGCCCTGCGGGCGCAGCTCCATGAGGGTGGCCTCGACGTGTGCCGTCCCGGGGGCGATCCGGTCCGACGGCACCGTGCCGGAGTTCTCCCAGCGGTGTTCGGCGCCGTCGCACAGCGCGCGGGTGCCGCCGACGCCGTAGCGGGCCTGCGTGGATCCCTGGCCGATCGAGGAGCTGACGAACACCGGGCCGATGCCCGCGCCGCACCGGTAGGTGCCGGTGAGGACGACGGTGCCGTCGGCGGCGACCCGGCCCACGGAGTCGACGGTGACGCGTTCGGCGGGGGCGGCGGCAGCGGTCACCGGCGCGAGCGCGCCGAGCAGCAGCGCGACGCCACCGACGGCCGCGCCGAGAACGGGGCGTACGGGCATGGGGTACCTCCCGGGATCGTGAAGTGGTGGGGGTCACCTCAGGTCCTACCGCCTGTCCGGACCCACTCCTCTGACGTCACCCCATCAGTGGCGCGTCACAGCCCCCATAGGGGCGCGAGGAACTGCGCGACCAGCCACAACGCACCGGCACCCGCACAGCAACCCCCTACCGCCCCCCGCGGAGCGCCTAGTCGAGGAGGGCGAAGCCGTCGAGTTCCACCATGGCCCGCTCGTCCCACAGCCGCACCACCTCGACGACGGCCATCGCCGGATACGTCCGTCCTGCCAACCGATGCCAGACGCGGCCGAGTTCAGCGGCGTGGGTGCGGTAGGCGGCGACGTCGGTGGCGTAGACGGTGACCCGGGCGAGGTCGGCCGGGGTGGCGCCGGCCGCGTGCAGTGCGCTGAGAAGGTTGCCGAGCGCCCGCTCGAACTGCTCGGGCAGGGTGTCGCCGACGACCTTTCCGTCGGCGTCGAGCGCGGTCTGGCCCGCCAGGAAGACCAGCCGGGTGCCGGTGGCGACCACGGCGTGGGAGAAGCCGACGGGCGGGGAGAGGTCGGGCGGGTTGATGCGCTCGGCCGTCACGGGGCCTCCTGGGAAGTGCGCGATGCGGCGTGCGGGGCGTACAACTCCTTGGCGATGATGCCGCGTTGGACCTCGCTCGCGCCCTCGTAGATCCGCGGGGCGCGTACCTCGCGGTACAGGTGCTCCAGGAGGTGGCCCCGGCGCAGCGCTCGGGCGCCGTGCAATTGGACGGCGGTGTCGACGACGTACTGCGCGGTCTCGGTGGCGAGCAGCTTCGCCATCGCGGCGCGCCGCGGGACGTCCGGCGCGGCCTCGTCGTACGCCGTGGCCGCCGCGTACACCATCAGGCGGGCGGCCTCGGTGCGCAGGGCCATCTCCGCGACCTGGTGGGCGACGGACTGCAGGTCCTTCAGCTTGCCGCCGAAGGCGTCCCTTCGGCGGGTGTGGTCGACGGTGGCGTCGAGCGCGGCCTGTGCCATGCCGACCGCGAAGGCGCCGACGCTCGGGCGGAACAGGTTCAGGGTGCCCATGGCGACCCGGAAGCCGCGGTCGGGCGTGCCGAGCACGTCGTCCGCGGTGACGGGCACGGCGTCGAGGTCGAGGGTGCCGACGGGGTGCGGTGACAGCATCTCCAGGGCGGTTCCGGTGAGTCCTGGCCGGTCGGCCGGCACGAGGAAGGCGGTCACGCCGCGGGCGCCGGCGCCCGGGGTGGTGCGCGCGAACACCGTGTAGAAGTCGGCTTCGGGCGCGTTGGAGATCCAGCACTTCGCGCCGGTGAGCCGCCACCGCCGAGCGCCGTCGGCCTCGGCCACCGTCCCACCACCGAACTCACCGTCCAGCGACGCCCGTTGCCCGTCCGGCACACCCTGCGAGTCCCGCGTGTCCTGCCTGCCCCGCAAGTCCGAAGCGTCCCGCACGCCCTGCCCCTCCCGCAGGTCCTGCCCGTCCTGCCGGTCACGCACGTCCCGCGCGCCCCGCGTGCCCTGCGCGTCCCGCACACCCTGCGCGTCCCGCAAGTCCGAAGCGTCCCGGGCGCCCTGCGCATCCCGCGCGTCCGGAACATCCCGTAAGTCCGAAGGGTCCCGCGTGTTCTCGTTCTCCGCCCGCAGGGCCAGTGCCGCGGCGTCGGAGCCCGCTCCGGGCTCGGTCAGGGCGAAGGCGGCGATCGCGCTGCCGTCGGCGACCCGCGGCAGCCAGCGGTCACGCTGGGCCGGGGTGCCGTGGGCGTGCAGCGGATGGGCGCCGAGCCCCTGGAGGGCGAGCGCGGTCTCGGCCTCCGTGCACGCGTGGGCCAGGGACTCCCGCATCAGACACAGGTCGAGGGCGCCGGAGTCGAACATCCGGGAGATGAGGCCCAGTCGGCCGAGTTCCGCGACGAGCGGACGGTTGACCCGGCCGGACTCACCCTGTTCGGCCAGCGGGCGCAGCCGTTGCGCGGCGAGCGTGCGCAACCGGGCACACCAGGCGGTTTGCTCGGGTTCGAGTGCGAATGCGGGCACTGCCGTTCCTCCCTCCACGGCGGGTCGTCGCGACCCCACCCCGACGGTATCGCGGGCCATTGACTGTCGTCACCGACACGATACGCTCGATCCGCGAGCCCACCACGAGCCCGGCCGGCAAGGGGGGAGACGCCATGAACGTCTCGGCGCACGTGGACACCTTCGCGCGCGACCACCTCCCGCCGCCCGACGAGTGGCCCGAGCTACGCTTCGACCTGCCGGAGCTGCGCTACCCCGACCGGCTGAACTGCGCCGCGGAACTCCTGGACCACGCCGACCCGGCGCGCCCGGTGTTCCACACCCCCACGGGCGGCTCATGGACCTACGGCGAGCTGCGCGCCCGGGTCGACCGCCTCGCGCATGTGCTGACCGCCGGCCTCGGCGTGGTCCCCGGCAACCGGGTCCTGCTGCGCGGCCCGACCACTCCGTGGCTCGCGGCCTGCTGGCTCGCGGTGCTGAAGGCGGGCGCCGTCGCGGTCACGGTGCTGGCCCAGCAGCGCCCGCACGAGCTGGCCACCATCTGCGAGATCGGCCGGGTGGGTCACGCCCTGTGCGACATCCGGTCCGTGGCCGACCTCGCGAGGGCCGAGGTCCCCGGGCTGCGCATCACGACGTACGGCGGTGACGCGCCGGACGACCTGCTGAACCTTCCCGCGCCCGGCACCCCGTACCCGGCCGTGCGCACCGCCGCCGACGACATCGCGCTGATCGCGTTCACCTCCGGCACCACCGGCCGCCCGAAGGGGTGCATGCACTTCCACCGGGATGTGCTCGCCATAGCGGACACCTTCTCCAGACATGTGCTCGGCCCCCATGTGGACGATGTGTTCGCGGGCAGCCCCCCGCTCGGCTTCACATTCGGCCTGGGCGGGCTCGTGGTCTTCCCGATGCGGGCCGGCGCCAGCGCGCTGTTGCTGGAACAGGCCGGACCCGGACAGCTGTTGCCCGCGATCGCCAGGCACCGGGTGTCCGTGCTGTTCACCGCGCCGACCGCCTACCGCGCCATGCTGGACCAGTTGGACGGACACGACACCTCGTCGCTGCGGCGCTGTGTCTCGGCGGGCGAGAACCTGCCGGCGGCGACCTGGCGGACCTGGCACGAGCGCACCGGGCTGCGCATCATCAACGGCATCGGCGCCACCGAGCTGCTGCACATCTTCATCTCCGCCGCCGACGAGCGGATCAGGCCCGGCACCACGGGCGTGCCCGTGCCGGGTTGGCACGCGCGCGTGCAGGACGCGGACGGGAACCCGGTGCCCGACGGCCGGCCGGGGCTGCTGGCCGTGCGCGGCCCGGTCGGCTGCCGCTATCTCGCCGACCCGCGGCAGCGCGTCTATGTGCGCGGCGGCTGGAACATCACCGGCGACACCTATGTCCGGGAGGCCGACGGCTACTTCCGGTACGTCGCGCGCGCCGACGACATGATCGTCTCGGCCGGGTACAACATCGCGGGCCCGGAGGTCGAGGACGCGCTGCTGCGCCATCCGGACGTGGTCGAGGCCGCGGTGGTCGGGCGGCCCGACGAGGCGCGCGGCCAGGTGGTGGTGGCGTACGCCGTGCTGGCCGAGGGTGCCGCGCGGGACGCCGACGCGCTGCGGGCCTTCGTCAAGTCCGAGCTGGCGCCGTACAAGTGCCCGCGGGAGATCGTCTTCCTGGACGCGCTGCCGCGCACGGCGACCGGCAAGCTCCAGCGTTTCCGCCTCCGCGCCGTTGCACCCTCCGCGCCCTCCGCACCCAAGGTGACCCGTAATGATCACGAAGACCTAAGATGATCAACGTGTCCGAGCAGCACGCCCCCCGGTCCCTCATCGTCACGTTCTACGGCGCGTACGGCCGTTTCATGCCCGGTCCGGTGCCCGTCGCCGAGCTGATCCGGCTGCTGGCAGCGGTCGGTGTGGACGCGCCGTCCGTGCGCTCGTCGGTGTCCCGTCTGAAACGACGCGGCCTGCTGCTGCCCGCCCGCACGGAGCGGGGCGCGGCCGGGTACGAACTCTCCTCGGAGGCACGGCAGTTGCTCGACGACGGCGATCTGCGCATCTACGCGTCCGCGCCGCCCGGTGACGAGGGCTGGGTGCTCGCCGTGTTCTCGGTGCCGGAGTCGGAGCGGCAGAAGCGGCATGTGCTGCGTTCCCGGCTGGCGGGCCTGGGCTTCGGCACGGCGGCGCCCGGGGTGTGGATCGCTCCGGCGCGGCTGCACACGGAGGCCCGGCACACCCTCCAGCGGCTGGGCCTCGACCCGTACGTCGACTTCTTCCGCGGTGAGCACCTGGGCTTCGCGCCCACCGTGGAGGCGGTCGCCCGCTGGTGGGACCTGGCCGCCATCGCCAAGGAGCACGAGGCGTTCCTGGACGCGCACGCGCCCGTGCTGCAGACCTGGCAGCGGCGGGAAGACACCCCGCCCCAGGAGGCGTACCACGACTATCTGCTGGCCCTGGACTCCTGGCGGCGCCTGCCCTACACCGACCCCGGGCTGCCGGCGCACCTGGTGCCCACGGGCTGGCCGGGCGCCCGCTCGGCGGAGGTGTTCCACGCCCTGCACGCGCGACTGCGGGACGCCGGGGCCGAGTTCGTGGAAACCTGAACCCGACGAGTTCATGGGGCCTGGTCCCGGCGCATTCATAAGGGCCGGAACGCAGGTCAGCTCCCCAGGGTGAGCCGGGGCTTGGGGGCGTCCGTGCGCCCGGTCCGCGGGGGGCGGCTGCCCGCCCGGTAGGGCGCGGGCCAGCCGACGCCCGGCCCCTCGTAGCCCTGCTCGGCCGCCGCGTGCAGCGTCCAGTTCGGGTCGTACAGGTGTGGCCGGGCCAGCGCGCACAGGTCGGCGCGCCCGGCCAGGATCAGGGAGTTGACGTCGTCCCAGGAGCTGATCGCGCCGACCGCGATCACCGGGACACCGGTCTCGTGCCGGATGCGGTCGGCGAACGGCGTCTGGTAGGAGCGTCCGAACTCGGGCCGCTCGTCGGCCACCACCTGCCCGGTCGACACGTCGATCGCGTCGGCGCCGTGCGCGGCGAAGGCGCGGGCGATCGCCACGGCGTCCTCGGCCGTGGTCCCGCCGTCGGCCCAGTCGGTGGCGGAGATGCGCACGGTCATGGGCCGTTCCTCGGGCCACACCGCGCGCACCGCGTCGAAGACCTCCAGCGGGAAACGCAGCCGGTTGGCGAGCGAGCCGCCGTAGGCGTCGGTGCGCCGGTTGGTGAGCGGGGACAGGAAGCCGGACAGCAGATAGCCGTGCGCGCAGTGCAGTTCGAGCAGATCGAAGCCGGCCCGGGCGGCCCGCCGGGCGGCGGCCGTGAACTGCTCGCGGATGTCGGTCAGCTGGGCGCGGGAGAGCGGGCGCGGCGTCTGGCTGCCCGGCTTGTACGGCAGGGGCGAGGCGGCCACGAGCGGCCAGTTGCCCTCGGGCAGCGGCTCGTCGATGCCCTCCCACATCAGCCGGGTGGAGCCCTTGCGCCCGCTGTGGCCGAGTTGCACGCCGATCGCGGTGCCCGGCGCCCGCGCGTGCACGAAGTCGGTGATCCGCCGCCAGCCCTCGGCCTGCCGGCCGGTGTAGAGGCCGGTGCAGCCGGGGGTGATCCGCCCCTCGGCGCTCACGCAGACCATCTCGGTCATCAGCAGCCCGGCGCCGCCGAGGGCGCGGGCGCCCAGGTGGACGAGGTGGAAGTCGCCGGGGACGCCGTCGGTGGCCGAGTACATGTCCATGGGCGAGACGACGACCCGGTTGCGCAGGGTCAGGCCGCGCAGCCGGAACGGGGTGAACATCGGCGGTGTGCCCGGCGGGCAGCCGAACGCGCGCTCGGCGGCCTCGGTGAAGCGGGCGTCGCGCAGCCGCAGGTTGTCGTGGGTGACGCGGCGGCTGCGGGTGAGCAGGTTGAAGGCGAAGAGGCGGGGCGGCTGGTCGAGGTACCGGTCAAGGTCCTCGAACCACTCCAGGCTGGCGCGGGCGGCGCGCTGGGTGGAGGCGACGACCGGTCTGCGCTCGGCCTCGTAGGCGGCGAGCGCCCCGGCCGTCGTGGGGTGCTCGGTCAGGCAGGCGGCCAGGGCCAGGGCGTCCTCGACGGCGAGCTTGGTGCCGGAGCCGATGGAGAAGTGGGCGGTGTGGGCGGCGTCGCCGAGCAGGACGACATTGCCGTGCGACCAGTGGTCGTTGACGACCGTGCGGAAGGCGGTCCAGGCGGACCTGTGGGAGCGCAGCGGCCGTCCGCCGAGCGCGTCCGCGAAGGTCTTGGCGCACCGCTCGACGGATTCCGGTGCGCCCAGTCCGTCGAATCCGGCGGCCCGCCACACCTCCTCGCGCATCTCCACGATCACGGTGGAGGCGTCGGCGGCGAACGGGTAGCCGTGCAGTTGCATGACGCCGTGCTCGGTCTCGGCGATCTCGAAGCGGAAGGCGTCGAAGGCGAAGTCGGCGGCGAGCCAGATGTAGCGGCACCGGTGGGTGGCCACATGGGGGCGGAACACATGGGCGTATGCCTCACGGGTGGTGCTGTGCACACCATCGGCGGCGATGACCAGGTCGTACGCCGTGGCAAGCCGGGCCGGGTGCGGCGCCTCGCTGCGAAAGCGCAGGTCGACGCCGAGGGCGCGGCACCGTTCGTGCAGGATCTCCAGCAGCCGTCGCCTGCCGAGCGCGGCGAAGCCATGTCCCGAAGAGGTGTGGCGGGTGTTGCGGTGGACGATGTCGATGTCGTCCCAGCGGACGAACTCCCGTCGCAGGGCCTCGTGGACCACCGGGTCCGCGTGTTCGATGCCGCCCAGCGTCTCGTCGGAGAGGACGACTCCGAAGCCGAAGGTGTCGTCGGGGGCGTTGCGTTCCCAGACGGTGACCTCCCTCCCGGGGTTCATCCGTTTCAGCAGTGCGGCCGCGTAGAGGCCGCCGGGACCGCCACCGATGATCGCTATGCGTCGCGGACGGCCGGTCGCCGCCGGCGGCTGCGGGTCCGCCGTGGCGTGTCGCGCCCCGCGGCGGGGCCGCACATCGGCACGGCCCCGCGCCCCCCTGGGGGGCGGCTCGCCCGGGGTCGGCATCGAGGCTCACCTCCCCCGCCACTTCGGGGGGCGCTTCTCGGTGAAGGCCGCGTGGAACTCGGCGTAGTCCGCGCTGTTCATCAGCAGTGCCTGGGTCGAGGCGTCCAGTTCCACCGACGCCGCCAGCGGCATGTCCAGTTCGGCGGTGAGCAGCGCCTTGGTCTGCGCGTGTGCCAGGGCCGGGCCTGCGGCCAGCCGGCGGGCGAGTGCCTGTGCCGCCGCGTCGGCGTCCTCGGCCAGCTCGCTGATCAGGCCGATCCGCTCGGCCTCGGGGGCCCGCACCGATTCGCCGAGCATGAGCAGCCGGGTGGCGTGGCCGAGGCCGACGACCCTGGGCAGCAGATAGGCGGCGCCCATGTCGCCGCCGGACAGTCCGACGCGGGTGAACAGGAAGGCGAACCGGGCGCTCGGGTCGGCCACGCGGAAGTCGGCGGCCAGCGCCAGCACGGCCCCGGCCCCGGCGGCCACCCCGTGCACCGCCGCGATCACCGGGAACGGGCACTCCCGCAGGGCCCGCACGACCTGGCCGGTCATCCGGTTGAAGTCGAGGAGCTGGGCGGTGTCCAGGGCGAGGGTGGCGCCGATGATCTCGTCCACGTCGCCGCCGGAGCAGAAGCCGCGTCCCTCGCCGGCCAGCACCAGGGCGCGCACGGACCGCTCGCGGGACAGTTCGGCGAGCAGGTCGCGCAGGTCGGCGTAGGCGCCGAAGGTGAGCGCGTTCAGCTTCTCGGGGCGGGCGAGGGTGACGGTGGCGACGCCCTCGGTGCGGTCGACCCTGAGGTGGTCCCAGGCGGCGGTGCGGGCGGCGGAGCCGGTGAAGGGGCTCATGAGGTGCGGCCTCCTCGGGCGCGGACGGTTCCTCACGTAGCTCTACCCCGAGAAGCTATCACCGAATTCTGACCACCGTCAGGAGAGCGCGACAGAACGAGGGCCGGGCGGGACCGTGGAGCGTCGAGATCCGGCCACATCCGTCACGGCCCGTCAAGAGCCCGGTAACAATGTGACCGCAGGTGCGAGGTGGACCGTCGGCCCGGGTAGGCCAGCTCACAGCGGGGCCGAACGCCCCGGACGGTACCCGTCCAGTCCCTCCGGGATCGGGCACCGTACCCTTTCTGAGGTTGCAAGCTGGACAGCCTGCTCCATGAACGGAACCACCGTGCACGAACGCCCCTCCGCCTCGGCCTCCTGGCGCATCGCGCTGCCGCACACCACCGCGGCCGTGCCGGTCGCGCGTGCCCTGGTGCGCAACGCCCTGGCGGAGCTGGAGCACGCGGCCGACCGCGACACCGCGGAGCTGCTGACGGCGGAGCTGGTCGCCAACGCGGTGGAGCACACCGCGGGACGGGGCCCGATCGAGCTGGTGGTGGAGGTGCGGCCGACTGGCTGCCAGGTCGAGGTGCACGACCCGGACCCGGCGCCGCCCGGCAACCTGACCCTCCCGACCGCCGAGGAGCCCGACGTGTGGCAGGAGGGCGGGCGCGGGCTGCTGCTGATCCGGACGCTCAGCTCGTCCTGCGGCCACCGCCCCACCGAGTCCGGCAAGGCGGTGTGGTTCAGACTGCCTGCCGTGCCGCGTCAGCGGCGTCGGACGTGACCTCGGCGCGGGCGGCCCCCGCGAGCGTGGAGTGCCGGCGGCCGTAGCCCAGGTAGGCCAGCAGCCCCACGGCGAGGAACACCGCGAACTGGATCCAGGTCCGCCGGCCGGTCTCGTACATCAGATAGAGGCAGAAGCCGACACCGAGCAGTGGGAGCAGCACCGGGTGCAGCGGCACCCGGAAGGTGCGGGCGAGTCCCGGTTCCCGGCGGCGCAGGGCGATCACCGCGATGTTGACGACGGCCATGACGGCGAGCGTGCCGATGGTGCACAGGTTCATCACGGCGTCCAGGGAGGCGAAGGCCGCCGGGAGCGCGAAGACGACGGCGACGACGAGGGTCCCGGCGGCCGGGGTGGCGGTGCGCGGGGAGACCTTCTCGAAGATGCGCGGGACGAGGCCGTCCCGGGACATCGACATCAGGATACGGGTCTGGCCGTACATCACGGCGAGCACCACCGAGGCGATGGCGACGACCGCGCCGAACGCGATGATCCCGCCGCCGATCGTGGACCCGGTGACCTCGTTGACGACGTACGACAGCGCGGCGGGCCGGCCGGCCACCCGGTCGCCGCCGACGGCGCCGATCGCGGCGACGGCGACCGCGCAGTACAGCAGCGTGACCAGGCCCATGCAGACGAGGATCGCGACCGGGACGTCCCGGCGCGGGTTCTTCGCCTCCTCGCCGGCGGTGGTGATCGCGTCGAAGCCGATGTACGAGAAGAAGGCGGCCGTGGTGCCCGCGCCGATGCCGCCGAGCCCGGCCGGGGAGAACGGGGTGAGGTTGCCGTCCTTGAACGCGCTGTAGCCGATCGCGCAGAAGGCGAGCAGGATCGCGAGCTTGACGGCGGCCATGGCGGCGGTCGCCCGGGCGCTCTCCCGCACGCCGCGCACCAGCAGCAGACAGGCCAGCGCGATGACGATCACGGCGGGCAGGTTGACGATGCCGCCGTCGCCCGGCCCGGCGCTGAGCGCGGCGGGCAGTTGCCGGCCGGTGAGGCCGTGCAGCAGTTCGTTGACGTACTGGCTCCAGCCGACGGCCACGGCCGAGACGGAGACGCCGTACTCCAGCAGCAGGCACCAGCCGACCAGGAAGGCGGTGGGCTCGCCGAGGCCCGCGTAGGCGAAGGAGTAGGAGGAGCCGGAGACGGGGATCGCGCCGCCCAGCTCGGCGAAGGACAGGGCGGTGAACACGCAGGTGATCGCGGCGAGGACGAAGGAGACGACGACGGCCGGGCCGGCCTGGGCGACCGAGTCGGACAGGCCGACGAAGATGCCGGTGCCGACGATCGCGCCGACGCCGAAGCAGATCAGCTGGAACAGGCCCATGGTGCGCCGCAGGCCGTGGCCCTCGCGGTCGGCGCCGGATTCGGCGACGAGGAGCTGGGGGGACTTGATGCGCAGCGTGGTGCGGGGAGCGGGCATGGGGGTGGTGCTCGTTTCTGGTGGTGCGGGGCGACGGGTGGGTCGCCGCGGCGGCCGGCGGGGGTGGCGCCGGGCCGCCGGTCAGGGCGGGGCCTGGTGGGCGGTGCGGGTGGGGTGAACGGGGCGGTTGGTGAGCGAGGGGGGTGCCGCGGTCAGGCCAGGGTGGCCACCAGGACCGCCTTGATGGTGTGCATCCGGTTCTCGGCCTCGTCGAAGACGACGGAGTGCTCGGACTCGAAGACCTCGTCGGTGACCTCCAGCTCCGTCAGCCCGTGCCGCTCGTGGATCTCACGGCCGACGTCGGTGCCGAGGTCGTGGAAGGCCGGCAGGCAGTGCAGGAACCTGACGTCCGGGTTGCCGGTGGCGCGCAGCACGTCCATGGTCACCGCGTACGGGCCGAGCAGCGCTATGCGCTCGTCCCAGACCTCCTTGGGCTCGCCCATCGACACCCATACGTCGGTGGCGATGAAGTCGGCGCCGCGTACGCCCTCCTTCACGTCGTCGGTGAGCGTGATCCGGGCGCCGGAGGCACCGGCGAGCTGCCGGGCCACCTCGACGATCGTCTCGTCCGGCCACAGCAGCCGCGGGGCGACGATACGCACGTCCATGCCGAGCAGGGCGCCGGTGACCAGGTAGGAGTTGCCCATGTTGTAGCGGGCGTCGCCGAGGTAGGCGAACGCGATCCGGGTCAGCGGCTTGTCGCTGTGCTCGGTCATGGTGAGCACGTCGGCGAGCATCTGCGTGGGGTGCCACTCGTCGGTGAGGCCGTTGTAGACGGGCACCCCGGCGTATGCGGCCAGCTCCTCGACGACGCCCTGGCCGTGGCCGCGGTACTGGATGGCGTCGAACATCCGGCCGAGCACCCGGGCGGTGTCCTTCACGGACTCCTTGTGCCCGATCTGCGAGCCGGCCGGGTCCAGATAGGTGGTGTGCGCGCCCTGGTCGGCCGCCGCGACCTCGAACGCACAGCGGGTCCTGGTCGAGGTCTTCTCGAAGACCAGCGCGATGTTCTTGCCGGTCAGCTGCCGTCTCTCGGCCCCGGCCCGCTTGGCCGCCTTCAGCTCGGCGGCCAGCTCGATCAGGCCGCGGAACTCCTCCTCGGTGAAGTCCAGCTCCTTGAGGAAGTGGCGGCCGGCGAGGGCGGTCGGGACTGTCGCCATGAGGGGCGCTCCAGGGGATACGAGGACGGGGGCCGGGGTTACTGCGGAAGACCTGCGGACCATGGAAGTCTATACGACACTCAGCATTTATATACGGACGGGTCTGCGACGGGTCTACACGGGGTCGCGCACCACCGGACAGCTCATGCAGCGCGGCCCGCCCCGGCCGCGCCCCAGTTCACTGCCCGGGATCTCGATCACCTCGATGCCCTGCTTGCGCAGATGCGTGTTGGTGGTGGAGTTCCGCTCGTACGCGACGACCACACCTGGCTCGACGGCGAGGACGTTGCAGCCGTCGTCCCACTGCTCGCGTTCGGCCGCGTGCACGTCCTGGGTGGCGGTCAGCACACGGATCTCGCTCAGCCCCAGGGCGGCGGCGATCGCGCGGTGCATGTGCTCCGGCGGATGGTCGGTGACCTTGAGCTCCTTGTCGACGGCGCCCGGTTCGATGGTGTACGAGCGGAGCATGCCGAGGCCGGCGTACTGGGTGAACACGTCGCCGTCGACCATCGTCATCACGGTGTCGAGGTGCATCAGCGCGCGCCGCTTGGGCATGTCGAGCGCGACGATCGTCCGTGCCGACCCGGCGGCGAACAGCTTGTGCGCGAGCATCTCCACGGCCTGCGGGGTGGTGCGCTCGCTCATGCCGATCAGGACGGCGCCGTTGCCGATGACCAGGACGTCGCCGCCCTCGATGGTGGACGGGTAGTCGGCCTGTCCCTCGGACCAGGTGTGGAACTCCTCGCCGCGGAACAGCGGGTGGTGCCGGTAGATCGCCTCGAAGTGCACGGTCTCGCGCTGCCGGGCCGGCCAGCGCATGGCGTTGATGGAGACGCCGTCGTAGATCCAGGCGGAGGTGTCCCGGGTGAAGAGGTGGTTGGGCAGCGGGTCGAGGAGGAAGTCGTCGAGGTCCATCACATGGAAACGGACGGAGGTCGGCTCCTCGTGGGCGTCCAGGAACTCCCGCTTGGTCATGCCGCCGACCAGGGCCTCCGCGAGGTCGCGCGCGGGCATGGCCTCGAAGACGGCCCGGAGGTGGTCGGTGGCGAGCGGGCCGTACTCCTTCTCGTCGAAGACCCGGTCCAGGACGAGGCCCCTTGCCTGCGGGACGTCCAGGGTCTCGGTGAGCAGGTCCCCGAAGAGATGGACGGCGACCCCGCGGTCGCGCAGCACGTCGGCGAACCCGTCGTGCTCGGCGCGCGCCCGGCGCACCCACAGCACGTCGTCGAAGAGCAGGGCGTCCTTGTTGCTGGGGGTGAGCCTCTTGAGCTCCAGATCCGGCCGGTGCAGGATGACACGGCGCAGCCGCCCGGCCTCGGAGTCGACATGGAATCCCATGCCTCCATCCTGGCCGCCCCGGCCTGGCTTCACCCTCCCTCCCCCGGCTTTCCGCCCGTTCTTATCCTCGTCCCCCCGACGACAAGACCTCCCGCCGGCTACTGCCGCACCGACCCCGCCCGCCGCCCGGCCGAACCGGAGCCATGTCCGACGCATCACACGGCCGCCGACGGCCTCGGTGCCGGTGCCGGGGGCGGACACGGTCGGTGCGGCAGAAGCGGGCCTGTCCGACCCGCGCTGCCCTCCCCCAACCGAGGACAGCCTGCCCCGGGCCGACGTCACCCGCCCCTGGCGACGGGACGAATGCGCACGCTCTGGAACCGATGCGGGACCGGACGGCCCAGGTGGGGTGCCTGCACACGGCGGCTGCGCCCGCTGGGCCGGCGCCGCGAGGATCAGCCACCGACCGGCGACAGGCCCGCGCTCAGCACGGGTTCCGCGGCCACCAGCCGGCCCCGGAGGGCCAGCCGAGCGGGACAGGCCGTCGCCGGTCAGCGGAGCCGCAGGGCCGGGGCGGCCCGGAGTGCACGTGAGCAGGCCGAATCAGCCGCCAACCCACGACAACTCCGCACAGAACAGGCCCGCGCTCAGCACGCGCTCCCCGGCCACCCGCCGGACTCGCCCCAAGCAACAGGCCGAGCGGACGGGCCGTCCGGTCAGCCTGGCCGCAGGCCCGGGGCGGGTCCGGAGTCGGGGGGCTTTGGTTGGTGGGGCAGGGGGTGATGTGCGGGGCCCCTGCCGGGGGTCGCAGGTTGGTCACAGGCGTGGGTCGACCGGCTCTGATTCCAGGGACAGGACCGCGAAGACCGCCTCGTGCACCCGCCACAGCGGCTCGGAGTCCGCCAGGCGGTCCAGGGCCTCCAGGCCCAGCGCGTACTCGCGGATCGCCAGCGACCGCTTGTGGTTCAGGAACCGCTGCCGCAGCCGGGCGAGATTGTCCGGGCGGGTGTACTCGGGACCGTAGATGATCCGCAGGTACTCACGGCCCCGGCACTTGATGCCGGGCTGGACCAGCCGGCCCTGCGGGTCGCGGGCGAGCGCGGCCACCGGCTTGACGACCATGCCCTCGCCGCCCCGCCCCGTCAGCTCCAGCCACCAGTCGATACCGGCCCGCACCGACTCCGGGTCCCCGGTGTCCACGTACAGCCGGCGCGTGCTCCGCAGCAGCCCGCTCCCGTCATGCTCGACGAGCCGGTCGATCAGGGCCAGCTGCTCGTCGTGCGGCAGACCGGCCAGGCTGCGTCCGCGCACGGCGAGCAGCTGGAACGGGGCGAGCCGCACCCCGTCCAGTCCCTCGGTGGGCCAGCAGTAACGCCGGTACGCGTCGGTGAACGCGGCCGCGTCGGCGGCCCGTTCCCGCTGGCGGGCGAGCAGCCCGGCCACGTCGACACCGCGCGCCGCCGCGCCCTCCACCGCCGCCAGCACCCCCGGGAACACCGCCCCGGAGGCGGCGCCCACGGCCGCGTACTGGCTGCGCAGCAGCCCCGACGCCTTCAGCGACCACGGCATCAGCTCCGCGTCCAGCAGCAGCCAGTCGGTGTCAAGACCGTCCCACAGACCGGCCGCGTCCGCCGCCGACCGCAGCCGCCCGAGAACCTGCTCGGTCACGGCCCCGTCGTCGAAGAACGGCCGCCCGGTGCGGGTGTACAGCGCCCCGGTCACCCCCTCCGCCCCGAACCGCACGCGCGCCGTCTCCGCGTCCCGGCACACCAGGGCCACGGCCCGCGAGCCCATGTGCTTCTCCTCGCACACGACCCGCGCGACTCCGTCCTCGGCGTACTGCGCGAACGCCTCGGCCGGATGCTCCAGATAGCCCTCGACCCGGCTGGTGGCCGTCGGCGCCATCGTCGGCGGCAGGTACGGCAGCAGCCGCGGATCCACCGCGAACCGGCTCATGACCTCCAGCGCCGCCGCCGCGTTCTCCTCGCGCACCGCGACCCGGCCCGCGTACCGGGTCTCCACGGCCCGCCGGCCGCGCACGTCGTCGAGGTCGAGCGGCCGGCCCTCCCGTCCGCCGGGCGCCTCGCCGTGCAGCGGCTTCACCGGCTCGTACCAGACCCGCTCGGCCGGTACGTCGACCAGCTCCCGCTCCGGCCAGCGCAGCGCGGTCAGCTTGCCGCCGAAGACGGCGCCGGTGTCCAGGCAGACGGTGTTGTTCAACCAGGACGCCTCGGGCACCGGCGTGTGCCCGTAGACCACGGCCGCCCGGCCCCGGTAGTCTTCCGCCCACGGGTAGCGCACCGGCAGCCCGAACTCGTCGGTCTCGCCGGTGGTGTCGCCGTACAGGGCGTGCGAGCGGACCCGTCCGGAGGTGCGCCCGTGGTACTTCTCCGGCAGTCCCGCGTGGCAGACGACGAGCCGCCCGCCGTCGAGGACGTAGTGGCTGACGAGCCCGTCGATGAACTCCCCCACCCGCTGCCGGAATTCCTCGCTCTCCTGCGCCATCTGCCGCACCGTCTCGGCGAGCCCGTGGGTGAGCTGGACCCTGCGCCCCTTCAAGTACCGGCCGTACTTGTTCTCGTGGTTGCCGGGCACGCACAGCGCGCTGCCCGCGGCGACCATCGCCATCACGCGGCGCAGTACGCCCGGGCTGTCCGGGCCGCGGTCGACCAGGTCGCCGACGAACACGGCGGTCCTGCCGTCCGGGTGTACGCCGTCCGCGTAGCCCAACTTGGCGAGCAGGGCTTCGAGTTCGGCCGAGCAGCCGTGGACGTCGCCGATGATGTCGAACGGGCCGGTGAGGTGGGTGAGGTCGTTGAAGCGCTTCTCGGTGACGACGCTCGCCCCCTCGACCTCGTCCACCCCGCGCAGGATGTGCACCTTGCGGAAGCCCTCGCGCTCCAGGCTCCTGAGCGAGCGGCGCAGTTCGCGGGTGTGCCGGCGGATGGCGCGGCGCGGCATGCCGGCCCGGTCGGCGCGGGCCGCGTTGCGCTCGGCGCACACCTCCTCGGGCACGTCGAGGACGATGGCGATGGGCAGGACGTCGTGCTTCCTGGCCAGTTCGATCAGCTGCCGTCTGCTGTCCTGCTGCACGCTGGTGGCGTCGACGACGGTGCGACGGCCCGCGGCCAGCCGCTTCCCGGCGATGTAGTGCAGCACGTCGAACGCGTCCCGGGTCGCGCCCTGGTCGTTCTCGTCGTCACTGACCAGGCCGCGGCAGAAGTCCGAGGAGATGACCTCGGTGGGCTTGAAGTGACGGCGGGCGAACGTCGACTTGCCGGAGCCGGACGCGCCGACGAGCACGACGAGGGAGAGGTCGGTGACGGGCAGGACCCGTCCCTTGTGCGGTGTCTCGGTCATGCTGCCTTCGCCTCCTTTGCGCCCAGCGTGAACTCGGCCATCTGCGTGGGCGGTCCGACCTCGGGGTCGTCCGCTCCGACCGGCGTGAACTCCACGTCGTAGCCGTGCCGTTCGGCCACCGCCCGGGCCCAGGCGCAAAACTCCTGCCGGGTCCATTCGAACCGGTGGTCGCCGTGCCGCAGGTGCCCCGCGGGAAGCGTCTCCCAGCGGACGTTGTACTCCACGTTCGGGGTAGTCACGAGGACGGTGCGGGGGCGGGCCGCGCCGAACACCGCGTACTCGAGGGCGGACAGCCGGGGCGGGTCGACATGCTCGACGACCTCGCTGAGCACGGCGGCGTCATGGCCCTTGAGCCGCTTGTCGGTGTAGGCGAGCGAGCCCTGGAACAACCGGACGCGGGATGCCTGACGCTCGCCCATGCGGTCGAGTCCCAGCCGCCGGGAGGCGATGGTGAGCGCCCGCATCGACACGTCGACGCCGGTGATCTCGGTGAACGACGGGTCCTTCAGCAGTGCCTGCACCAACTGCCCCTGACCGCAGCCGAGGTCGAGGACGCGGGTCGCGCCGGAGCGCTTCAGCGCGTCGAGGATCGCCTGGCGGCGCAGCACGGCGAGCGGGGTCGGCTTCTCCTCGGTCCCGGTCTCCTGCGCGACCGCGTTGTCGATGTCCTCGACCGCGCTGTCGTCGGCCTCGGCGAGCCGCACCAGTTCAAGCCGCTCCATCGCCTGCCGGGTCAGCGACCAGCGGCGGGTCAGGTAGCGGCTGGCGATGAGCCGCTGCTCCGGATGGCCGGGCAGCCAGCCCTCGCCCGCGCGCAGCAGCTTGTCGACCTCCTCGGACGACACCCAGTAGTGCTTGGCGTCGTCGAGGACCGGGAGCAGGACGTAGAGGTGGCGCAGCGCCTCGGCGAGGGTCAGGGTCCGCGACTCCAGGACGAGTCCGACGTACCGCGAATCGCCCCACTCGGGGAACTCGGCGTCCAGCGCGACCGGTTCGGCCGTCACCGTCCAGCCCAGCGGTTCGAAGAGGCGCCGTACGAGGTCGGGGCCGCCGCGCGCGGGCAGCGCCGGGACCTGCACGCGCAGCGGCAGCGGTGCGGCGGCGCGCTCGGGGCGGGCGCGGCACACGCCCCGCATGGCGCTGGAGAAGACGTTGCCCAGGGCCACGGCGAGCAGTGAGGAGGCCGCGTAGGGGCGGTCGTTGACGTACTGCGCGAGCGCCGCGTCCGGAGCGCCGCCGCGGCCCTTCGTCTTCCCCCGCCGCACCAGCGCCACCGTGTCCACCTCCAGCAGCAGCGCCGCCGTGCAGCGCCGCACGTTCGCCTCCGGGTAGAGGACGTGCGCGGTGCCGAGGGAGGTGGAGAACGCCTGCGCCTTGTCGGGATGCTTGTGCAGCAGAAACCCGAGGTCGGTGGCGGGGTTGGTGTCGTCGCCCGTGGTGGAGATCGTCAGGAACACATGAGCGAGTATGGGTTCCGGTGGACCTGCGGCGGTACTGAATTACTTCGGCGCGACCGCGTGCCTCGGACGGCTGTGTTGCTCGGGACGACTGCATTCCTCGGGGCGGGCTGCGCATACTCGATTCCCCCTCCCAGGGCGTCTACGTACACTCGCGGGCAAGGCATGCCGCATCAGCGAGCCGGCCACCGACGCAACCTCTTCTGACGGGCGTTGCTCGCCTTGGTCGGGCCGGGTGAACCGCGACGGATCAGAGCGGCCCGGGCTGAGGAGAATGGCGGATGGGCTGTGCCGCCCGCGATTGCGTAGCTGCCGAGATGGTGAGGAGTTTGAGCCGGTCCTCGGATGCGGTGCCGGGTTCGGCAGTGTAGATGACCAGGTCGTGCACGGCTCGGCCCGACAAGGGCAGGTCGAGGGACTGGAAGGTCAGTTCCAGGTGGCCGACGTCGGGGTGCTGGAGCCGTTTGACGCCGTCGTGGCGCATCAGGACGTCGTGCGCGGCCCAGTGGCTGCGAAACTCCGGGCTGAGGGTGGACAGCTCGCCGACGAGTTCACGCAGTGCCCGGTCGCGGGGCTCGCGCCCGACCTCGGCGCGCAGCAGGGCGGCGGTGGCGACGCCGGCGGCGTCCCAGTCGACGAAGAAGTCATGTGCACCAAGGTCGAGGAAGATATAGCGGGCGATGTTGGGGCGGCCACGCTTGTCGATGGTGGCGCTGTCGAACATCGGCGCGAGCAGGGCTCGGGCCAGCGGGTTGCCGGCGACGATGTCCGTGCGGCCGTTGCGTACGAACGCCGAGGACATCGTCATGGAGTCGAGCAGCCACTGGACCCGGGGCGGGACCTCGACGTCCCTGCGACGCGACGGCGTGCGACTCTCGTGCCGCGATGACCGGGCCAGGTCGAACAGGTAGGTGCGTTCGTCGTCATCCAGTCGCAGGGCACGAGCCACCGCGTCAAGGACGTCTTCGGACACGCCGCCGATGTGCCCCTTCTCCAGCCGCGTGTACCACTCCGTGCTCACGCCGGCAAGGACGGCGACCTCCTCGCGCCGCAGCCCGGTGACCCGGCGACGGGCGCTGGTCGGCAGTCCGACCTGCGCCGGGGTGATTTTGGCGCGTCGGCTGGCAAGGAAGTCCCGGATTTCTCCGCGGTTTCCGGGCTGTCGGTCCATGTCATTCATGGTAACCGCTGGTCACGGCCCGAAAGGGGTTGAGGTTATACCCCCCATAGACGCGACCTTCTCCGGTGGCGGCGATCACGGTCTCCTGGGATTCGAACGTTCCGACACGATCCCAAGAACAAACAACGGAGCTAAGAAATGACGAGCAAGGCGCTGACTGTGCCGGCGGTGGCGTTGGGCACATGGGCGTGGGGAGACAGCGGCGAGGCAGGCGACGGCTACTTCGGCAGTCAGCTGAGCGAGTCCGGCCTGCGAGAGGTCGTCGAGAAGGCGCAGTCGAACGGTTTCACCTTGTGGGACACCGCCGTGGCGTACGGCATGGGCCGCTCGGAGACTGTCCTCGCCCAGGCACTGAGGGGCTATCACCGCAGCGAGTACCAGCTGTCGACGAAGTTCACCCCGCAGATCGCGGGCGACGGTGACGATCCGGTCGCGGACATGCTGGAGCAGAGCCTCGACCGAATGCGTACGGACTATGTGGATCTCTTCTGGATCCATAATCCTGCCGACGTGGCACGATGGACGCCGCCTCTGATCCCGCTGCTCAAGAGCGGCACAATCAAGCATGTCGGCGTCTCGAACCACAACATGGAGGAGATCGCTCTTGCCGATCAGATCCTCGGCGAGGCCGGCTTCCGCGTGGAGGCGGTCCAGAACCACTACAGCCTCCTGTACCGGAGCTCTGAGCGCGCGGGCATTCTCGACCACTGCCGCGAGCACGACGTGCGGTTCTTCTCCTACATGGTCCTCGAACAAGGAGCGCTGACCGGCAGGTACAGCCCGGCGAATCCATTGCCGGAAGGGAGCAGCCGGGCGTCCGTGTACAACGGCATCCTGCCCCAGCTGCAGGCGCTGACGGACCGGATGGAGGCGATCGGCAAGGACCGAGGCGCGTCCGCCGCCGATGTCGCCACCGCCTGGGCCATCGCCAAGGGGACCACCCCGATCATCGGGGTCACGAAGTCGGGTTACATCGACGGGTTGGTCCGAGCTCGCGGCATCGAACTCGCCGACGAGGAGATCGCGGAACTGGAGGCGCTGGCGGATGCCACAGACGTCGACACGCGCGGCTGGTGGGAGCACGAAATGTAGCGGTCGTCGGATCGGCGGCGGCTTGGTGGCGGCGCCGGCGTGACCAGCGCTGCCGTTTGCCGGAAGGCGTGAGCGCAGTACCGCGAGCAGTGCCTGGGCGAGCAGGGCGAGACTGGTGCCGCACCGGTGGTGGCACAGGAGTCAGGCGTATTCGGCTGCCGTTTCGCGGTCGCGGCGGATCAGCAGGCTGCGGCGCCATCCGTCCGGGCAGTCGCGGGACCCCCGCTCGGCTGCCTCGTTCGCCTGGCGCGGGTTCGGGCTGCGACCGTAGGCCTCGTCCCCGGCCACGTAGGCGAACGGCACCCCACCGGCGCGCGCTGGAGCATGACCACGGCCAACTGCCCCTTGGTCAACACCGTCGCGCGCCGGCCACCCCCGCGCACACCAGCAGCCCCGCCCGCGCATGCCGCCGCACACGCCCGCCTGGGCGCGGTGGGTTCGGCGCGGGTGGGCTTCGAGGCGGCCCGGGGGCCGTGGCACGTGGTAGGGGCTACGACAGCTGTGTCTGGATCTGGGACGAGATCAGTTCCAGGTGGTCCAGGTCGGTGAGGTCCAGGACCTGGAGGTAGATCCGTTCGGAGCCGATCTCCGCGTACTTGCCGATCTTGTCGACGACCTCGGCCGGGGAGCCGGCCAGGCCGTTGGCCTTCAGCTCCTCGACCTCGCGGCCGATCACGGCCGCCCGGCGGGCGACCTCCTGGTCGTCCCGGCCGACGCAGACGACGAGGGCGTTGGAGTACGTGATGTCGTCGGCGGCACGCCCGGCGGCCCCCGCCGCGGCACGGACCCGGCCGAACTGCCGCTCGCTGTCTGCGATCGAGGCGAACGGCATGTTGAACTCGTCGGCGTAGCGTGCGGTCAGCCGCGGCGTACGGGTCGCCCCGTGCCCGCCGATCAGCACCGGGATCTTCGCCTGGGCGGGCTTGGGCAGCGCGGGCGAGCCGGTCAGGTCGTAGTAGGTGCCGTGGAAGTCGAAGGTGTCCCCGACCTTGGTCTCCCACAGTCCGGTGACGATGGCCAGCTGTTCCTCAAGTCGGCCGAACTTCTCCTTCGGGAACGGGATGCCGTACGCCTTGTGCTCCTCCTCGAACCAGCCCGCGCCCAGCCCCAGTTCGACCCGGCCGCCGGACATCTGGTCGACCTGCGCGACCTGGATGGCGAGGACGCCGGGCAGCCGGAAGGTGCCCGCGGTCATCAGCGTGCCGAGCCGGATGCGTTTGGTCTCGCGGGCGAGCCCGGCCAGGGTGATCCAGGCGTCGGTGGGCCCGGGCAGCCCGTCCACGCTGCCCATGCGCAGGTAGTGGTCCGAGCGGAAGAACGCGTCGAACCCGAGTTCTTCGGTGGCCTTGGCCACGGCGAGCAAGGTGTCGTAGGTCGCCCCCTGCTGGGGCTCGGTGAAGATTCGAAGGTCCATACATCCATCCTGCACGCCGCCGCCCTTCCCGACCCCACCGGCACCCCCTGTCGCCGCCGTCCCCGGCCGGGTGAATTCACGTCAACCGCACGCCCAGGTGCCGTGGCGGCGGTGACCGGCCCCCGCGATCATCGTTGGGCGGTGGGGGCCGGACCGTCCGGCGTCCGCGAGGAGGCCGTCATGTCGGAAGAGTCCGTGCCGCTCCCTGCGGGGTCCGGACAGCCGAAGGGATTGCTGGAGCAGATGGAGGAGTTGATGGCCGCCCTGAACGCGGACCTGTCCGCTCTGGACGCGGATCTGCAGTCGGCCGGGGGGTACCGCCGCGCGTCCGCGGACGAGGCCGACCTCGGCTGAGGCGGGGCCGGTCCGTGCCGGCCGGCCCGCACTAGCCCACCTCCGTCTCCGGCATCGCCGCCTCCTCTCTGGCGGCCAGCTTGCGCAGCATCTCCCGCACCCGGTCGCGGGACTCGTCCGCCGCGTCGATCGCCTCCATGCACTGCCAGTACGTCGTCTCGTCGGCCGCGGCGCTGGCCAGCCCTACCAGGGCTATGCCGACCTCCGCGAGCAGGCCGCCCAGGCACAGCAGCGTATGGCGGGCGTCGTCCAGTTCGGTGAGCTGGGCCGCGCGCAGGTCCCCCGGGTCGAGGTCCGGCGCGTCCAGGACGCCGCAGCCCCGGCCCGCCAGCTCCGTCAGGCCCAGTGCCTCGCCGCGCAGTTCGGGTGGTCCGGAGACCGCCAGACGGCTGCCGATCGCCTGGGCCAGGGCCTGTGCCTGCCACACCTCCGCCAGGGTCTGCGGCGCGTCGCCGCCCGCGGTCAGGGCGCGCCTGCTCGTCCCGATGAGCCGCACCGCGTCCATGTGCTGCCCCCGTCCCTCCGACGTGCTCCGCGCACGTCTCGCCCTCGCTGCGCCGTTCACTACCCAGAGTGAGGGCCCGTGGGACGAAAAGCCAGAGGAAGACGGAAATCTGTGGACAACAATTCGGATTCGACGGCCACTTTGACTCCGGAGAGTGAAAGCGGAGCGTAAGGTTACGTGCCCGCGCCCCCGCCGTCCCCCGGCCCGCCCTGCGTTCCGTCCCCGGCGCCGGCCCCCGGCACCGGGAACCTCCGCTCGTTCCGGTCGATCTTCGCGTCCAGCGCGGACAGCGGGTCGACGCCCAGTACTTCGCACAGTTGGAGCAGATAGGCGAGGACATCGGCGATCTCGTCCGTGACCCGGTGCGCCGAGTCCGGGTCGGCCATGACGCGGGACGACTCCTCGGGCGTCAACCACTGGAAGATCTCGACCAGTTCGGATGCTTCCACACTGAGGGCGGTCGCCAGGTTCTTGGGGGTGTGGTAGGGCTGCCAGTTCCGGGCGGCCGCGAACTCGGCCAGGCGGCGCTGCAGTGTGGCCACGTCCAGGTGTTCCGTCACGGTTCCAGGTGTACCACCGGGTCCAGGTCCACCACCGTGACCCCGTCCGTCCCTGCGGCCCATGAGGCGTCGCTCACCGCCCCGACGAACCGGATGTGCCCGAGCGCGCACATCCGCGCGGCGAGCCGCAGCAGCCCGCCGCGCTGGCGCCCGTCCAGGGCCCGGTCGAGGCCGTCGGCGAGGACGGTGAGGCCGCGCATCGCGTCGGGCACCTCGCCCGGCGCGTCGACGTCGAGCACGCCCGGCCCGGTGAGCAGCACCAAAGCCAGTGCCAGATAGCGCAGTTCGCCGTCGCCGAGCCGGCCGACGTCGGTGCGGACGCCGTCGCCCCGGTCGAGCAGCGCCCGTACGGTGCCGTCGCCCAGCGGCTCGGCGAGCAGGTCGGTCACGCGGCCGCGGCAGCCCTCACGCACCGCGGCGACGAGTTGCGCGTACCGGCGCCCGCACTCCGACCGGGTGCGCCACAGGACGTCGGCGAGGTTGTCGCAGCCGGGCAGCAGCCGCCCGGAGCCCAGCGGGACGGGCCCGCGCATCCGGTCGGGCCGCGGATCACAGGCGAAGACGGAGCGCAGGGCGACCACGGTCTGCTCCGCGGCGGCGAGCACCTGCCGCTGTCCGTCGGTCTTGCCGGCCACGCGCAGCGGCAGCAGCGCGGTGCCGAGGCGGTCGTCGGGGAGCGGGGCGCGGGTGACGGGGGCCGTGCCCGCCGTGTGCCAGGCGGCCTGTACGGCGTGCCGCGCGGGGTCGCGCAGCGCGGTCTCCAGGAGTGTCCGCCCGCCGGCCGTCAACCGCTCGCCCACGATGCGCAGTTCGGGCTCCGCCTGGACGGCGACGTCCAGCCGGACCGGGCCCTCGGGGCCGTCCGCGGTGCATCCGATGCGGAAGCCGCGGCGGCGCTGGGCGTCGGGTCTTGCCCGCTCGGGCACGCAGGCGGCCGGGTCAGGGAAGACGTCCGCGAGCGGGGCGCCGCCGGCGAGCCGGGCCAGCGCCTCGTACGCCCGCAGCGCGGTCGTCTTGCCGCTCCCGCTGGGTCCTGCGAGGAGGGTGAGCGGCCCCAGCTGGAACCCGGCACGGCGGTGGCCGGCGAACGCGGACAACCGCAGTTCGGTCAGCCCCGGCCGGACCGCCCCCTCGGGCCGCGCGGGACGACCCGACGACGCACGGGAACCCGAGGGCGGGCGCGCACCCGGCGCCGTACCGGAAACCGAGGATGCGCGGGAACCCGGGGCTGCTGGGGCACCCGACGACGCACGGGAACCCGAGGGCGGGCGCGCACCCGGCGCCGTACCCGAATCCGAGGGCCCGCGGGAGCCCGGAGGCGTGGGGGCGCCCGACGGCGCGCGGGAACCCGACGACGCGGGGGCACCCTGCGCCGTGCCGGAATCCGAGGGGCCGTGGGAACCCGGCGGCAGCAGCGGGCCGGTTCGGGGGTTCGTGGGGTGCGGGGCGGGCGCGGTGGACGCGCAGGGCTCGGCCATGCCCGGACCCTAGGACTCCGGTGCCCGGGCGAACCGTTCCGTCCGCGGCACCTTCCTACGATCGGGGGACCGGGCTCAGCCGCCGGAGACGCCGGCGCCCGCCATGAGTCCGCTGACCTCGATGCCGGGCGGGGTGAGCAGGAACACATTGCGGTCGACGCGGTGCATCCCGCTGCCCAGTCCGAAGACCACGCCGGTACTGAAGTCGAGGACGCGCTTGGCGACGTCGGTCTCGGCGCTGCTGAGGTCGAGCAGGACGGGGATGCCGGCCATCACGGTCTCGGCGACCTCGCGGGCGTCCGCGAACACGTTGATCCGCAGGACCACGAACCGGCGGCGGGTCTCGGTCTCCGCCTCGGGCAGCGCCCGGTGGTCCACCGCGGACGGCCAGGCGTCCCGGCCCCGCAGCGGCACGACCTGGGCGAGCCCTTCCCACTGTTCATCGGTGGCGTCGTAACGGCTCACCGGCTCCCCCCGATCTGACTCGCAGTCCATGCCTTCACCGGCCAATTCTTACGCCAAGTCACCCGTTCGGCCCAACAGCGACACGAAGCGCGACCGACTCCGGCCATCCCGCCCCCGGTGGATCTTCGGGCACGTGTACGCATACGCCCGGTTCTTACCGCCCTCACACCGGACTCTTCGCCTCCCGTGACGCCCCGCTCACCGACCGCGACTACGGTCCCATGCCGTGCACTTGGCAGAAACACAGCAGGTGGCACCCGGGCGGCGGACGCAGTCGGTGGTGTCCGCCGCCTGGGAGAAACCCGATACTCCCGCGCAGTGGCACCGCGTCCTCACCCTGCTGGCCGATGTGAGCCTGTTCATCGGCACCCGCTCGGTGTGGACGCAGGCGGCCACGCACCGCATGGTCCTCGCGGCCGTCATCTCCGTGTGTTACGCGGCCGTCCTGGTCACCGGGGTGCTGGCCCTGACGGCCCGCCGGACCCGTTCGCTGGCCCGGCTCGACCTGGTGGTGCTGGTGACGGCGGTCACGCTGGTCCTGTGCACCTGGGCGCTGAACCACAGCGGCGGCGACGAGGCGGTCCTCACCACCCAGGCCGCCCGGGAACTCGCCACCGGGCACCCCGTCTACGGGCAGCCCTGGCCCTGGCTGTTCACCGGGAAGGGCGTGGCCCTGACACCCACGACCAGCGGCGGCTACGACCTGACGTACGGCTATCCGCCGCTGGCACCGCTGCTGACCGCGCCGCTGCTGTGGCTGGGCCATGGCGGCGCGCCCGCCACGGCGGTGAGCACCGGAGCCCTCGTGGTGGGCGCGGTCACGCTGTGGCGGATGCTGCCCGCGCCGTGGCGGTCGGCGGCGACCATGGCCTGCCTGGGCTTCGGCTTCCTGCCGACGTACGCGCGGCTCGGCTACCCGGCGATCATCGGGCTGGCCCTGCTGGTGCCGGTGGTGGTGCGCTGGCCGCGGATCGGGCGGGGCGGGCGGCTGGGTACGGCCGGGATCGCCCGGGCCGCCTGTCTGGGCGCGGCCTGCGCCGCCCAGCAACTCCCTTGGTTCCTCGCGCCGTTCCTGCTGGCCGGCATCTACGCCGTGCGCCGTGGTGAGCTGGGCGGCCGGGCGGCGGGGCTGCTGGTACTGCGGCTGGTCGGGGTCGCGGCCACCTGCTGGCTGCTGATCAACACGTACTTCCTGGTGCGGCAGCCGGGCCCCTGGCTGGAGGGGATCGCGCTGCCGCTCACGCAGGGCGCGGTGCTGCACGGGCAGGGCCTGGTGGGCGTCTCGCTGTACTTCACCGACGGCAGCGACCGCCTCGACTGGTACGCGCACGCGAGCATGTTCCTGGCGGCGGCGCTGCTCGCGCTGTTCGTGCTGTTCGTCCGGCGGCTGGGTCCCGCGGCGACCGTGCTGCCCTGGTGCGCCTTCTATCTGGCGACCCGCTCCCAGGACGGCTACTACCTGATGATGACGCCGCTGTGGCTGGCGGGTGCGGTGACCGCGGCGCCCGCGGAGTTCGAGCATGCCTGGCAGCCACGGCCCCGGCCGCTGACGGGGGTGCGCCGCCGGCCGGCGCTGGCCGCCGTGAGCGCGCTGCTGGTCCTGCCGGCGCTGCTGAGCGCGGCCCTCGCAGTGACCGGCACTCCGCCGCTGCGCATGCGGGTCGCCTCGGTGCGCAGCGCCTCGGCAGGCGTGGTCTCGGCGCTCACCCTGCGGGTGACGAACTCGGCGGGCGACGCGCTCACCCCGCACTTCACGCTCACCACGGGGCAGGGCATGAACCGGTACTGGTCCCTGGTGCGCGGCCCGGCGACCATTCCCGCCCACGGCACGGCGACCCTGGAACTCCGCCCGCCCAAGGGCCGCTTCACCGTCCCCGGCCCGCACACACGAATCCGCCTACGCGCCTTCACGGCCACCCCCCAAACCCTGTCGAGCCAGGACGTACGCCTACGCCCTTCAGGCACCCCAGGCTGACATCCGGCACACACGAACAGCCACCGCCCCGGCGACCACCGGCACCGACACCGCCGGCCAACGGCCGGTTCAGGACGGGGTGTGGGTGAAGCGGAGGGTGGTGGTGATCGTCGTCAGGCCGCGGATCATGCCGAGTTGGTTCCAGCCGAGGCCGAACTGCTCCCGGTCCACGGTGAATTCGGCCTCCAGCGAGAGCGCGTCGGCATCGGCCTGCACGAGCCTCGCGGTCAGCGTCTGCGGCCGGCTGATGCCCCGTACCGTCAGCCGTCCGGTGACCTGCGCGGTGTCGCCGTCGCGGAGTTCGGCGCCCTCCACCGTGAACGTGATCTCCGGGTGGTTGTCGGCGTCGAGGAAGTCGGCCGAGCGCAGATGGGCGTCGCGCTTGGCGTGCTTGGTGTCCAGGGAGGCGGCGCCCAGGGTCACGGTGCCGGTGGCGGTGCCGTCGGGCCGGACCTCGCCCTGGCCGGCGACCGCGGCGAAGGTGCCCTTGACGGTGACCAGGCCCCAGAAGGTCTTGTGCCGCAAGGTGACGGCGGAGGCGGCGGGGTCGACCTGCCAGAGACCCGTTTCCACGGCGACGGTCATGGTCGTGCTCCTTCGAATGACGGGTCGGGTTCGAGTGGATGGTTCAAATTTGGATGAGCTGTGGGCCAACGCTAGCCCACGATCCAAATTTGGACAACAGGTAGACTCACCTCCATGGCCGCCCACCACCAACCCCCCGCCGACCAGCCCGAATGCCCCTCCGCGGAGGGAACAGGGCTGCTCCCCGGCGAGTTGCGCGCCTGGATGCTGCTGCTGGCCGCGACCGCGGCGGCGGAGCAGCGGCTGCGGTCCGTGGTGAAACAGACCCTGGACGTCTCGCACGACGAGTTCCTGATCCTGTGCCTGCTGGCCGAACAGCCGCAGGGCGGCCTGCGCATGACCCGGATCGCCGAACTGCTCGGCCGTCCCAAGACCCGGCTCACCTACCAGATCGCCTGCCTCCAGCGGCCGGGCCTGGTCACCCGCAGAGCCGTCTGCGGCGACAAGCGGGGCGTGGAGGTCACCCTGACCGACAAGGCACGGCGGTTGCTGCGGGAGTCTTCGGGACTGCTCGCCGAGGCGGTCAAGGACGCGCTGGCGGAGTTCGTCGGGCCGGCCCAGCGCGCGGCCGTGCTCGGCCTGCTGCCCGGACTCGCGGACGGCACCCGCTGACCGTCCCACGCGCGGCCCGTCCCAAGAGGCGCCCGGAGCGGCCCGCGCGGAGCCCCGAGGAGGCACAGGTCACAGGGCCGGAGAGGGAAACGTCACAGCGCGTGCTCCACTGCCGTGCGAGCGGGCTGGCCTAGCATCCGAGCATGACGGTCCTGCCTGACGACGGGCTCTCCCTGGCCGCCGAGTTCCCTGACGCGACACACGAGCAGTGGCAACGCCTGGTCGAGGGTGTGCTGCGCAAGTCGGGCCAGGAAGTCTCCGGTGCGGCAGCGGAGGACGCCCTGTCCACGACGCTGGAGGACGGGCTGCGCACCCGTCCCCTGTACACCGCGCGCGACACCGCACCCGAGCCCGGTCTGCCCGGCTTCGCCCCGTTCGTGCGCGGCGGCCGCCCGGAGGGCAACACCGTGGCCGGCTGGGACGTACGGCAGCGGCACGCGGCGCTCGCCGACGGCGCGGTCCTCACCGATCTGGAGAACGGCGCCACCTCGCTCTGGCTGCTGGTGGGCGCGGGCGGCATCCCGGTCTCCGGCCTGCGCCGCGCGCTCGACGGCGTCCACCTCGACCTGGCGCCGGTCGTGCTGGACGCGGGCCGGGATATCGAGGCCGCAGCCCGGGAGCTGCTGGGGCTGTACGCGCAGCGGGGCGTCGCCCCCGAGGCGGCGCGCGGCAACCTCGGCGCCGACCCGCTCGGCTACGAGGCCCGCACCGGAGACCGGCAGGACTTCGCCCCGGTCGCGGCGCTCGCCGAGCGCTGCGCCGACGGGTACCCGGGGCTGCGGGCGCTGACCGTGGACGCGCTGCCGTACCACGAGGCCGGCGGCTCCGCCGCGCAGGAACTCGGCGCCGCCCTCGCCACCGGCGTCGCCTATCTGCGCGAGCTGACCGGGGCCGGGCTGACCGTCGAGCAGTCCTGCGCCCAGCTGGAGTTCCGGTACGCGGCCACCGCCGACCAGTTCCTGACCGTGGCCAAGCTGCGCGCGGCGCGCCGGCTGTGGGCGCGGGTCGCCGAGGTGTGCGGGGCGCCCGACGCGGGCGCGCAGCTCCAGCACGCCGTGACGTCGCCGGTCATGGTGACCCGCCGCGACCCGTGGGTGAACATGCTCAGGGCGACCGTGGCGACCCTGGCCGCGGGGGTCGGCGGCGCCGACGCGGTGACCGTGCTGCCTTTCGACCACGCGCTGGGCCTGCCGGACGCGTTCGCCCGCCGCATCGCCCGCAACACCTCGACGATCCTGGTGGAGGAGTCGCATCTGGCCCGGGTGATCGACCCGGCGGGCGGCTCCTGGTACGTGGAGCGGCTGACGGACGAACTCGCCCGGGCGGGCTGGGAGTTCTTCCGGTCGATCGAGCGGGCCGGCGGCCAGGCGGCCGTGCTGCGCTCGGGCCGGATCCGCGCGGACCTGGCGCAGACCTGGCAGGAGCGCACGGCGCGGCTCGCCAGTCGGCGCGAACCCATCACAGGGGTCAGCGAGTTCCCGCAGCTGGCGGAGCAGCCCGTGACCCGTGAACCGGCACCGGAGCCGCCGTCCGGGGGGTTGCCGCGGGTCCGCCGCGACGAGGCGTTCGAGGCGCTGCGCGCCCGCTCCGACGCCCATCTCGCGGCGACCGGCGCCCGGCCGCGGATCTTCCTCGCCACGATCGGCCCGGCCGCCGCGCACACCGCACGCGCCGCGTTCGCCGCCAACCTCTTCCAGACGGGCGGCGTCGAACCGGTCACCGAGGGCGGCTTCGCGGACAGCGGTGCCAGCGAGGCCGTGCTGTGCTCAAGTGACGCGCTCTACGCGGAACAGGCCGAGCGGGCCGCCGCGGACCTGCGGGCGGCCGGTGCCCGGCACGTGTCCCTGGCGGGTCGGCCCGCCGGGTACGCGGGCGTCGACTCGTATGTGTTCGCGGGCTGTGACGCCGTCGCCGTCCTGTCCGCGGCCCTCGACCGCATGGGAGTGTCCTGATGGGAATCCCCGACTTCTCCGGCATCGACCTGGGCGGCCCCGCCCCGGCGGGCGGCGACACCGAGTGGCGCACGGCCGTGCGGCGGGCCACCGGGGGCGCGGAGCCGCTGTGGGAGACGCCCGAGGGCATCGGCGTCAAGCCGCTGTACACCGGCCGTGACCTGGAGGGCCTGGACTTCCTGGACACGTATCCGGGCATCGCGCCGTATCTGCGCGGCCCGTACCCGACGATGTACGTCAACCAGCCCTGGACGATCCGCCAGTACGCGGGCTTCTCCACCGCCGAGGAGTCCAACGCGTTCTACCGGCGCAATCTGGCGGCCGGCCAGAAGGGCCTGTCGGTCGCCTTCGACCTGCCCACGCACCGGGGTTACGACAGCGACCACCCGCGGGTGACCGGCGACGTCGGCATGGCGGGCGTGGCCATCGACTCGATCTACGACATGCGGCAGCTGTTCGACGGGATCCCGCTGGACCGGATGACCGTGTCGATGACGATGAACGGCGCCGTGCTGCCGGTGCTCGCGCTGTACATCGTGGCGGCCGAGGAACAGGGCGTGCCGCCCGAGAAGCTGGCCGGGACCATCCAGAACGACATCCTCAAGGAGTTCATGGTCCGCAACACGTACATCTACCCGCCGAAGCCGTCGATGCGGATCATCTCCGACATCTTCGCCTTCACCTCGCAGCGGATGCCCCGCTACAACTCGATCTCCATCTCCGGCTATCACATCCAGGAGGCGGGCGCGACGGCCGACCTGGAGCTGGCGTACACGCTCGCGGACGGCGTGGAGTACCTCCGCGCGGGCCGGGAGGCCGGCCTGGACGTGGACGCGTTCGCGCCCCGGCTGTCGTTCTTCTGGGCGATCGGCATGAACTTCTTCATGGAGATCGCCAAGCTGCGGGCGGCCAGGCTGCTGTGGGCCAAGCTGGTGTCGCGCTTCGAGCCGAAGAACACCAAGTCGCTGTCCCTGCGCACGCATTCGCAGACCTCGGGCTGGTCGCTGACCGCGCAGGACGTGTTCAACAACGTCATCCGCACCTGTGTGGAGGCGATGGCGGCCACCCAGGGCCACACCCAGTCGCTGCACACCAACGCGCTCGACGAGGCGCTGGCGCTGCCCACCGACTTCTCCGCGCGCATCGCCCGCAACACCCAGCTGCTCATCCAGCAGGAGTCCGGCACCACCCGGGTCATCGACCCGTGGGGCGGCAGCGCCTACGTCGAGCGGCTGACGTACGACCTCGCCCGCAGGGCGTGGCAGCACATCGAGGAGGTCGAGCGTGCGGGCGGCATGGCGCGGGCCATCGACGCCGGCATTCCCAAGCTGCGGGTGGAGGAGGCGGCGGCCCGCACCCAGGCCCGCATCGACTCGGGACGGCAGCCGGTGATCGGCGTCAACAAGTACCGGGTCGACAGCGACGAGCAGATCGAGGTGCTGAAGGTCGACAACTCCGCCGTGCGCGCCCAGCAGATCGAGAAGCTGCGCAGGCTGCGCGCGGAGCGGGACGAGACCGCCTGCCGGGACGCGCTGGACGCGCTCACCCGGGCCGCCGACGGCGACGGCAACCTGCTGGAGCTGGCCGTGCACGCGGCCCGCGCCCACGCCACCGTCGGCGAGATCTCCGACGCCCTGGAGAAGGTGTACGGCCGGCACGCGGGCCAGATCCGTACGATCTCCGGTGTGTACCGCAACGAAGCAGGCGAGTCACCCTCCGTGGACCGCACCCGCGCCCTGGTGGACGCCTTCGCCGAGGCCGAGGGGCGCCGGCCGCGCATCCTGGTCGCCAAGATGGGCCAGGACGGCCACGACCGCGGCCAGAAGGTGATCGCGACCGCCTTCGCCGACCTGGGGTTCGACGTCGATGTCGGCCCGCTGTTCCAGACCCCCGCCGAGGTGGCCCGGCAGGCCGTCGAGGCGGACGTGCACGTGGTCGGGGTGTCCTCGCTCGCCGCCGGCCACCTCACCCTCGTGCCGGCGCTGCGCGAGCGGCTGGCCGCGGAGGGCCGGGAGGACATCATGGTCGTGGTGGGCGGGGTGATCCCGCCGCAGGACGTGCCGGCCCTGCTGGAGATGGGCGCCACGGCCGTGTTCCCGCCCGGCACGGTGATCCCGGATGCGGCGTACGACCTGGTGAAGCGGCTGTCGGCCGACCTCGGCCACGAACTGTAGGGCGCCATGGCGGCGATCGATCTCGACACATATGTGAAGGGTGTGCTCGACGGGCGGCGGGCGATCGTGGCCCGCGCGATCACCCTCGTGGAGTCCACCCGGCCGCACCACCGCGCGCTGGCACAGGAATTGCTCACCGAGCTGCTTCCGCACGGCGGCCGGGCCCGGCGGATCGGCGTGAGCGGGGTGCCGGGGGTGGGCAAGTCGACGTTCATCGACGCGTTCGGCACGCTGCTGACCTCGCTGGGGCACCGGGTGGCGGTGCTCGCCGTCGACCCGTCCTCGACCCGCACCGGCGGCTCCATCCTCGGGGACAAGACCCGTATGGAGCGGCTGGCCGTGGACCCGGCGGCGTTCGTGCGGCCCTCCCCCAGTGCGGGCACGCTCGGCGGGGTGGCCAGGGCGACCCGCGAGTCGATCGTGGTGATGGAGGCGGCGGGCTACGACGTGGTTCTCGTGGAGACCGTCGGCGTCGGCCAGTCGGAGACCGCGGTCGCCGACATGGTCGACTCGTTCCTGCTGCTCACCCTGGCCCGCACCGGCGACCAGTTGCAGGGCATCAAGAAGGGCGTCCTGGAGCTGGCCGACGTGATCGCCGTGAACAAGGCGGACGGCCCGCACGAGCGTGACGCCCGGGCGGCGGCGCGGGAACTGGCGGGCGCGCTGCGGCTGATGCACGGCAGGGACGCGGCGTGGACGCCTCCCGTGCTCAGTTGCAGCGCGCGGGAGGCGACCGGGCTCGACACGGTGTGGCAGCGGCTCGAACAGCACCGTGCGCTGCTGGAGTCCACCGGCCGGCTCACCGAGAAGCGGCGCGACCAGCAGGTCGGCTGGACCTGGTCCATGGTCCGCGACGAACTGCTGGGCCGGCTGCACGCCGACCCGGCGGTCCGCGCCATCGCCCCCGAGCTGGAACAACGCGTCAGGGACGGCTCGTTGACGGCGACCCTGGCCGCCCAACACATCCTGACCGCCTTCACCGACCCCCCACCGCCCCAAATAAGCCCGGGGAACTAAGCGCCCCAAAGGGGCGCGGGGAACTGCGCGCCCAGCCACGACGCACCCGCACCCGACCGACTACACACCACGCCGTTTGCCGCCAACCCCACATCGCCCCCCAGCGGCCAGCGCCCGAAGGGGCGCGGGGAACTGCGCGACTGGCCACGACGAAGCCGCACCCGACCGACGACGCATCACGGCCCAACCCGCGGAGCGTCCGTGGACAGCCGCCGATAGGCGGCGTGGGCATTGACCAGACGCGCAAGCACCGTGCCCACGAGCGTGGCGCCGAACAGGCACGTGAGCCAGAACCCGTCACGGTGCGAGGCCCAGGACAGCGTGCCCGCCGGGGGAATCCCGAAGCCGTTGAGGAGCAGCCAGCACAGCAGCGCGGTGCCGGGCGCCGCCACGAAACGGGCGCACAGCCCGAGCAGCGCGGCCAGCAGGGACAGCACGGTCAGCGCGAGCGTGGGCCGGTACGGGCCCACGAGGTGGTTGAGGAGCGCCACGAGTACCGATGCGCCGCCGACGGCCCCGGCCCACACCAGCGGCGTCGCGACGGGCTCGGGCACGGGGACGGCCCCTGAGCGGAATGACACCCACTCGATCATGCTGACGCTTCCTTCCGGTCCTGCCCGGTGCCGACGCAGGGCGGTGCCTCAAGCAGGCACCGTCGGCTGGTTCCGGGACGCTCGTTAGAGTGTCACCAACCGTTTTGCAAAGGAACAGTCAAACCAGACAGGGGGCCTCAGTGGGCGCCGCACGCATGAGCAGCACGCCGTTGCCGGGCATCGGAGTGCGCTACGACCTGACCACACGAGAGCAACGGCGCCTGTCGGTGGTGGCCCACCGGGACGGCTCCCGGACGCTGAGCGCCTACCGCGCGGACGACCCGGACGCCTGCGCCCTGTCGGTCCGGCTGGCCTCCGGTGAGGCGGACGCGCTCATCGACGCGCTGATGCCCAAGCACCACAGCCCGAGCCTGCTGTCGACGACCGAGCTGGGCCTGGTCGCCGAGCGGGTCGAGCTGTCCGCCACGTCCCACTGGAACGGGCGGCTGCTGGGCGAGACCCGGATGCGCACGGAGACCGGTGTGTCCATCGTGGCCGTGATGCGCCGGGCCGAGGCGATCCCCTCGCCCGGCCCGGACTTCCGGCTGGCCGGCGGCGACACCATGATCGTGATCGGCACCCGTGAGGGCGTGGACGCGGCAGCCGAGATCCTCGGTCGGGAGTGACAGTCTGTGCACTCCTCCGCGATCTTCCTGATCGAGTTCGGCGCGGTCCTGCTCGGCCTCGGTCTGCTGGGCCGTTTCGCCGGGCGGCTGCAGTTCTCACCGATCCCCCTGTACCTGCTCGCCGGTCTGGCCTTCGGCGAGGGCGGGCTGCTGCCGCTGGACGCCAGTGAGGAGTTCGTCGCCACCGGTGCCGAGATCGGTGTGATCCTGCTGCTGCTCATGCTCGGCCTGGAGTACACGGCGAGCGATCTGGTCTCCAACCTCAAGACGCAGTACCCGGCCGGTCTGGTGGACGCGGCGCTGAACGCGCTGCCCGGCGCGGTGATGGCGCTGCTGCTCGGCTGGGGCCCGGTCGCCGCCGTGGTCCTCGCCGGGGTGACCTGGATCTCCTCGTCCGGAGTGATCGCCAAAGTGCTCGGCGACCTGGGGCGGCTCGGCAACCGCGAGACCCCGGTGATCCTGAGCATCCTCGTCCTCGAAGACCTCTCTATGGCGGTCTACCTGCCGATCCTCACCGCCCTGCTCGCCGGCACCGGGCTGGCCGCGGGCAGCGTCACGCTGGCCATCGCCCTCGGGGTCGCGGGGCTGGTGCTGCTCCTCGCGGTGCGCTACGGGCGGCACATCTCCCGCTTCGTCTCCAGCGACGACCCAGAGAAGCTGTTGCTTGTGGTGCTGGGGCTGACCCTGCTGGTCGCCGGGGTCGCACAGCAACTCCAGGTCTCCGCCGCGGTCGGCGCGTTCCTCGTCGGTA
>NZ_JBIWKB010000068.1:19015-48898 GCF_044765425.1 Streptomyces sp. NPDC102462 | reverse complement strand
TTGAACCGGGGAGGGCCCGCCCTGCGGCCCTGCCGCTTGCCCTTGAGACTGTCGAAGAAGTTCTTGTAGGCGGCATCCAGGTCCCGCAGGGACTGTTGCAGGACGACCGCCGACACGTCGGCGAGCCAGGCGCGTTCCTCGGTGCGCTTGGCCTGGGTGATGCGCAGCCGGGACAGCTCGGCCGACGACACGTACGGCAGTCCTGCCGCGTGCGCTTGCCTGCGGTCGCGCAGGCAGTCGTTCCACACCACCCGGGCGCACCCGAACGCCTTCGCCAGCGCACGGCGCTGGGAGGCGTCCGGGTAGGCCCGGTAGTTGTAGCGGAGCTGCATGACCAAGACCCTATCCACCACTGCTCGCATGGATGAGCAAAACGGACTACAAGCGGGGCAGGCACGTCGTCTCGGCGATGCATGTGCACGTGGTCTTCGTGACGAAGTACCGCCCGGAGCTGAAGGAGTTCAACGGCGAACGCGATCATGTCCACCTCCCGGTGCACCGCCCGCCCAAGGTCGCCGTCTCGAAGCCGGTCAACAGCCTCAAGGGCGTGTCCGCCCGCCGGATACGGCTGGGGGCACCACCCGGCCGAAGGCTGGGGGAGAGTTCACCGGCCGGATCAACCGCGCCATCATGCACGGGCACCTGTGGTCGCCCTCGTCTTTCTCCGCATCGTGCGGCGGAGCACCGTTGGCGATCGTCCGCCGGTACATCGAGCAGCAAAAACGTCCGCTCTAAAAGTGCACGTCAGAGCAGTCTTGAGATGCATTCATCCCCGGCGTGAACGCCGGGGCTTTCTGCAAGAGTCCCGGTAAGCGGTCGGGGCGGTGGCCCGGCACGGGGGTGTGCAGGCGGGTTCTGTCTGCGGGATCAGAGGTCTGCCAGGAACGGGAGCAGTTCGGTTGCCGTGGTGATGTCGCCGGTCAGGGGGCGGTCCTCGGTGTCCGGTGGGAGCACGGACGCGGCCAGGGCGAGGGCGGGCACCGGCGGTGCCGCCGGGTGCAGGCGCAACGCCCGTACGGCGGTGACCAGTTCGCAGGCGAGGACGGTGGCGTACGCGTCGGCCGCCCGCTGGGTCTGCCGGGCGGCCTGGCCGGCGAAGCTGGCGGCCTCCTCCAGGCCGTGGGAGAGGACGGCGTGCCCGGCGGAGGCGGGGGCGGCGCACGAACGCAGCTCCGCGAGGGCCGAGTTGGCGGTGTACTCCAGGATCATCACACCGGAGCTGCCGGCCGGGCCGGTGGCGAGGAAGTCGGGCAGTCCGGTCAGGTCGCCGCGGACGAGCGCGGACAGCCGGGCGGCGGACAGCTGGGCCGTCTGCAGCAGGGCGAGGTCGAGGCCGTCCAGGGCGAGGCCCAGCGGGGCGGCGAAGAAGCCACCGTGGTGGTAGGCGTGGCCGTCCGCCGCCAGCACCGGGTTCTCCGTGGGGGTGTTGACCTCCACCTCGACGATCCGGCGCAGCGCGTCGCAGGCGTCGAGGGCGGCGCCGTGCACCTGAGGGAAGGCGCGGAAGCCGTACGGGTCCTGGACGCGCCGCCCGGCGGTGGCCGGCCGGTCGGGCAGCTCCAGCAGCCGGCGTACCTCGGCGGCGGCGCGGGCCGGGCCCGGGTAGGGGCGCAGGGCGTGCACCGGGGCGGCGTACGCCTCCGGGGACCCGGCGACGGCGGCGAGGGAGAGCGCGGCGACGGCGTGGGTGGCCCGCAGCAGGACGTCCACGGCGTGCCCGGCGAGCGCGGCCTGGCCGAGCGCGAGGGCGTTGCTGCTGAGCAGTGCGAGCGCGTCGCCGGGGCGCAGCGTGACGGGCGCGGGCAGCCCGGTGGGCGCGGTGTCCGCGCCGGTCGCCGGCGGCCGGGCGGTGTGGCCGTCCGCGGCCGGTGTCCGGGCGGTGTCCGCGGTGGCGGACAGCCAGGGGCGTTCGCCGATGAGGGTGAGGCCCGTCTGGGCCAGGGCCGCCAGGTCCCCGGTGCCGACGCCGCCGTAGGCGTTGACCGCCGGGTGGACGCCGAGACGCAGGGCCTCGGTGAGGGCGGTGATGACGCAGGGGTGGATGCCGGAGCCGCCGGCCAGGAGCTGGTTGGCGCGGACCGCGAGCATCGCGCGGACCTGCCGGGCGGGCAGCAGCGGTCCGGCGCCGCCCGCGTGGCTGCGCAGCAGTCGCAGGCCGTGCTCGGTCTCGTCGCCCGACTGGACGGGGACGGAGCGGTTCGCGCCCACGCCGGTGCCGCGGCCGTAGAGGCGGCCCTTCGCGGCCAGGCGGCGCACGGTGTGCCAGGCGCGGTGCGCCCGGTCGAGTGCCGTCTGGGGGACGAAGGGTACGGCGGCGGCGTCGGCGAGCCGGACGAGTCCGGGCAGGTCCAGGCCGTGGCCGTCCAGGACGACGCGGGTGCCCCCGGTGTCCGGGGACACCCGCGTCGTGCCGTTGGTGCTCGCGTCCACGGTGCGGACGTCAGTCGAGTCCGGCGGACTTCAGCCAGGACTTGGCGACGTCCAGCGGGTCCTTGTTCTCCAGCTGCACCTGGGTGTCCAGGTCCAGCAGGGTCGCCGTGTCCAGCTTGGCCGACACCGCGTTGAGCGTGTCGGTGCCCTCCTGGGAGAGCGAGCCCTTGTAGACCAGCGGCTGGACGTTGGCGAACCCGAACAGGTTCTCCGTGTCCTGGAGGACGACGAACTTCTCCTTGGAGATGGTCGGGTCCGTGGTGAAGATGTCGGCGGCCTGGACGGTGTCCTTCTTCAGTGCGGCCTGGGTGAGCGGGCCGCCCGCGTCGAGCGCCTTGAACGACTTGAACTCCACGCCGTAGACGGACTTCAGTCCCTCAAGGCCCTGGTGCCGGGTCTGGAACTCCGGGGAGCCGCCGATGACCAGGTCCTTCGCGATGCCCTTGAGGTCGGCGATGGACGACTTGTCGGTCAGGTCGTACTTCTTCGCGGTGGCCGCGTTGAGCGTGACGGAGTCCTTGTCCTGGGCCTCGGCCGGCTCCAGCAGGGTCAGCTTGGAGTCGAGCTTGGCCTCGATGGCGGCCGTGGTCTCCTCGACGGTCTTCGGGGTGGCCTTCGAGTCGAGGTAGGCGAGCAGGGCGCCGTTGTACTCGGGCAGAACGGAGATCGAACCGTTCTTGAGCAGGCCGTACGTCGTTTCGCGGCTGCCGATGTTGGGCTTGTAGGTGACCTTGATCCCCTTGGCCTTCAGGGCCTCGCCGTAGATGTCGGCTATCAGGATGCTCTCGGCGAAGTTGTTGGAGCCGACGACGACGGTGTCGCCGCTCGCCTTCTTGCCGCCCTTGAGCGGGTCGTCGGACGTGTCGTCGGAGGAGGAGGAACAGCCCGCCAGCAGGGCCGTTGCAGCGGCGAGCGCGACGGCTGCGGCGCTTCGGTGTCTCCGGATGAACCTGCTGGTGTGGGTCTTGGAAGTCACGGTTCCCGTTCCGGGTTCAGTGGGTGGTGGGGGTCGGCGAACAACTCTGGAACAGCTCGCCACTGATCCAATCCAGCCTGTTCTCGCCCAGTCAAGTGCCACCGGGTCACCGATTGGCTTCGATCCGTGGCCAGTTGTGTATGAGGAGCGTTCTGTTTGTAACGGATTCTTGATGAAAGCCGAGCTGATCAGTCCTTCGAGGAAGCTGTAGTCTCACCGCAGTTGATGGCGGGCACAGCGGTGCACGGGTTCCGCTTCGGCGTCGTTGCGCAACAGTTCCGGGGGCGAGGACGCCCCCCACCGGGGCGACGAGGCCCCGCACAGCGAGGCGGCCACGCCCCGCGGAGACACCCCCCACGAAGGAGGACCGGTGTCCACGAACGAGGTGGACGCGCCCGCCCGGCACGCCCCGCCGACGCGGAGCGGCATCGGGGGCTACGCCGACCGCTGGCCGTTCAGGCGCAAACTCAATCTGCTCGTCGGCGTTCCCCTCGCCGTGGTCGCAGCGCTCCTGTCGTACCTGATCACGGATCTGGTCCAGCAGTCGAACACGGCGGGTTCGGCGGCGCAGCTCGTGCGGGACAGCGCGCAGGTCGCCCGGCTTGTGGACCGGGTGGAGGCCGAGCACCAGCAGGCGATCCTGCTGTCGGTGCGCTACGAGTCCGGGTTCAGCAAGCCCTCCCCCGCCGCCTACCGGGCCGCCCAGAAGGCCGTGGACAGCCAGGTGCAGAAGGTGCTCGACACCTTCGGCGACCGGCTGCCGGACAGCGAGGCGCAGGCCCTGCGGGAGGTCGAGGGCCTGTCCAGCCTGCGCGACTCGGTCGAGGCGGCCTATCTGCCGGCCGACAACATCGACCCGGCCTACGCCAACACGGCCCAGGGCCTCATCGACGGGCTCGGCCTGGACCGCAACTCCTCGCTCGCCTCCACCTTCACCGGCAACCTGCTGGACTCGCTGCTGCGCGCGGACGCCGCCCACGGCGCCTTCGAGACCAGCGTGTTCTCGGCGACCACCGGGGACACCAACGCACTGATCGAGTTCACCAACGCGGTCGGCTCCTACGACCTGTACAAGCACCAGGCCGACCGCTTCGGCCGGTTCGCCACCGAGACGCAGGCGGAGCAGCTGGCCGGGGTGGAGCACACACCCGCGCAGCGCGCCATCGCCGAGTCCTTCGCCGAACTGCAGATCGACACCAGCAGGCTGGAGGCGGGCAGCCAGGAGCAGATCCGGCAGGCCGTCAAGGACGCGCTGAACTCCTACCCCCACTACCCGGAGCAGGCCGCCGCCCGGCTGAAGATCACCACCTCGCTGATCGGCCAGATCGCCGAACGGGCCGACGACGCCTCCCGTTCCGCCCAGTGGCGCGCCGGACTGCTGCTCGGCGGAGCGTTGCTCGGCTTCGCCCTCTGGCTGGCCCTCGCCGTGCTGGTCCGCCGCTCGGTGATCCGCCCGGTGCAGGCGCTGACCGGAGTGGCGCAGGAGGTCGCCGAGGTGGCCGGTCGGGAACTGGCCCGGGTGGCCGACGACGACACCGAGGACGACCGTCCGCCCCGGCTGCGGGACATGCCGGTCACCGCGCGCGACGAGATCGGCGACCTGGCCGAGGCCTTCAACCATGTGCAGACGACCGCCGCCGCGCTGCTGGAGCGGCAGGTGCTCAGCCGCCGCAACACCGCCGAGATGTTCGGCAACGTCGGCCGCCGGGTGAGCAATCTGACCACTCGTCAGCTGGCGTTGATCGACGCGGTGGAGCGCGGTGAGACCGACCCGGCCGTGCTGGAACGCCTCTACTCCATCGACCACATCGCGGTGCGGCTGCGCCGCAACGCCGACAGCCTGATGCTGCTGGCCGGCATCCGCGAGACGGTGCTGGACTCCGGGCCGACGCCCCTCACCAACGTGGTGCGGGCCGCGCTCGGCCAGATCGAGGGCTATCAGCGGGTACGGCTGTACACCGCATCGGACGCCATGGCCGAGCCCGACATCATCGGCGACCTCACCCTCATGGTGGCCGAACTCCTGGAGAACGCGGTGTCGTTCTCGCCGGAGGGCAGCCCCGTCGAGGTGACCGTCCGCTGCGGCGCCGAGGGCGCGCATGTCGTCATCACCGACCACGGCCTCGGTATGAGCGCCGAACGCCTCGCCGAGGAGAACTCCCGGCTGATCCGCCGCGAACGCCTCGACCTCGTGCCGACGAAGGTGCTCGGCCTGTTCGTGGTGGGCACGCTCGCCCGCCGCTGGGAGATCGGGGTCGAGCTGACCCGGACCCCGGGCGGCGGCGTCACGGCCGAGGTGTCGCTGCCGGCCTCGCTGCTGCTCACCATGAGCCCGGTGTCGGCCGTCGGTGCCGCCCGCGCCGAGCGCCCGGCCGGCGCCGCGGCGGACGCGCCCGTGAGCACGGGCCCGCACCCGGCCGCGGTCCTGCCCGCCGAGGCACCGCGCCTGTCCGCCGCCGGCGCCCTCCCGGTCCCGTCGTCCGCGCGCCAGGACCGGGCCGACGCGCACGGCCTCGGCGGCTCCGCCGAGCCGCAGGGCCCGCTCCCCCGCCGGCTGCCCCGGCGCGAGGCGCCGCAGGGCGCCGACGGCACCGCCCCGGCGACCGTGGAGAATGCCGCCGTGACCCATGGCACCCCCGCGGCAAACGACAAGGCCGCGGCCCCCGGAGACCGGCCGCCGCTGATCCCGCGCGCCCGCACCGAGATGCCGCCGTCCGCCGCCCGCGCGGACGACGCCGCCACGGGCGCCCGTCCGCTGCGCCGACGGGTCCGCGGGGCCACGCTCCGTACGACCGCGGGCGCCCAGCAGTCCGTACCGCAGGCGGTGCGTCCCCGGGACGCACAGGCCGAACGCGACGCCCTTGACGAGTTCGAGGCCGCGGTGGCGCGGGCCCGGCTCGACAGCGACACCGGCAGTCTCGCGCGCCCCGGAACCGGGGCCACGCACGCGGACCAGCCGCATGACCAGAACCACCATCCGGAAGGAGCCGAGCAGTGAGCACGTCGACAGGTGACACCCCGACGGGCGGCACCCCGCCGACCGACCTGCAGGCCGCCGCGGCCGACTTCACCTGGCTGCTGAACCGCTTCGCGACCGAGACCGCAGGCGTGGTCGACGCGATCGCCGTATCGTCGGACGGCCTGCTCATCGCCGTGTCGGAGCTGCGCGAGCGCGCCCACTCCGAGCGGCTGGCCGCGATCGTCTCCGGCATCACCAGCCTCGCCGCGGGCGCCTCCGGCAACTACGGTCTGGGCGGCCTCAACAAGGTCATCATCGATCTGGAGGGCGGTCATGTCATCGTCTCCGCGATCGGCAGCGGCGCCGTCCTCGGCGTGGTCGCCGACAAGGAGGCCAAGCTGGGCAACATCGCCTACGAGATGACGCTGTTCGCCAACCGCGCCGGGGCCGCGCTCAGCCCCCAGCTGGTGCTCGAACTGAAGAACAGCGTCGGCGTCGCGTCGGCCCGCTGACCGGCGGCCCGCCCGCCGAGACCGCGAGACCGAGAGAGGAAGCGTAGGAACCCATGGCGGACGGCTCCCCGCCCCCGGGCCCCGACCCGGTCGGCCCGGCCCCCGCCGTGCGGCCGTTCCTGGTCACCGCCGGCCGGGTCGCGGACAGCGACTCCGGCCGGACGATGCCCGTCGAGACCCAGGTGGTGGCCACCGTCGCGGGTCTGGACGCGCTCGACGGGCTCTCCTTCGAACAGCACGACATCGTCGCCGCCTGCCGGCTGCCGCAGTCGCTGGCCGAACTCGCGGCCCGGCTGCGGCTGCACCTCAACGTGGTCCGTGTGCTGGCCGACGACCTGCGCGCGGCCGGGCAGTTGACGGTGTACGTGCCCGACTTCGACACCACCCACGACGCATCCGTCCTGCGCAGGGTTATCGATGGCCTGCGAGCCATCCCCGACTCCCGAGGGGTACTCCGTGACACCGACTGAACCACTGGTCCACGGCTCTGCCGCGCACACCGCCGTACGACCGCCCCTGCCGGTGAAGATGGTCATCGCGGGCGGTTTCGGCGTGGGCAAGACCACGACCGTCGGCGCGATCTCCGAGATCGAGCCGCTGACCACCGAGGCCGCCATCACCGAGGTCGCGGCGGGCGTCGACGACCTCACGCACACCCCGCGCAAGACCACGACCACGGTGGCGATGGACTTCGGCTGCATCACCATCGACCCGACGCTCAAGCTGTACCTGTTCGGCACGCCCGGGCAGGACCGGTTCGGGTTCATGTGGGACGACATCGTGGAGGGCGCGGTCGGCGGGCTCGTCATCGTCGACACCCGGCGCCTCGACGACTGCTACGCGGCCGTCGACTACTTCGAGCACAAGGGCATCCCGTTCGCCGTGGCCGTCAACGCCTTCGACGGCACGGTGGAGCACACCATGGACGAGGTCCGCTGGGCGCTGGACGTCACCGACGGCGTCCCGCTGGTGGTCTTCGACGCCCGGGAGCGCGGCTCGGTGCGGGACGCGCTGCTCGTCGTACTGGAGCTGGCGCTGGCCCGCACCGAGCGCTGACCGTCAGCCGCTCCTGCGCACGCCGGGCGACACCGCGATCCGGGCCACCGCCCAGAACACCGCGAGTGTCGCCAGGGCCATCACGGCCACCAGCGCGGCGCCGCCCGCGACCTTCTCGTAGTTGTACTGGTAGAGGCCGTCGATGATGTAGCGGCCGACGCCGCCGAAGCTGACGTACGCGGCGATGGTGGCCGTGGAGACGATCTGGATGGCCGCCGAGCGCAGCCCGCTGAGGATCAGCGGGAGCGCGACGGGCAGTTCGACCCGCAGCAGGATCCGTGACTCCGCCATGCCCATGCCGCGGGCGGCGTCCACCGGGGACGGGTCGACGGAGCGCACCGCCTCGTACGTGGTCACCAGGATCGGCGGGATGGCGAGCACCACCAGCGGGATCATCACCGGGAGCAGGCCGAAGCCGAGCAGCACGAACATCAGCACCAGCAGGCCGAAGCTGGGCAGCGCGCGGGCGGCCGTGGCGATGAACGCGAGGACGTTGCCGCCGCGTCCGGTGTGCCCGGTCAGCATCCCGAGCGGCAGACCGATGGCGGCCGCGACGGCGAGGGCCAGCAGCGAGTACTGGACGTGCTCAAGGACCCGCGTGGGGATGCCGTCGTAGCCGTGCCAGCGGGCGCCGTCGCTGAAGAAGGCGTTGATGAAGTGGAGTACGTTCACCGGACTGCATCCTCCAGGGTGACCGCGGCCGGTTTGGGCCGGGTGGTGGTCCGGGTGATCCGCAGGCCGACCCCGCCGGCGCGGGTCCTGCCGGTGTCGCGCGGCGTCCACGGCGTCAGGAGCCGGCGGACGGCGACCAGCACGGCGTCCACGAGGACGGCGAGGACGGCCGTACCGACGACGGACAGCCAGACCAGGCGGGGCCGGTGGTAGATCATGCCGGCGTAGAGCAGATTGCCGAGCCCTCCCTGGTTGCCGATCAGCATGCCGACGCTGACCAGGGAGATGCTGGACACGGTGGCCACCCGCAGGCCGGCGATGATCGCGGGCACCGCGATCGGCAACTGCACCTGGAGGTAGCGGCGCACCGGCCCGAGCCCCATGGCGGTGGCGGCGTCAAGGGTCTCCTGCGACACCGAGCGGACCCCGTCCACGATCGCCGGGACGAACACCACGAGGCTGTAGACGGCCAGCGGGATCATCACGGTGGTCTCGCTCTGGCCGGTGTAGTCGATGAGGACCACGAAGAAGGCGAGCGACGGGATCGCGTACAGCACGGTCGTCGCGCCCAGCACGGGCGGGTAGAGGCGGCGGAAGCGCACGCAGAGCTGGGCGATCGGCAGCGCGACGAGCAGTCCGGCGAGCACCGGCAGCAGCGCCTCGCGCAGATGCAGCCCGACCAGGCCGAAGTAGCTGTGCTGGAGGTCGCTCGGGATGTCGAAGAAGCCGTTCATCGGCCGGCCTTCGCCGTGCTGCGGCCCGTGGCGTGCGCGGAGCGGATGGCCTCGCCGATGACCTGCTGCGAGACGACGCCGACGACCCGGCCGGTGGCGTCCACGCCGACGGCCCAGCCGGTCGGCGACAGCACGGCGCCGTCGAGTGCGGCGCGCAGCGAGTCCGTGCCGGGCACGAACGGCCGTCCGTACGACAGCAGGTGCTCCCGGTCGATCTTCCCGGCGGTGAGGTCGCCGGGCGCGCTCCAGCCGAGCGGCTTCCCGTCGAGGTCGGTGACGAGGAGGTACGGCGCGTCGTCGGCGGCGCGCGCGGCGATCTGCCCGGCGTCGGCGTCGATCGCGACGACCGGAGTGGTGCGCAGTTCCAGCTCGTCCGACGGGAAGAACGACAGCCGGCGGATGCCCCGGTCGGCGCCGAGGAAGTCCTCCACGAAGGCGTCCGCGGGTGCGGTCAGCAGTTCGGCGGGCGGGGCGAACTGGGCGAGGTGGCCGCCGGTGCGCATCACGGCGACCATCGTGCCCAGCTTGATGGCCTCGTCGATGTCGTGGGTGACGAAGACGATGGTCTTGCCCAGTTCCTCCTGGATGCGCAGGAGTTCGTCCTGCAGGCCCTTGCGCACCACGGGGTCGACGGCCGAGAAGGGCTCGTCCATCAGCAGCACCGGCGGATCGGCGGCGAGCGCCCTGGCGACGCCGACGCGCTGCTGCTGTCCGCCGGACAGCTGGTAGGGGTACCGCTTGGCGAGCGAGGCGTCGAGTCCCACCCGCGCCATCAGTTCCGCGGCCCGCGCCCGGGCCCGCTGCTTGCTCCAGCCGAGCAGCCGGGGCACCGTGGCGATGTTGTCGACGATGGTGCGGTGCTGGAAGAGGCCGGCGTTCTGGATGACGTAACCCATGGACCGGCGCAGCGTGTTGACGGGCTGCGCCTGGATGTCGACGCCGTCGAGGAGGATGCGTCCCTCGGAGGGGTCCACCATTCGGTTGATCATCCGCAGTGTCGTCGTCTTGCCGCAGCCGGAGGGCCCGACGAACACGGTGATCGAGCGGTCCGGTATCTCCAGTGACAGCCGGTCGACCGCCACGGTGCCGTCCGGGTACCGCTTGGTGACTGAATCTATCCGTATCAAAACGCCGAATACCCTTCGGGTTTGGCAGATAATGCCCACTTCCGGCCACGGTCGTCGATGCGCAGGCCGTTGCGTGAAGAGTTTAGACCGCGACTGTTTCAGTACTTTGGCAGGCGACGGCCCGCCGCCGGGTCGTGACCGGACCGTGGCCGGATCGCTCTACGCGCATCGGCAAGCAACTCGGCCAGGTGCTCGGCGAATCGGGTGAGCGCATCCCGTCGCGGCCCGGTGCGGGCTGTGCGGAAGCCGTGCCGGCGGCCCCAGAACGCGGCCTGGACGGCGTGCAACTGGCACCAGCGCCGGACGCGTTCACGGTCGAGTTCCGCTGCTTCGGCAAAGACGTCCAGGATGCGGTGGACGGACCTGCTCAGGTCGTCCACCGCGAGGAGCGCCGGCGCGCGGGACTTCAGCAGGGTGCCGGCGTCGTAGGCGGGGTCTCCCGCGTACCCCTTGGGGTCGACGGCCAGCCATGGCTCGCGGTCCGCGCGCAGGATGTTCCGGGCGTGCAGGTCGCCGTGGACGAGGGTGTCCGGCTGGGCCCGGCCCAGCTCCCGCACGGTCGCCACGGCGGCGTCCAGCGCCCGGCGCGACAGCCCGTGCGCCGGCTCCGCGGCGTCCCGGAACAGCCGCTCCTCCCAGGCGTCGGCCTGCTCGCACAGCCGGGGCAGACCGGGCGGCGCGGCAACGGCCAGCCGACGCCCGAGCCGCCCGGCGACCGTCACCAGCTCGTCGCCGTCCCCGACCTGCGCGAGGGTCGCCGGCCGGGCCCGCTCCAGCAGCATGGCGAACCGTTCGTCGTCGCGCTCGTGCAGCAGGACGGCGCCGCGCCCGGCCCACGCCGTGAACGCGTCCGGCTCATGGACATTGCCGGGGTGCGGGAACGACACCTTCAGCACGGCGGCTCCGCCGGCCCGTCGCACCGGGACGATGACACCGACACCCCCGTGCATGACCTCGCCGTCCTGCACACATCCCCAGGCGCCAGTCAGCTCCTCCACGATCCCCGGCAGCCGGTCGAGCCACACCGCCCCGGGCCGCCCCTCCCGCTGGACGGTGCTCCACGCGAACCCCTCCGGCACCCTGATCACCCCGCCACCCTACGCACCCCCGCACCCAGCCGGGCCCGGCTCCCTGCCCACCATCAGCTTCGGAAAGCGAAAGGTGCCACCGATTCCCCCGGCGAACCCTTCACGAAAGATCGAGATTCGCCCAGGCAGCGGCTTCCCTGATTTCCTCACATGGGAGCGAGTTCCTTGAGAGCGACGTACGTACCTTGATCGACTGACAGTTCCATGTGGCGCCGTGCCGCTGTGTAGTCCCTCTCGGCCAGCTTGATGTCCCCGAGTTGCCAGGACGCCGTACCCTCTCCTGCCGCGGACGCCTCTTCGAGGTACTGGAGTGCCTTCTCCTGGGACTTCGGCACCACATCCCCTCTGAGGTACATCGCGCCCAGGTTGTACTGCGGCTCCAAGACGAAAGAGAACCCGTTAAGGGTGCTGTTCCCATGACTTTCGCGGCCTGACGCGGCAAGCCCCGGAAGACCAGAAAGGGCCTCCGACGCGAATCAGAGGCCCTTGGTAGGCAAAGCACGCCCTCGACGGCGCGCTGTCAGTCCTCGTCCGGCCTCAGCCGGAGCGAAATGCTGTTGATGCAGTAGCGCTGGTCAGTGGGAGTCGCATACCCCTCGCCCTCGAAGACATGGCCCAGGTGGGATCCGCAGCGGGCGCAGCGGACCTCGGTGCGGACCATGCCGTGGGAGCGGTCCTCCACCAGTTCCACCGCGTCGGAGTCCTTCGGATCGTAGAAGGACGGCCAGCCGCAGTGGGACTCGAACTTGGTGCCCGAGGTGAAGAGTTCGGCGCCGCAGGCGCGACAGGAGTAGACGCCGGTGGTCTTGGTGTCCGTGTACTCACCGGTGAACGCCGGCTCGGTGGCGGCCTGGCGCAGCACCGCGTACTCGGCCGGGTTCAGCTCCGCACGCCACTGCTCGTCCGGCTTCTCGACGTCGTACGACATGGGTCTCAGCCCCTTCACTGCTGCGACAGGCGGTCCAGGATCAGCGGGCCCAGGTCTGTCACGTCACCCGCGCCCATGGTGAGAACGAGATCGCCGGGCCTCGCCATTCCCGCGATCACGGACACGGACTGCGTCCTGTCGTGCACGGCGGTGACGTCCGCGCCCACCGCGCGCGCCGCCTCGACGATCAGCTCGCTGGTCACGCCGGGGATCGGGTCCTCGCGGGCCGGGTAGATGTCGAGCACGACCGAGGCGTCCGCGAGGGCCAGGGACCGGCCCATCTCCTTGCCCAGTTCCTGCGTGCGGGAGAACAGGTGCGGCTGGAAGAGCACGAGGATGCGGGCGTCTCCCGCGGCGGCCCGCATCGCCTCCAGGTCGGCGGTCATCTCGGTCGGGTGATGCGCGTAGGAGTCGACGACCCGCACTCCGGCCGCCTCGCCCGTCAGCTGCAGCCGGCGCTTCACCCCGGTGTAGGCGGCCAGCGCCGCCGCCAGCTCGGGCGCCGGGACGCCGAGGGCCACCCCCGCCGTGAGCGCGGCCACCGCGTTGTGCGCGTAGTGCCGGCCGGGCACGGAGACCGTGAAGGTCAGTGGCGTACCGTCCAGCTCCACGGTGACCTCGCTGGTGAGCCCCCGCGGGACGACGGACAGGATCCGCACGTCGGCGTCCGCGCGCTCCCCGTAGGTCACCGTCCGCACCGAACCGGCCAGCCGCCTGGTCAGTTCCCGGGCGCCCTCGTGGTCGACGGCGATCACCAGGGTGCCGCCGGGCACGATCCGGCCGGCGAAGGTCTCGAAGGACTCGTGGATCTCGTCCATCGAGGCGTAGTTGGCGTGGTGGTCGAGTTCGACGTTGAGGACGATCGCGACCTCGGGCGCGTACTTGTGGAAGCTGCGGTCCGATTCATCCGCCTCGGCCACGAAGATCTCGCCGGTGCCGTGCAGGGCATTGGAGCCGGGGACGTCCAGGTCGCCGCCGATGGCGTACGACGGGTTCAGGCCCAGCTCGGTCAGCGCCACCGCCAGCATCGACGTGGTGGTCGTCTTGCCGTGGGTGCCGGCGACGGCGATCGGCCGCCGGCCGTCCATCAGGGCGGCGAGGGCGTCGGAGCGGTGCACCACCGGGATGCCCAGTTCGGCGGCGCGGGCCAGCTCCGGGTTGTCCGCGCGGATCGCCGACGACACGACCACGCAGTCGGCGTCGTCGGCAAGGTGCTCGGCCGCGTGCCCGATGTGCACGGTCACGCCGAGCGCCCGCAGGGCATCGGCGGTCGCCGATTCCTTGGCGTCGCTCCCCGCGACCTTGGCCCCACGCTGCGCGAGGATCTTCGCGATCCCCGACATCCCGGCGCCGCCGATGCCGATGAAGTGCGGTCGGTCCATGGCGGCAGGAAGGCCGGGTGCCATGCGAATCTCCCCAGGATCACGGTGCGGGCTGAGCACGCCTAGCCTATGCGCTCGCGCGCCGGTCTCCGCGCAGCGAGGCTCCCCGAGCGCGGTGGTCACCGGCGCGCGCCGGACGGTGACGGCGTGCGCCACCCTGTACCGGCAGCCGCCGCGGCGGCTCGCGCCGGTGGGGAAGGGAGTCTGCCGGTCGGCCCTGCGTGGACGGCGCCACCGACCCGTCCCACGCGCCACCGAGAGACGCCGGCCGCAGCGAGGGTGACCGGGCCCACGCGAGGGGCGCGGTCGCACCCGAGGGGCACGGTCGCACGCGAAGGGCGCGGCCGTACGCGAGCGGCGCGGTCGTACCCGAGGGACGCGGCCGTACGCGAAGGGCGCGGTCGCACCCGAGCGGCACGGTCGTACCCGAGGGGCGCGGTCGTTCGCGAAGGGCGCGGTCGTACGCGAGCGGCGCCGGTTCCTGCGCCCAGGGCGCGGGGAACCGGGCGGGAGGTCACCGCGGCAGCGCCTACGCCTTGCTGTGCGAGAACAGCTTCAGCACCGGCACCCCCACCTTGTGCCGGGCCCGCGAGGCCCAGTCCCTGTGGAAGAACTCCTCCACGTAGTGCGGGTCGGTGAGGACGATCACCTCGTCGGCCCCGACCTCGTCGACGAGGACCTTCAGGGCGTCCAGCGGATGGTCCTCGACCAGCCGCCCCAGCGCCTGTCTGCCGGCCGCCCGCAGTGCGGCGAGGGACACCGCCAGGGCCTGTTCGGCGGGCTCCTTCGCGGCGGCGCCCTCCGGTGTCTCCCCCTCGCGGGCGGCGTCGTCGAGTTCGCCGAGGGCGATGTCGTCGATGGCCCGCAGCAGCCGGTCGGCCTGGTCGCCCCGCGGCTGGAGCAGCACATGGAAGAAGACCGCCTCGTCTCCGTGCAAGGTGGTGACGAACTCCACGTCGGCGGACGTCAGGGCCTTCTCGATCATCAAAACGCTTGTGAACACCAGCGCCCCATTCTCCTTCGAGGGCCCCTTGGCCCCCGCTCTCCTGCGTGGACCGTACCTGGCCCTGCGGAAACCATCCTGCCCCGTGATCGCACGGGTCCTGCCGGATCCAGTGTGCCCGGCGGGGGCGAAACGGAACGACACGTTCCGATGTGGTCAGGACCGCCGGTAGCGGGCGAACAGATATCCGGCCTCCGTCAGCAGCGACACGAGTTCGAAGCGCCGGGGCACGTCGACCGGCGGACCGTCCGCGATGCGCTGGGCGTTGCCCGCGGTGAGCATCGGCGACAGCGTCAGGCACAGCTCGTCGAGCGCCCCGACGGCGACGAACCGGCCGAGCAGCCGGGGGCCGCCCTCGGTGAGCAGCCGTGTGTGGCCGAGCCCGGCGAGGGCCCGCACCGCGCGCGCCGGGTCCACCTCGGTGCCGTCGCCCGCGATCACCACCCGGGCGCCCGCCCGCTCGGCCGTGGCGATCCGGTCCCGGTCCGCCGCGGCGCCGGTCAGGACCAGGGTGGGCACCAGCGGTGCGGTGAACAGCGGATGTGAGAAGTCCAGTTCCAGGCTCGCGCTGACCACCGCGATGGCCGGGGCCGGGCCCTGTCCCGCGGCCTGGCGGGCCGCCGCGAACTCGGCACGCGCGCGTGCGGGCCGGTAGCCCTCCTTGCGCACGGTCTGGGCACCGACGACCACGACGTCCGCGAGGGCCCGCAGCGTTCCGAAGATCCGCATGTCGGCCGCGCCCGAGATGGGCTGCGAGCGGCCCTCGTACTGGGCGGCGCCGTCCAGCGTGGACACCATGTTGGCCCGCAGCCACGCCTGCCCGCCGTGCCGGTGCTGCTCTGGGTAGGCGTAGGCGGCGGCCAGCTCGGCAAGGCTCCACTCCCGCTCCACGCGGTCGCCCGCACCCGGCGATGCGGGGCCCGAAGCGGCCCCTGCGGCCTCCGCGGCCTTAGAGGCGGCCCCTGCCCGCGCGGCGTCCGCGGCGAGGTCCTGGGCTGCTGTTTCTTCGGTCACAGGGAACAGGCGTCGCATGAGGTGCAGTGTGACACGGCGCTTACCATGGGGAACCGTGTCGTCCTCCACCGCCGCCTCCCGGCCCGGCTCCGCCGCCCACGCGGCCCCGCTGTCCCTGTGCTCCCGCGAGCCGCACGTCCCCGCGGACCGGCTGGTCGCCGAGATGGTGCCGCCGCCGCGCTTCGACTCGGCGCGCTTCGCCACCTACCTGCCGGACCCGGACCAGCCCAGCCAGACCGAGGCCGTGCGGGCCCTGGAGGGGTTCGCGGCCGGTCTGGGCGGGCCGTCCGCGGCGGGCGGCGCCAAGCGCGGGTTCCTCGGCTTCGGACGGTCCAGGGCGAAGGTCCCGGCCGGACCGCGCGGCGTCTACCTGGACGGCGGGTACGGCGTCGGCAAGACCCATCTGCTGGCCTCCCTCTGGCACGCCACCCCGGCCGAGCCCGCGCTCAAGGCGTTCGGCACCTTCGTGGAGCTGACCAACCTGGTCGGCGCCCTCGGCTTCCAGGAGACCGTGCGCACCCTCGGCGGCCACCGGCTGCTGTGCATCGACGAGTTCGAGCTGGACGACCCCGGCGACACGGTCCTGGTGTCGACGCTGCTCGGCCGGCTGGTCGACGCGGGCGTCGCGCTCGCCGCCACCTCCAACACCCTGCCGGGCAAGCTGGGCGAGGGCCGGTTCGCGGCCGTCGACTTCCTGCGCGAGATCCAGGGCCTGTCCGCGCACTTCCGCGCCCTGCGCATCGACGGCGAGGACTACCGCCACCGCGGCCTGCCCGAGGCGCCGGCGCCGTACTCCGACGAGCAGGTGACCCGGACGGCGTACGCCACCGAGGGCGCCTCGCTCGACGACTTCCCGGGTCTGCTGGACCATCTCGCGAAGGTGCACCCGAGCCGCTACGGCGCGCTGACCGACGGCGTGCGGGCCGTGTGCCTCACCGATGTGCGGGCGGTGCCCGACCAGTCCACGGCGCTGCGCCTCGTGGTCCTCGCCGACCGGCTCTACGACCGTGAAGTGCCGGTCCTGGCCTCCGGCGTGCCCTTCGACGCGTTGTTCAGCGAGGAGATGCTGAACGGCGGTTACCGCAAGAAGTACTTCCGCGCGATATCCCGGCTCACCGCGCTCGCCCGGGACGCGAAGCCCCTCGTGGCGGCCTGACAGTCGATCAAGATCAGCGGGTCAAGGACTGGTTCACGCCATAGGACCCGCACTTTTCACTCTCTCCCGCGCCCGAAACGCGGATTTAACCCTGCAAACAACTTTGCAGGGTTACCGTGTCTCTTGACCATCCATTGACCAATGCTTGGTCCGTACTAGAGGTGCGAACTGTCGGGAGGGGGGCGCATGTTCCGAGGTCGAACGCGCCGGAGCGCACTGACACTCCTCGCCACCGTCCTGCTCACCCTGCAGTTCTTCGCACCCACGGATTCCTTCGCATCCGCGCACACATTCCGTCATGCCGAGGCCAAGGCTCAATCCGGAACCGAGCTTTCCGGGAAGCCGTCGCGCGACGGCACGGGGACGCACCGCGACACGGGGCACGGCGAGGAGCCGCCCGGCGCGACGCCCGACCGTGACCGCCGGCGCGCCGCCGCCTCGGGGCGGGCACCCGGTCGTCCGCTGCCCGACGGGGCCATGACGACCGCCGGCCGGGCGAATGCGCCCGGCGGCGTGCACCACCGCGTCCCAAGACCCTCAAGAGCCCACACCCCGGCGGCGCTTCAGGTCTTCCGCTGCTGAGAGACGGGCAGCCCTCACCACCGTCGTGCACGTCCGACGCGCCGCTGCGGCGCGCCAGGAGGAACCAACACACCATGCAGCCCCTCATCGACAACGCCCGTACCTTCGGACAGCGCCCTGAGGAGTTCGCCAAGCTCGCCGAAGGCCAGTCCCCGCAGGTCCTGTTCATCACCTGCTCCGACTCCCGGGTCGTGCCGGCCCTGATCACCGGCGCCCGCCCCGGTGAGCTGTTCGAACTGCGCACCGCCGGCAACATCGTCCCGCCCCACGCCTCCGCGCACCCCACGGCCGAGGCGGCCACCATCGAGTACGCCGTCGAAGTGCTCGGCGTCCGTGACGTCGTCGTCTGCGGCCACTCCCACTGCGGTGCCGTCGGCGCGCTGGTCCGCGGCGACGACCTGACCGCCGTACCCGCCGTGCGCGACTGGCTGGCGCACGCGACCCCGCGCCCGGCCGGCGCGGCCGAGGACCCCGCCGTCACCGAGGGCGTGCAGAGCCACGTCCTGACCCAGTTGCTGCGGCTGCGCTCGTACCCGTGCGTGGCCCGGAAGCTGGCCCAGGGGCGACTGGCCCTGCACGCCTGGTACTACGAGGTGCACACCGGCGCCGTCCGGGCGCACGTCGCGCAGACCGACACCTTCGAAGCACTGTGAGCGGCACCGTGACGAACCCTTTTCCTCATCTCAGGCAGGACTTCACCGCTTCCCTCGTCGTCTTCCTGGTCGCGCTCCCGCTGTGCGTGGGCGTGGCCGTCGCCTCCGGCGTACCGGCCGAACTCGGCCTGGTCACCGGCATCGTCGGGGGCATCGTCACCGGGCTGATGCGCGGCAGCAGCCTCCAGGTCTCCGGTCCGGCCGCCGGCCTGACCGTGCTGGTCTTCGAGGCGGTGCAGCAGTTCGGGCTGCCCGCGCTCGGGGTGATCGTGCTCGTCAGCGGGGCGCTCCAGATGGCGATGGGCGCCCTGCGCCTTGGCCGCTGGTTCCGGGCCATCTCGGTCTCGGTGGTGGAGGGCATGCTGGCCGGTATCGGTCTGGTCCTGATCGCCGGACAGCTGTACCCGGCACTGGCCGCCGAGGCCCCCGATTCGGGCCCCGGAAAGATAGCCGGACTTCCCGGAGCGCTCGCGGACGCCCTCGGGGACACGGACGCGCTGGCCTCCCTCGCCCTCGGCGCGGGCACGATCGCGGTCCTCGTGCTGTGGAAGCTCGCCCCCGCCACGGTGCGCGCGGTGCCGGGCCCGCTGGCCGCGGTCGGCCTCGCCACGGCGGCCGCGATGGCCCTCGGGCTGCCCGTGGCCACCGTCGAGGTGCAGGGGCTGCTCGGCTCGATCCAGCCGCCGCCACTGAGCGCCTTCGGTGAACTCGCCGGCCTCGGGGTGCTCGGCACGATCGTCGCGTTCACGCTGATCGCGTCCGCCGAGTCGCTGTTCAGCGCGGCGGCCGTGGACCGGCTGCACGACGGACCACGCACCCAGTACGACAAGGAGCTGGTCGCCCAGGGCGCCGGCAACACGATCTGCGGGCTGCTCGGCGCCCTGCCGATGACCGCGGTGATCGTGCGCAGCGCGGCGAACGTGCAGGCGGGCGCCCGCACCAAGGCGTCCCGGGTGCTGCACGGCGTCTGGCTGCTGCTGTTCGCGGCCCTGCTGCCGGACGTGCTCGGCTACATCCCGATCCCCGCCCTCGCGGGCATCCTGGTGTACTCGGGCGCCAAGCTCATCCCGGTGCGGGCGCTGGCCACGCTGTGGCGCGAGTCCCGGGGCGAGGCGCTGATCCTGGTCGTCACGGCCGTGTCGATCGTCGCGGTCAGCATGTTCGAGGGCGTACTGATCGGCCTGGCGCTGGCGATCGGCAAGACCGCGTGGGAGGCCTCGCACGTCAGGCTGGAGTTCGTCGACAAGGGCGCCGGCCCCGTCGAGGCGTATCTGTCCGGCAACGCCACCTTCCTGCGGCTGCCGAAGATCCTCGACAGCCTGGAGGCGCTGCCCACGGACCGGCCGGTCCGGCTCGACCTCTCCGGCCTGCACCACCTGGATCACGCCTGCCGGACCGCGCTGGAGTCCTGGGCCGAGCGGCACAGCTCGTCCGGGACCGAGCCGGTACGGCTCACGACGGCGCGGTGACGCGCCCGTCTGGTCCGGGGCAGGGGCGTGGCCCCGGACCAGACACCGGGCATATCGTTACAGGAACGGATGGAACGGACCTCGGAGGAGGCCGTCATGCTCCCGGACCTGTTGGGCGCCCTCGTGGGCCTCGGCGCCGCCGGCCTGATCTACCTGACCGCGGCGGCCCGGGTCGTCAAGCAGTACGAACGCGGCGTGGTCTTCCGGCTCGGGCGGGTCATGGACCCGGCGCGAACGCCGGGCTTCACCATGGTGATCCCCGGGGTCGACCGGCTGCACAAGGTCAACATGCAGATCGTGACGATGCCGATCCCCGCCCAGGAGGGCATCACCCGCGACAACGTGACCGTCCGGGTCGACGCGGTCGTGTACTTCAAGGTCATGGACGCGCGGGCCGCGGTCGTCAACGTCGAGGACTACCGGTTCGCCGTCTCCCAGATGGCACAGACCTCGCTACGTTCGATCATCGGCAAGAGCGACCTCGACGATCTGCTGTCCAACCGCGAAAAGCTCAACCAGGGCCTTGAGCTGATGATCGACAGCCCGGCCGTGGGCTGGGGCGTGCAGATCGACCGGGTCGAGATCAAGGACGTCTCCCTGCCGGACACGATGAAGCGGTCCATGGCCCGGCAGGCCGAGGCGGACCGTGAGCGCCGGGCCCGGATCATCAACGCCGACGCGGAGTTCCAGGCGTCGAAGAAGCTGGCGGAGGCGGCGCAGCAGATGGCCGACACCCCCGCCGCGCTGCAACTGCGGCTGCTGCAGACGGTGGTGGCGGTGGCCGCCGAGAAGAACTCCACGCTGGTGCTGCCCTTCCCGGTGGAACTGCTCCGCTTCCTGGAAAAGGCGCAGCAGCCGGCGGGCGCCGACGCGGCACCCCCCGCCGCACCCCACACGGAGGCCACCACCCCGAACGGCCAGGACCAGTCAACCCCCCGCCCCGCCCGCCCGCTCCCCACGCCCCCGGAGGACACCCCACCCCCCGCCCCTCACCCGGACCCGCCCTGAGCCCGACCGCCCACGTCGGCCGACAGGCACCGGTCAAGACACCCGTGACCGGGCGCCGCGGTGCTGTCGCCGGCCGGGGGACAGGGGCGGCGCGGGCCCACGTCGCCCCTCACGCGTCGGCCGAGCCGGAGGCTTATGCGGTCTTGCGGGCGCAGTCGGTCACCGGGTGTGGAGGGCCGGGTGGTCCGATACGACCGTGGTGGAACCGGGGCGGATCTCGGTGAAGCCGGCGTCCCGCACCAGGGGCAGCCCGCTGGTGGTGAGCCGGGGCCACTCGGCGGGGTCGGCGGTGCGCACCGCCAGGGGGAAGCCGGCGTCCCGCCAGTCGTCCCGCTCCGCGGCGGACAGCTCCCACCAGGCGAGCTGGGCACCGTGCCCGGCCTGGGCCATCGCCTTGCCGGCCGACATGTCGAGACCGGGGTTCAGCCACAGCACGGGCTGTGCCGGGTCGGGTCCGGCCGGCGGCTCGGGGTCGTCGAGTTCGGTGCCGGACACCTGGAGCCGGGCCAGATCCTTGGGCCAGCCGTCCAGGGGAACCGGCGGGAAGACCCGTACCTCCGCGGACTTCCCGGTGACGGTGATGCCGGGCAGCGCCTCGGCACGCCGCCACTCGGCGCCCCGGGCCCGCCGCACCACCTTGCGGATCCGGGCGTCCTGCCAGTCCCGCACGGCCCGCGCCCACTGGCCGTCGCCCAGCGCCCGCTCGTCCGCGAGCAGCATGAGCACGGCCCGGGCGGCGGTCTCCAGCGCGTCGGTGCGCGCGGGCGGAGCCGCCCGCTCGATCCGTACAACGAGCGGCAGCACGAACTGCGGGGCGGCGTCGCGCGGGGAGTGCTCGGCATGGAAGGGGCTGTCGCCCAGGGAGTCAGGAAGGTCGCTCACGACAGCCCACCTTACGGGTCCGTGCGGCGGTGCCGCCGTGGGCCGGTGCGGCAGGGGTCAGCCCGAGCAGGCGGTGCGCTGCGCCTCCTGCCACTCGCAGACGGGGCACAGCGTGATGCCCGGGTGTGAGGGCGGGTACTCGGTCGGCTCGCGGCACAGCACGCACTCCGCGTACGGCGGGCCGCCGGCCGTGGCGGGCCCGTCGGGGCCGGTGGTCGGGCGGGGGTCCTCTTCGGTCATGACCTCAGCGTAGGCGGTTCAGCGGCGGCTGCCGGACTGCGAGATCAGCGTGGAGACCTTCACGAACTGAAAGCCCTGTTTGCGCAGTTCCGGCACGATCGTGCGTACGACCCGCTCGGTGGTCGGGGCGGCGCTGCGGGTGCAGTGCATGACGACCACCGACCCGGGCCGCACCCCGTCCAGCACCTGCTTGACGACCGCGTCGGCGTCCGTCGCGAACGCGTCCCCGCTGACCACGTCCCACTGCACCGCGGTGACCCCGAGCCCGCTCAGCGCGCGCAGCGACTGCTGGTCGTAGCAGCCGCCGGGGAAGCGGAAGTACGGCATCGGGTGCGGCACGCCCGCCTTGCGGAGGGAGGCGTACGCCTGCTCCACGTCCGCCCGCATCCGGTCGGCGGAGACGGTCGGCAGGCCGTAGCAGTCGGCGGTGAAGGCGTAGTGGCTGTAGGAGTGGTTGGCGACCTCGAACAGCGGGTCACTGCCGATCGAGCGGGCCTCGGCCGGATACTGCTCGGCCCATCGGCCGGTCATGAACACGGTCGACGGGACCTTCAGGTCGCGCAGGGTGGCGATCAGGTCGGGATTGTCGAAGTGCTCGCCGGCCGCGGCGCGCTTTCCCTGGTCGGCGGTCATGTCGGCGTCGAAGGTGAGGGCGACGGTCTTGCCCCGGGTGCGCGGGCCGTTCATGAAGACCGGGGTGAGACCGCCGGGGCCCGGGGTGAGGGTGGGCGGACGCGAGGAGGAGGCGGACGAGGCGGTGGGCTGTGCCGGGGCCCGGCCCGTGGTGCGCGGGGCGCCGGCGGTGCCGCACGCGGCGAGGGCTGCGCCGAGGGCGCAGAGGGCGGTGACGCGGCATACAAGAGTGAACACGGCATGAAGATATGACCGGAAATATGACAATCCGGATGACATGCCTCACGGTCCGCACACACGTCACCCACCCGGCCCCGCAGGTCCGGGCGCGGACGGGCCGGGTGGCGGGCCTCCGGGCTTCAGGGCTCCAGGGCCGCTCAGCGGGCGTAGTGGCCGGACAGGGTGCCGGAGGCGAGGGTGTGGCCGGCGAGGGCGCGCCGCAGGTCGTCGGCGGTGGCGGTCGCCGGTGTCAGGTCGAGTCTCCGGTCGGCGGCGTACACCGTGAAGACGTAGTGGTGGGGCCGGTCGCCGCGCGGCGGGCACGGGCCGCCGTAGCCGGGCCTGCGGAAGTCGTTGCGGCCCTGCTCCGCGCCCTTGGGCGCGCGGCCATCGGCCAGCGCGGTGGTGCGCGGGGCGATGTCCCACACCAGCCAGTGAGTGAACGGGCCCTCGGGGGCGTCGGAGTCCTGGACCAGCAGGGCCAGCGAGGCCGTCCTGGCGGGTACGCCGGAGAAGGCGAGCGGCGGCGAGACGTCCGCGCCGTCGCAGGTGTAGCGGCGCGGGATCGCCCCGTCCTCGGCGAAGGCGGCACTCGTCACCGCGATGCGGTGTCCGGACGGCGCGGCGGGAGAGGAGGCCGGGGGCACGGAGGCCCCGCCGCCGCAGGCCGCGGCACCGCCGAGCACGACGGCCAGCATTCCGGCGATCACCGGACGGTTGCGCATACCCGCAGGCTAGGCCCTGTCGTCAAACCCCCGCCTGCCCCGCGACGCCATGCACGCACTCTCGCCGCACCGGCCACAGGCCCAAGTACGTCCAGTACGAGGACCTGCGCCCGGCACACCGAGAGCACGCTCCCCCAAGCTCTCGGCTCCGCTCGACCAGGGGGGACCCCCACGACGCCGCAGGGCCCGCCCTCCGGGCGAACGACGGGAGTTTGACGACAGGACCCAGGCCCTGCCCGACCGAGCGCAACCACCCCGCGCCGCCCTGTCCCCCGACCGGGACGGCGCAAGAGCCGGACCCGAGCGGGAGCGTCCCCGGGTTCTGCTCCGGGGTCGCCGGAACCGGTGTCGCCGGAACCTCAAATGTTGCTCTGAAGACGCGGGCTGCGGGATTCGGTGGCGGACAGCGGGGCCATACCTCCGTCACGCCGCGACGGCGACGAGGAGGCACGGGAGGGGACGGGCGATGCGACGACTGGGGACGGGGATCGGCTGGCGGCCGGAGATCGCGGACGCCGTGGAACGCATGCCGGGCATCGACTGGGTCGAGGTCGTCGCGGAGAACGTGTGCCCCGGGCATCTGCCCGCGTCGCTGCTGCGGCTGCGCGAACGCGGGGTCACCGTCGTCCCGCACGGCGTCTCGCTCGGTCTCGGCGACGCGGACCGGCCCGACGAGGGCCGGCTGACCGCCCTCGCCGAACGCGCGACGGCGCTGGGCTCGCCCCTGGTCACCGAGCACATCGCGTTCGTCCGGGCCGGTGGCCCGCTGACCGCTTCCCCGCGCCTGGAGGCGGGCCATCTGCTGCCCGTGCCGCGCACCCGCGACGCGCTGGACGTGCTGTGCGCGAACGTGCGCATCGCACAGCAGGCCCTGCCGGTGCCGCTCGCCGTGGAGAACATCGCCGCCCTGATCTCCTGGCCCGGCGAGGAACTGACCGAGGGGCAGTTCCTGTACGAACTGGCCGACCGGACCGGTGTGCGGCTGCTCATCGACGTGGCGAACCTGCACACCAACCGCGTCAACCGCGGCGACGACCCGGCCCGGGCGCTAGCCGAACTGCCGCTTGAGGCCATCGCGTACGTGCATGTCGCGGGCGGATTCCAGCGCGACGGCGTCTGGCACGACAGCCACGCCCACCCCGTCCCGCGGCCCGTCCTCGACATCCTGACCGATCTGGCCTCCCGGGTCACACCGCCCGGGGTGCTGCTGGAGCGCGACGAGAACTTCCCCGAACCCGTGGAACTGGAACGGGAGTTGGCGGCCATCCGGACGGCCGTCGACGAGGGCTCCGCGAACCGCCGCGCCGCCGGGACGCGGCCGGCCCCGCGGGCGGCGACGCTCACCGCCCCGCGGACGGCCGGCGAGCCCGACCGGGAGCGGGTCGCGCTCGCCCAGGCGGCGGTGCTGTCCGCGCTGGTCGCCGGTACTCCGCTGCCCGAGGGCTTCGACCGGGTGCGGATGGGCGTGCAGGCGCGGGCGCTCGCCGGGAAGCGGGCGGACGTGGTGGCCAAGGTCGCGCCCGAACTGCCCCGGATCCTGGGTGCCCGCTACCGCCCGGCGTTCCTCGACTATGCGCAGGAGCAGCCGCTGACCGGCGGATACCGCCGGGACGCGCTGGACTTCGTGGCGCATCTGCTGAACGCGCGGCACCCCGAGGACGCCGGGGTACGGCGGGAGTTGCGCACGTGGTGGCTGGAGCGCTCGGGACCGGTGCCGCGTTCCCGGCGCCCGGTCGCCCGGATCGGCCGGGCGGCACGCCGAGCGCTGGCCCGACGGCCGTGACACGACACCCGTCGACCTCCGGCCGGCCTGGCGGGCGCCGGAAGTAAGGGGTGACGGGTGGGGCGCGGTGGGTTCAACGGCCGTGCGCTGTTGCCTACTTCACTTCCGGTTCGACGTGCTTCGCCCGGTTCTGCCACAGCACTGCCGGGACGGTGTGCGCAGTAATATGCCAACCCGCACCCACCCGACGCACACCGGCATGCGGTGCCGCAAGCAGGAGGCACCATGCGACCGCGACCCCCGATCAAGGGCAGAGGCATCTTCAGCGGCACCGGGCTCATCATCACGGGCCTGGCCGCGACGCTCGCGGCGCTGATCTTCCCCGTCTGGTCCTACGCCGACCGATCGGGAACGACCGGCGCGGACGTGTTGAGCACGCGGACGCAGACCACGCCGTACGGCCCGCTGTCCGCGCTCGACCAGGACTTCGTCACCAGGGTCCGGCTGGCCGGGCTGTGGGAACTGCCGGCCGGTGAACTGGCGGAGCGCAAGGGCACCACGGCGGCGGTGCGGACGGCCGGACGGCATCTCGTCGACGGGCACACGACGCTGGACGCGCACGTCCGTCTCGTCGCCTCGCGGCTCGGTCTTGCCCTGCCCAACGCCCACACCACGCAGCAGCAGGACTGGCTGGCGGAGCTGAACGCCGCGCAGGGCACGGACTTCGACCGCGCGTTCGCCAACATCCTCAGGCTGGCGCACGGCAAGGTGTTCTCGGTCGTCGCCCAGGTCCGGGCGGGCACCCAGAACTCGCTGGTGCGCGATCTCGCCGACGACGCCAACGCCACCGTCCTGGACCACATCAAGGTCCTGGAGGCGACGGGCTACGTCGACTTCGCCGCGCTGTCCCGGGACTTGGCGGCGAGCGGCGCGCCGTCCGCGTCCGACACCACACCGCCGCCGGTCGCCCCCGCCTCAGCCCTCCCGGTCACCCCGACCCCACCCCCCAACACCCCCTGACAGCGCCCCAACGGGAGCGCCCCGAAGGGGCGCGGGGAACTGCGCGACCAGCCACGACGAAGCCGCAGACAACGGACGGCACATCGCGGCCCACCCAGCGGAGCGTTTACGCGAGGCCAGCGACCAGTTCGCCGATCTCCTTGCGGCGGCCGGTGAAGAAGGGGACCTCCTCGCGGACGTGCCGCCGGGCCTCGGAGCCGCGCAGATGGCGCATGAGGTCGACGATGCGGTGCAGCTCGTCGGCCTCGAACGCGAGGATCCACTCGTAGTCGCCGAGGGAGAACGAGGCGACCGTGTTGGCGCGCACGTCGGGGAAGCCGCGGGCCATCTTGCCGTGGTCGGCGAGCATCCGGCGGCGGTCCTCGTCGGGCAGCAGGTACCAGTCGTAGGAGCGCACGAAGGGGTAGACGCTGACGTAGGCGCGGGGCGTCTCGTCGGCGAGGAACGCCGGGATGTGCGCGCGGTTGAACTCGGCGGGGCGGTGCAGCGCCATGTTCGACCACACCGGCTCCAGCGCGCGGCCCAGCTTCGTGCGGCGGAAGAGGTTGTACGCCTCCTGGAGCTGGTCGCTGGTCTCGGCGTGCCACCAGATCATGAGGTCGGCGTCGGCGCGCAGCCCGGAGATGTCGTAGGTGCCGCGGATCGTCACGTCCTTGGCGGCGAGCTGGTCGAACAGGTCCTGGACCTCGTCGGCGTAGCCGGTGCGGTCCTCGGGCAGCGCGTCCTTCAGCCGGAAGACGGACCACAGCGTGTAGCGGATGACCTCGTTGAGGTCCTTGGCCAGCTTGCCCTTGTTGGGGATCCTGCCGGACTCGGTGGTGGGGGCGTCGTCACTCATGTGCCTATTCTCCCGCTCCGCTCCGCGGGCCGTGCACCGGGTGGGCGGTCGGCTCAGCGCCGGCGGCGCCGCCCCCGCGCAGGTCGCCCGCGAGCCGGTCAACGGCGGCCTCGGCGCTCGCGACGCAGGCGGGGATGCCGACGCCGTCGTACTGGGCGCCGCACACCGCGAGGCCCGGGAGCTTGGCCACGTGCTCGCGGATGCGGGCCACGCGCGCGTGGTGGCCGACGGGGTACTGGGGCAGGGCCTCGGTCCAGCGGGTGACCCGGGTCTCAAGGGGCTCTGCGGTCAGACCGGTGGCCTCGCGCAGATCGTGCCGGGAGACATCGATGAGGTCGGCGTCCTCGCGGCCCAGGATCTCCGTCTCGCCGTACCGCCCGACGGAGGTGCGCAGCACCATCACCCCCGGGTCCTCCTCGGCGATCCAGCCCCACTTCCGGGAGGCGAAGGTGGACGCCTTGACGGTGTGCCCGTCGACGGGGGGTACGAGGAAGCCGCTGCCCTCGGGGAGGGTGACGGCGTCCCGCCGGTAGGCGAGGGTGACCAGGGCCATGGAGGCGTATTCGACGGCCCGCAGTTCGGCGGCGGCGCCGGGGGACTCGGCGGCCAGCAGGCCGGCGGCGACGGGCGCGGGCACCGCGACCACGACGGCGTCCGCGTGCCGCACCCGGTCGGCGGCGACCACCCGCCAGCCGCCCGCCGCCTCCCGGCGCAGCTCCGTCACCGCTGTCGAGGTGAGGACGGCGCCGCCGCGGGCCCGCACGGCCTCGGCGACCGCGAGCGGCAGCCGGCCCACCCCGCCCTCGATGCCCTGGAAGACCGGACCGGGCCGCGGGTCCGCAGCGGTCCGCGCCTGGAGGTCGCGGACCGCTGCGGTGAGGGAGTCATGGGTCTGCAGGGCCTGGAACAGCTGGGGGACGGCCGCGCGCATCGAGATGCGGTACGCGTCGCCCGCGTACACCCCGCCGAGCAGGGGCTCGACCAGGCGGTCGACGACCTCGCGGCCGAGCCGCGCCGCCACGTACTCCCCGACCGCCACGTCGTCGCCGGTCTCGGTGCGCGGCAGGCCGGCCTCGCGGTCGATGCGCGCGAGGCTTTCCTCGGAGACCACGCCGGTCAGCGCGGACGCCGTGCCGGGCACGCCCATCACATGTCCCTTGGGCATGGGGCGCAGCGCGCCCCGGGTCCAGATCGAGGCGGTCGTGGTGGCCGGTGTGCGCAGCCGGTCCGCGAGGCCCACCTCGCGCGCGAGGGTCACCGCCTCCGGCCGGCGGGCCAGCATCGACTCGGCGCCCAGGTCCACCCGCACGCCCGCGATCTCGCCGGGCAGCAGCTTTCCGCCGACCCGGTCCGCCGCCTCCAGCACGGTCACCCGCGCCCCGCGGTCCAGCAGCCGGTGTGCTGCCGCCAGTCCCGCGATCCCGGCTCCGATGACGACGACATGGCCCGTGTCCGTACCCGATCCGTTCATGAGTCCACCCTCTCAGACACCGCCGACGGCCCGACCGGCGCCTCGTTTCCGGCTCGCGTCGTGACCGTGACCTCATCGGGACCGTGCCACGCCAACGTCCCGCCCGGGTCCGGCGTCGAAGGAGCGTCATTGTCATGAACCCTTGCACCAACCCTTGGGGGGAACCGCCACATGCGCACACCACGCTCCGTACGCCCCGTGCCCGCCCTGGCCGGCATCCTGCTGGCCGCCGCCGTCACGCTGACCGGCTGCGGGGCCGCCGACACCGCGAGCAGCGGCGACGACAAGGCCGCCGCGAAGAGCGCGGCCCAGCGGGGTACGGCCGCCGGCTCCGACACGGTCGGCGAGGCCGGCGGGCCGGGTCGGCCGGACACCGCCAAGACGGCCCCGAAGGGGCCCCGGATCACCGTCGAGCACATCGTCCGTACCGCCTCGCTGACCGTGCGGGTCAAGGACGTGCCCAAGGCGCTGGACGAGGCCCGCACCGCCGCCGAGGGCGCGGGGGGCTTCGTCGGCCGGGAGCGCACCAGCCGGGGCGCCGGGGGGCATGAGCGCACCCGAGTGGTCCTGCGCGTGCCCACCGACGCGTACGACAAGGTCCTCGCCGACCTCCAGGGCACGGGCAGGCTGATCTCGCGCACCGCGGGGGCCGAGGACGTCACCGACCAGATCGTGGACGTGGACAGCCGCATCGCCTCCCAGCGGGCCAGCGTGGCGCGGATCCGCGAGCTGATGGACCGGGCGGGCCGGCTCAGCGACGTGGTCACCCTGGAACGGGAGTTGAGCAGCCGCGAGGCCGACCTGGAGGCGCTGCTCGCCCAGCAGGCGTCCCTGAAGGACCGCACGAGCCTCGCGACCATCACCCTGACGCTGACGGAGGCGCCGGAGAAGGAGACGGCGAAGGACGACACCCCCGGATTCCTGGACGCGGTGTCCGGCGGCTGGCACGTCTTCGTCACGATGCTGCGCTGGATCGCCCTGGCCCTGGGTGCGGTGCTGCCCTTCGCGGCCCTGGCGGCGCTGCTCGCCCTGGGCTGGGTACGGGTGCTGCGGTCCCGTCTGCCGCGCCGCACGGCGGCCGCGCCGGCCGGCACCGTGGGGCCGCTGCCCCAGGCCCCCTCCACTGGCGCCGAGGGGTCCGACGCGGAGCGCGGCGGTGTGTCGGCGGGCGCCTGACGGGGTGCCTCGGTTTGCGGGTCGGCGGGTGCGGCATTCGTCGTGGCTGAGCGCGCAGTTCCCCGCGCCCCTGAAACCCGGGCGGCGCCCAGGAGGCCGGCGTGGGGCCGGGGGCGCCTGACGGGGTGCCTCGGTTTGCGGGTCGGCGGGTGCGGCATTCGTCGTGGCTGAGCGCGCAGTTCCCCGCGCCCCTGAAACCCGGGCGGC